>JAAEOP010000188.1 GCA_024223125.1 Chloroflexota bacterium
AAACAGGCATTGGCCCACCATTACCAGCTGGACCCCGCCCTGCCCGACGCCGAATTCCTACCCCGGCTCACCCCCTATTTCCAGCCTGAGGAGATAGATCGGTTGGCCGTCTTGCTGTCCCGCGCCGATTCGGTTGGCCGGTGTGAAGAGGAGCTTATCCGCTGGAGTGAGGAGATGTTGCAATGGCCGTCGTCATAGAACACAACTGCGCACTCCCTGGCCGGAACGGGGAATTATCGCGCCGCATCACCGCTTTTTTCCGGGAACAAGGCTACACTCAGCCAAACCCGGAAACACTCCGCTTTCAACATCTCTCTTTGGAGGCTCGGTCACTCATCGGCAGCCAGGGACCGGCCGAGATTAAGCGCACGGCCGTTGTCACTCTGACGCCACGTCTGACCACTGTTCAGATGCACCTGCAATATCGGATACACTTCTCGCAAAAATTTGGCGGCAGCCTGGATTGGATTTATTGGGATTTAGAGTGGCGGGCATTGCAAACGGCCGTGCAGCAGCAGCCGCTTCCCGACTGGCAGTCCGTTTTCGCCGCCGCCTACAAACGGTATCTCTGGTTGAGCGTAGCGATAGTTCTCCTGATGATGCCCCTGACGCTTATTCTTCCCCTGGGTTCAGTAATTTTCATATTGGACCGATTTAACTCCCTCACGTCAGCGCTCGCCGCCTTTGTTTACCTCGTCACATCAGCCATCATCTTTAACGTTGTTTGTATAAGCGCTTTGGGAGCGCTAGCCGCCTCCCGGCATAGCGCCCAAAAAATATGGCGGCAGGCACAGCGCCAATCACCATCGGAGACGAGCCATGAGTGAGGTCTTGCTCGTTGGCGTCTTTTTGATCGGTGTGGCGCTTTTGGGCACAGGAGCGCCAATATTGTTCATTTGGGTCGGCCAAAAATTGTGGCGACTGCCCTGGTGGCGTCATCCGGTGTGGACGGTGTTGGCCTTTGTGGGCTTTCTGCTCCTCTATATTTTTCCTATGCGCTTCTTCATTATTAGTGAGGGGGATTGGTTTGGCTGGTTGATTGTCGGTTTTCAGGCGG
>JAAEOP010000189.1 GCA_024223125.1 Chloroflexota bacterium
AACTCAGGAAAGACGGCTTCAGTTGCGGCCGCGCCGCCCAATGTCTCGCGCTGTTCCAACAGTAAAACTTTGCGACCTGCTTTGGCTAGGTAAACGGCCGTTACCAGCCCATTATGTCCACCACCAATGATTATTACATCGTATGATTTGCTTGTCATTTGTTTTTAGCCCCTATCCCGCAAAATTTCCAACGCCGCCAAACGTCCAGGAGCGCCAGTGACACCACCTCCAGGATGGGTACCGGAGCCGCATTGATACAGGTTGTTGATGGGTGTGCGAAATTTGGCCCATTCTGGGGCTGGTCGTAGGAAGAAGAGTTGGTTCAATTCCAGTTCGCCGTGAAAGATATTTCCTTGGGTTAGGCCAAAAGTTTGCTCCAAATCTAATGGGGTCAAAACTTGGCGGTGGAGGATAATGTCCCTGATATTGGGTACGTGTTCAGCCAGCGTGTCGATGACCGCATCGCCGAAGGCTTCCCGTTGGGCATCATTCCAGCCACCTTCAAGGTCATAAGGTGCATATTGGACAAAGATGGACATGACGTGCTTGCCGGGGGGGGCCATCGTGGGATCAAATATGGTTGGCATCACAATCCCCAGCCACGGCCGTTTAGAAAAACGGCCGTATTTAGCATCATCATACGCCTTCTCCAGATAATCCACCGTTGGCCCAATCGAGATAGAGCCGCGAAAATGGGGGCCGGGGCCGGGCATACAGCTAAAATCGGGCAGTTCGCTCAATGCCAGATTGACTTTGCCTGATGAGCCACGAATTTTGAAGCGGCGAATGGCCGTTACAAAATCTGATGGTAAGTCAGCTTCGTTGAGCAGCTTTAGGAAAGTGCGTTTAGGATCAAGGCTGGAAGCGACGACGGGGGCATAGATTTCTTCACCGTTTTCGAGAGCGACGCCAACGGAACGGCCGTTTCTAACAATAATATGCGCCACAGGAGCCTCCGTGCGAATCTCCGCCCCATGTTCACGAGCGGCACTAGCAATCGCTTCACTTACTGCGCCCGTCCCCCCTTTCGGAAAGCCCCAGGCCGTGGTCGCGCCATCCACCTCACCCAAATAATGGTGCAACAGCACATAGGCAGAACCAGGGGAGCGCGGCCCAACAAAAGTTCCGATGATGCCCGAAGCTGACAGAGCGGCTATCAACGCCTCCGACTCAAACCATTCTTCCAAAAAGTCAGTCACACTCATGGTCATCAATTTGACCAATGAAGCGAATTGACTCTTGTTCAAACTACTAAAATGCCCACCAAGCTGTAGCAGTTGCTTGAGTTCGTTGGGGTTAAGTGACGTAGGGTCTGGCGGAACCATAGAAAATATCGGCTTGACGGCCAGTGCCATATGATACATAAGCCGACCAAACTCCTCATACGCTTCAGCATCCTTTGCAGAATGGCGCAATATTTCGCGTCGCGTTGCATCAGGGTCAGCCCACAAAAGCAGTCGGTCATTATCTGCCAAAGGAACAAACAAACATTCTTCCGGCACAATTTCCAGCCCGTGACGAGCTAAATCTAAATCACGAATAATTTCTGGTCGTAACAAACTCACCACATAGGAACAGACAGTGTATTTGAAGCCGGGATAAATTTCTTCTGTCACCGTTGCTCCACCAAGAATGTGCCGACTTTCTAGCACCAGCACTTTTTTGCCGGCGCGTGCCAGGTAGGCGGCTGTGGTTAGCCCATTATGCCCACCGCCAATGATAATTGCGTCATATTGTTGTTTCATTTGCGTTTTCTTTCCGGATTAAAAAATGGGGTTTTTACAACACGAG
>JAAEOP010000190.1 GCA_024223125.1 Chloroflexota bacterium
CTTTTGATATGGCCGGCAATGTGTGGGAGTGGTGCAGCACGGTCTGGGATAAAGAAGCCTATCCGTTTCAGGTTAACGAGGAATGGACAGGTGATTATCTTAGAACAAATGTTCCCCGCGTTTTGCGGGGCGGCGCGTTCCTCGACGATGCAAGCAATGTTCGCTGCGCCGCCCGCTTCGGGGACGGTCCGGGCAGCGGGAGCGGGAACAGCGGTTTTCGGGTGGTGCGCCCCCCATCTGCTGCATCTGAAATCTGAAAAATCTGTAATCTGGAAAGAGGAAAGGAGAGGTAAGGAGTAGAAAGAAAGGGGGCGATAAACCAATTGAAAATGTTCCCCGCGGTAGCGGGCCGATCCAAATTTTCAAACCAAAACTTGACATAAAACCCAAATCCAACTATTATGCTGCACCGGGTGGTAAATATTATGTCAAAAATGGTCATCTTTACCCGCACTTTTGATTTTATTAGCTGGCTGATTCCCCGGCTGGACAGCTTTAAAAATTTGGCGGGTCTGAGCCCCGGCCGCGCCCTGAGCTAAATCAAAGGGCCGGGCAAATATCAACTGTCCCCGTTTCCTGGGCTTGTCTCTGAAGCGGGGCTATTTTATTTTTGGAGCAGTCCGTGTATCAACAAATCACCTCTTGGGATAACCTGCGTTTGGCTCACAAAAAAGCGGCTAGGGGTAAACGGGGCAAAGGTCCGGCGGCTCGCTTTGAACATCGGCTGGAAGACAATCTGGTTCAATTGCAAGCAGAACTTGAACGCAAAAGCTACCAACCCGGCCCCTACAACAGCTTTTACATCCACGAACCCAAACGACGGCTCATTTCCGCTGCCCCTTTCCGCGATAGGGTCGTACACCATGCCCTGTGTAACATTATTGAATCCGTCTTTGAACGCAGTTTTATTTTTGATAGTTACGCTAATCGGGTGGGGAAGGGCACGCATCGCGCTTTAGACCGCTGCCAGTATTTTGCCCGCCGCTATCGTTACGCGCTTTCTTGTGATGTAAAGCAGTTTTTCCCCAGTATTGACCACCAAATTTTACGCCGGATTCTGGCCCGAAAAATCCCTTGTGCCAACACCCTCTGGTTGGTTGACCAGATTTTGGCCAGCGGCGTAGGTGTGCTGGCCGCAGATTATGAAATGGTCTGGTTTCCCGGCGATGATTTGCTGGCCGCAGAGTATCCCCGGGGCCTGCCCATTGGCAACCTTACCTCGCAATTTTGGGCCAACTGCTACCTGAATGAGTTTGACCACTTTGTCAAGCGAAACTTGCGCTGCAAGGGCTATCTCCGCTTTGTAGATGATTTTTTGCTCTTTGCCGACGATAAAGCCACCCTCTGGCGCTGGAAAGAAGCCATTATAAGCCGGCTGGCCGATTTACGCCTCACTCTGCACCAGCAACGGGCTCAGGTTCACCCGGTAAGCGAGGGTATTTCCTTTTTGGGGTTTGTCGTTTACCCGCAACGACGCCGGTTAAAAGGGCGCAAGGCCGTTCACTTTCGGCGCAAACTGCGTAACCGCATCGCCGAATACCAGGCCCGGCATATTACTCTGGACCAACTGACGGCCTCGGTACAGGGCTGGCTAGAGCACGCACGTTATGGCAATACAGTTGGTTTGCGTAAGTCTGTGTTATCAACTGCCATCAAATGAATTCATTCACGGGCTCACGGGCGTTCTTCATTCGCATCTCTCCCTAAATATTACCCGTTTGGGTAGTTACAAACGTTAAAAAAACGCTAAAATAAATAGTTACCCGCTCTAATCTCCAAAAATTTA
>JAAEOP010000191.1 GCA_024223125.1 Chloroflexota bacterium
ATTGGTTAAGAGTGCGGGTGGCAGTGATGACACGGCCGAGGCCATCGTAGCCGAAAGTAATCATATTACCCATGGGGTCCTGGCTGGCGCTGCGCCGGCCCAGTGCATCGTAAAAAGTGACCGAACACAGGTTTGTATCGGTCGATGGGGGTGGGAATTGACACGCTTGCTGCCAGTTAACGGCCGTGATGGGCGTCCCATCCCAATTTTGTACGTTGAGGAACGGCCGGTTGGCCCCATCATAAACAGTCAGACTGGTCTGGTTAAGGGCATTGGTATTGGTAATTTGATTAACTGATTTGCGTATAATTATTATACGCACACATTCGCTTGTATAACATCCTCAAAACGTTGAAGTTTATCTACACAATTTGTATTAGTACCCCCCTCCAATGTAAATAGCAGAGAATAACTCGCTCCCCCAAGGTGCCCGGCACTTATAAACGAGTGTGCTACTCTAGTAGACTTGGTCCTGAAGTGCCGGGCACCTGAATGGTTACATAGCAGGGAACAACTCACTCCATACTTTATAATCTGAAAAGTGTAAACTAACGGTGTTCGTCAATCTGTGTCTGGTCTGGCATCTTGAGCCTACGGAGGCTGTCTGTTTTCCCACCCGCATCGTACAAACGAGATAGCAGAAAGCGTTTTTGTAGCGCGGCTTGCTTTTGCTGCTTTCACTGTGGTCATAGTGCCAATCTGCCGCTTGAATATGGCAGGTGGCCTTATCTTTTTCACCCAGCAAATCATCAATGTTGTTAATAATATAGATGACCTGTGGCACAACGACTCTTTCGGCTTCCGCTAACAATCGTTCAACCTGATATTCACGGAGCGCATCGTGCACACTGTAAGTTTGCCAAGGACTGATTCGTAGAAAATCGGCCGTATTGGAAGCATCAGGCGCTTGCACAAACTGCCGTTGCAGGGCGGCCAGCGTCTTGGTATCTTCACAAACCAGCTACGCATCTGCCATATGTGCGCGAAATAATTTTGATTGCACCCGGCGGACAAGCTAACAGTTTGTCCTACATTTACAGTGTGATTAACTTGACATGGGTGATGGCGGGGATTTTTTGTAGGGCGTCTAACACGGCCGCATCCGGCTCGCTATCCAGGTTAATAAAGGACAACGCTTCCCCACCCGGTTTATCCCGCCCCATACGCCATTCGCCGATGTTTACTTCATAGGCCGCCAAAATCGTGCCTACCTGACCAATGACGCCAGGCACATCCTGGTTTTTTAACACCAGCACCGTTCCTTCCGGTCTGGCTTCCAATGTATACTCATCCACCTGTACCAGACGTGGCTCTGTGCCGCCAAACAAGACCCCGGCCAGCAGACGGGAACCGCCATCCCACTGCGCCTGGCAGGAGATGAGGTTAGGGTAATCAATATGGCTTATCCCTTTTGTTTGCGAAATGGTAATCCCCTTTTCCTCGGCCAGGATGGGGGCGTTGACACTGTTGACTGGCTCGGCAATAGATTTTTGCAGGATGCCTTTGAGCAGAGCGGCCGCGACCGGTTTAATCAACTCAGCTACATCCTCGCCCACCACTTCAATTTCTACCCGGCGAATGGGGCCATCAGCCAGATGGCAGTGCAGCAAGCCCAGTTTTTCGGCCAGAGACATATGCGGCCGTATCGTTTCAAAACCCGGCCCCGCCTGAAAGGGCATATTGACTGCATTACGAAAATCTTGTCCCCGCAAAGCATCAATGACCTGATCAATAATCTGGGTAGCGATGTCTCGTTGGGCTTCAATTGTTTGCGGGCCAAGATGGGGAGTATGCAGTACATTGGGACGGCCGATCAAAGGGCTGTTTTGGGGTGGTTCCCGCTCAAAAACATCCAACGCCGCTGCCTGCACTTTGCCGTTTTGCAACGCGGCCGCTAGAGCTGCTTCGTCAATCAAGGCTCCTTGAGCGCCGTTGACAATGATGACGCCCTCTTTCATTTGCCCAATTGTTTCTGCATTGATCAGATGATGGGTGTCAGCCACATCAACCATATGCAGGCTGATCACATCTGCTTGGGCCAACAAATCATCCAGGTCTACCAAAATCACACCTAACTCCCGACCGATTTCTTCAGAAACGTAGGGATCATAAGCGTAAACTTCCATGTCGAAGACGCATGCCCTCCTGGCCAGTAAACGAGCGATCTGCCCAAAACCGATGAGTCCTAACGTTTTGCGGTAAAGTTGTGTCCCCATATGCTGCGTGGGGTTCCAGCCACCGGTGAGCATATCGGAGTGGGCGGCGGCCGTATGTCGTACCGCCGCCAAAATCATTCCCATCGTATGTTCTGTAATGGCAACAATGTGTGCTTGTGGGGTATTCATGACGATGATGCCCCGCTGGCTGGCGGCCTGAACATCAATATTGCTCACATCGGCGGCGGCACGGCCCACAACTTTGAGTTGTTTTCCGGCCTGTAAAATGGCTGTATCTACGGCCGTGCCCCTGCGTGTAATCAGCCCATGATATTCTCCTACAATTTCCCCCAACTGAGCCTGACTCAACCCGGTTTTTATATCGTAGGACATATCTTCGGCCGTATCTAAACGGCTGAAATCACCGCTTCCCAAATCATCCGTGATTAAAATGCGAAAGGTCATAGTACAAGTAAGCGGGTAATTGGGTAATCACCCACTTACCTAATCACCTAAACCTTATCGGAAATAAGAAATTGGACAGGATTTACGGGATTAACAGGATTATTTCATCCTGTTAACCTTGTGGTACGACCACACTTAATCGTGGTGATGAATTTGGACTAAAATCAGAGCCTCAAA
>JAAEOP010000192.1 GCA_024223125.1 Chloroflexota bacterium
CCACTATTTTGCGTATAAGACGCTATTTTGCGGTCGCACACATTTTTGGGCAATATTGCTTTGCATAGCCTATGCCGCATGTTGTTTTTTTTATTGGCTAGTTTTTTCAGCCGACTCTTGATATTCAACAGATAAAATAAAACATCCTAAACTGTAAAGATTGTTTAGTATACTCATCAATGCGGTCTGATCAACAATTTCACCAGACAGGGTTGTTGTGGTGTGCGCGGTCTGTGTTTTAGTCGTCATTGCCAAACCGCCCAGGTATTCAGCCTAATCAGATGCTAAATCCCCTTTGACAATAATATGGGAAAATAGCAAGAAAAACATAGGAGGTAGTAGAAAATGAAAATAACGAAAGCTCAAATGAACCGTGGACAAAAATGGGACACACTATTTCAGGAAGCGAGTTGCAAAGCAAACTGTTGGCGACAACAACATCCTCAAGCAAGTATTACGGAAATCGAAAGTACCGCAGATAAACACCTTGCTAAAGTCAGGGTTGCTATGATTCAGGAATTGGCGTTAGAAAGTAAATTAACCGATTTGAAACGATTACCTCGTGAAGAGCGTCCAAAACACCCTTGCTGTGGACGACCATTAGCTACTCGACATTGGCGATAAATCGCATGTTCACTTCAGGCTCCCATGTTCTCTGGTTTGTACATCACTTGCGACTCCCCCATCAGCGCATCCCAAACATCCCCCATTGTGTCGGCCAGGGCTAACGGCCGTTTCAGTTGATTGGCTATTTCTTGCGGCGTCAAGTCATCCAGTGAAATCGTATCGGGATGGTCAAACATCACCCGTGGTAAAACAATCAAATCACCATACCCGACCGTGCTCAACTGCTGTAACACATCCCGCCCCATCAGCAGCCCGGCCACGGTAATCGTCGCCCCCAACCGATCATTGACAATGCGCAGCACGGTAACGGAAACGCCGGATAAAGCAGCAAATTCAACGGCCGCTTTTTCTAGTGTATTAGCAAAAAGAGTAGCCGTAACAAGTGTCACCGTTTGAAAATTGATCATTGACAATTGACCATTAACAATTTCCTCTTTTTCACTTTCCCACTCATCCAAAAAGCGCCGCACTGTGCCCAAGCCGTTTTCTTGCAATTCATAGCCATCGTATGCTTCAAGTTGGGGTACAGGACGGCCGCTCACCAAATACCATTCATCAGTGGCGTAGACGAAGTTAAGGCCAAATTTGTCTCGAAAATAGGGTTGCATCCGCTCCACATAATCCAGCGTGACGGCCGCTTCTGCCTGAGTATGGGGACGCAGGCCGAATTTGTGATGTTTGGTCAGCCCCACCGGCACAATGCTGATGGTTTGTACGGCCGGTAAAACTGTTTCCAGATCACGGATGGATTGTTCCAGCCAACGGCCGTCGTTCACCCCCGGCACAATGACAAGCTGCGTATGAACCTTGATGCCCCGTTCCGCCAGCCAGCGCAGCTGGGCCATGATATCTGGAGCGTTGGCGTTACGCAGGTAAGCTCGCCGCTTCTCCAGATCAGTGACATGCACGGAGACGTACAGGGGAGACAACCCCATTTCTTCAATACGCTGCCAATCATTGTCGCTCAGGTTAGTCAAGGTAACGTAATGGCCGAAGAGGAAGGAGTAACGGTAATCATCATCCTTGATGTAAAGGGTGCGACGGAATTTGGGGGCCATTTGCAGCACAAAACAAAATTCACATAGATTAGTGCAGCGGCGGATGTCTGTATCAAAGGTGGGATGGCTGAATTCCAAGCCGAGAGGTTGGTTGTACGCACGCACGGCCGTAACTTCCAAAATCTCCTCCCCCCGCCGAACCAGCAATTCTATCTCCTCTTCCGCCCCATAAAATTGCACGTCAATAATATCTATGACTTGACGGCCGTTAACCGTCAACAGTTCATCACTAACCCGCAAGCCAATATCAGCAGCCACGCTACCCGGCTCAATACCGGTAATGTGTCCGCCCATAAAAGTGGTAGGGTCAAGTTCTTGGAATAAGGTCATTTTGAAGTGATCAGTATTCAGTGTGCCGTTTTCAGTGTTCAGTTGTCAACGGTCAACCATCAGCCATCCGTTGTCAACAATAAGCAAAATCTCAGCCACAATTTCTGCCACTGTTTTATCGGTGCTGTCTACGATGATGGCATCTGCGGCCGGGCGCATGGGGGAATGGGTACGATTGCCATCAAACGCATCTCGTCGTTTGACATCGGCCAGGATGGTTTCGTATTCATCGGTGAAGCCTTGTATTTGGCGATCATGCCAACGGCGACGGGCGCGTTCTTCGGCCGTGGCGGTGATGTACAATTTCAAGGGCGCGTCCGGCATGACAACTGTACCAATGTCTCGCCCCACCATAACAATGTGCCCCTGCTTGCCAAATTCCCGCTGCCGCCTGACCATTTCCTCACGCACACCCAGGTAACTGGAAACTTGAGAGACATTTTTATCTACCGCTGGCGTGCGTATCTCCCAGGTCACATCCTGTCCATTGAGCAAAATGGTGTAATGACGGCCGTCTCCCTCTCCCGCTTCTGGTTTGACACTAATATCAACCATTTGCGCCAATTGGGTCACGGCCGTTTCAGCCATCACATCCAACCCCTGCTGCAACATTGCCAGAGTCACAGCCCGGTACATACAGCCTGTGTCCAAATACAAATAAATTAAGCGTTCAGCCAACAAACGACTGACAGTAGATTTGCCGGAAGCGGCCGGGCCGTCTATGGTTATTACGTTTGGTTGATTCACTGATTTTCCTCTTGTCAGTTTTCAGTGTTCAGTAGGGAATCAGTCAACTGCACACTGCACACTGAAAACTGTACACTGCACACTGCACACTACTATTTACCGTTTACGGCCGTAACGTTTACCTTTACTCGATTTGGGTCGACGGCGGCGGAATTTCCCTTTACGATTGACCGTTTTTTGCAGCCTTTCCACTTCTCGTTTGGTCAAATGCCGCCAATCGCCCGGTTTGAGCGTCCCTAAATCAACAGAGTCAATTTTGACCCGCAGCAGTCGGGTGACAGGATGCCCCATCATACTGGCGATACGCCGGATTTGTCGTTTACGTCCCTCGCGCATCACAATCTCTAACAGGGTGAACCTGACTTCCTGCCGCAAAATTTTTATTTTGGCCGGAGCCGTTTTTTGTCCATCCAGATACACTCCGTTTTCCCAACGTTTGATGGTGTCCAGGGATATACGGCCGTCCACCGTTACATGATACGTTTTTTCATGTCCATACCGGGGATGGGTCAGCTTGTGGGCCAGGTCGCCATTGTTGGTCATAAGCATCAAACCCATACTTTGCTTGTCCAGACGACCGACCGGATAAAGATGACCGGGCAGGGGTATCAGATCGCGTACTGTTTTACGGCCGCGTTCCAACTCATCGCTCAATGAAGAGAGAACGCCTTTCGGTTTGTTTAGGGCCACATAAATGTATTCGATTTGTGTAGTCGGCAATAGACGGCCGTTCACCTCAATCCGATCTTTGGTTAGATCCGCTTTGTCGCCGAGAGAGGCTACACGGCCGTTCACTTTGACACGGCCATCTTTAATTATCTTTTCACATTCCCGACGCGAGGCAATGCCAACGTGGGCCATTATTTTTTGCAATCGTTCAGCCATTATTTTTGTTCCATGATAGCGGCCTTTAAGCCATGATATTTTTTACGGGCGATGGGACGCAATAATTTATTGTCGGCCAGCAAGCGGCCAATGAATCCGCTTTTAGCAACCAATAGAACCCGCCCCTTATCTGTCAATAAACGGCCGATGGCCGGAGGCAGCAAGCGGCTCCAGGGAACACCGGGATCGTCATCGGGAAAAAGGATAACAGTGTCAAACTGTCCCGTGACCTCCAAAATAGTGGGCAAATGCAACATCGTTACATTTTCCACAGACACGCCCAGGTTAACCAGATTACGCAGCGAAATTTGCAGGCTAAGGGCATCACGGCCACCCAATGTGATATGGCTAATCTGGTCTCTGTTTTGCTGCTGGACGATGACCGGCAAATGGCCCTGTCCTGGATTCCAGAAGAGGAGACGGCCGTGCAGCTTTGCTTTGGACAGCATTTTAACGGCTAATCGGGTAGCGTAACCGAGTGTGTCAAAATCGGGCAGATTATAAACCGTATCCAGTTCGTAAGTTTGCTTTTCGGCCGTGAATTGGGCGCTTTGGCGCAGGTATGGGGCCAGTGGATCAGGGTTGGGTATGCGCGTATCGCCGCCACTAAACAAAATGACAGTATGCATGGTCGTCCCCTGCCGGTACAAAATCTGGCAGTTCACACTGGCTAACGCTTCCAGAATGGCATCCTCTAAAGGCTTGACGACAACTAGTCCCCCTATGCCCCCATCAGCCAGATAAGTGGGAATACGCTGCACCAACGCTTGTAAAACAGGCGTCCCCGCTTTTCCGGGGAGGTTGGAGATGATAAGGTCGAAGGATCGGCCGTGTAAATTTTGCAGCCCCAATCCCTCTAGCGCCTGTATCTTTTCGATCTGATTCAGGCGAGCGTTAGCGCAAGTGAAAGCCAACGCCAAAGCATCTCGATCCTGTACCATTAAGGCCAACTGCGGCTGGCTCCCGGCCAGGCTCAAACCCAACACACCGACACCGCAGCCCACATCCAACACCGTTTGCAGCGCTGCTAAATTCACCTGTTTCCGAATCGCTTTCAGCAGCAAGCGACTGCCATCGTCTACGGCCGCGCTGCTGAACAAAGATTGGGACAATTGGAAATCCAACGTCCGTTTGTCGAATTTGAAGTGGACGATTTTATTGATAAATGGCGTTAGAGAGACATTATCCATCAGTCACACGTTCCACCACAAGCAGTTCTTCCTCGTTCGGTTCCTGGAGTTCAGGTAATTCTTCCAACATTGTCAGGCCAAAATGTTGTAGAAAGGTGGGACTGGTTCCGTACAAAATAGGGCGGCCGGGCGTTTCCATGCGGCCGATTTCTTCAATCAACCCCTTACTGAGCAAAGTACGCAAAGCGCCATCCGAATTGACGCCCCGAATCTGGTCAATTTGGGGGCGAGTGGTAGGCTGCAAGTAGGCGATAATAGCCAACACTTCCAAAGCTGCCTGACTAAGACGGCTGGTGACTTCCAATCCCAGGAAACGTTCGATAGCGCTGCTGGCAGCGGGGGCGGTCGTGAGCTGCACGGCATTACCGCTCCATTGCAGGCGCAGACCACGTGTCTGGTAATCTGTTTCCAATGCTTGTAAGGCGTTTTTGATGACGGCCGTTGTCACTTCCAATGCTTTGGCTAACCGGGAAACAGGCACGGGGCCACTGGAAACAAAAAGGATGCTTTCTACCAGAGCAGCTATGCTGATTTCTTCGTTGGTTATCGTTTCGTTCATACAATTTGCACAAATAAAACGTAAAACGGTCGTCTCATTGTTCTCCGCTTTACGTTTTAGTGGGCTGGGTTATAATCTGCGTTCTATTCTATGAGGCAGTTTTTTATGCTAAACATTTACCAATACCATCCGCGATTATACCCATAATCATGTACAAAACCGAATGGAGTTTTTGATGAGCGACGCCATAACCTATGTCCAATCACATAAGGATATTTTTTTGGAAGAGTTACAGGAATTTTTACGCATCCCCAGTGTCAGTACGCAACCGGAACATGAGGAAGATGTGGTCACGGCCGTGCATTGGCTGGCAGCCGCTTTGGAAACGGCCGGACTGGAAAATGTGCAAATCATCAAAACAGGTGGCCATCCTCTGCTGTACGGGGATTGGTTGCACGCGCCCGGCGTGCCGACTGTTCTCATTTATGGGCATTATGATGTGCAGCCAGCCGAGCCGTTAGAACTATGGAAATCCTCTCCATTTGAGCCGGATGTGCGTGACGATTACATTTATGCTCGCGGTGCGTCGGATGATAAGGGGCAGGTGTATGTGCATGTGAAGGCGGTGCAAGCGTTGTTGCAGAGTGACGGCCGTTTGCCCGTCAATGTCAAGTTTATTATTGAAGGGGAAGAGGAGAGCGGCGGCGTCAGTTTATCGGCCTTTATCCCTCAGAATCGGGAACTGTTGGCAGCCGATGTGGCCCTGGTTTCAGACACGGCGATGGTCAGCCCGGAACAACCGGCCATTGTATACGGTTTGCGGGGGATGTGTTACGCTTTATTGGACATTCACGGCCCGAAACGAGACTTGCACTCTGGCAGCTTCGGCGGCGGCATAGATAATCCCCTCAATGTGCTGGGACATCTCATCGCTAAATTGAAAGATGAAGACGGGCATATCCTGATCCCGGGGTTTTATGATGGAGTACGGCCGTTGACGGAACAAGAACGAGACATCCTGGCCCGGTTTCCTTTTGATGAAGCTGTCTGGCTGGCGGAAACGGGAGCGCCACGGCCGTGGGGTGAATCAGAATACAATTTAGTGGAGCGATTGGGGGCACGGCCGACGCTGGATGTGCATGGTATCCTAGGCGGCTATACTGGCCCAGGCAGCAAAACTGTTCTGCCCGCCTCCGTCCACGCTAAATTCTCCATGCGTCTGGTTCCAAACCAAGACCCGGCCGACATTGAGGCAAAAGTACACCAATATCTGGCGGAGATCATACCGCCGACTGTCTCTTATGAGTTGCAGTTCAGTAGTGGAGCGCCGGCCAGCATATCTGATTTGAATATGCCGGCCATGCAAGCGGCCGTTGCTGCCAGTACGGCCGCGTTTGGCCAGGAACCGGTTTTTATGCGTGAAGGCGGCTCCATTCCGGTGGTGTCTAAATTCCAAACCTACCTCGGTCTGGAAACGATTCTGCTGGGCTTTGGCCTGCCCGGCGACCAGATTCATGCGCCCAATGAACGCTTTTACCTGCCCAATTATTACCGGGGCATTGAAACCAGCATTCGATTTTTGCAGAATTACGGCCGTGTGGTTTGACACCTAAATAAACAATTATTGTAACCATTCAGGTGCCCGGCACTTTATTACCAAGTCTACCGGAGTAGGACACTCGTTTATAAGCGCCGGGCACCTTGGGGGAGTGAATGATTACCAATTATTTTAGGGTGTAATGCCTGCATCACTGACCATATTAGACAAGGAGACAATCATGCCCAGCCCATTTCCCGGTATGGACCCCTATCTTGAAGCCCGCGCTGTTTGGCCTGATGTTCATCAACGCTTGATTACCTATATTTCTGAAGCGTTGCAACCGCAATTACGGCCGCAATATGTCGCCCGCATCGGTGAACGGGTACAGCTTGCCAATATCAGCCGCAGTTATGTGCCAGACGTTCTCCTCGTTCACACCTTACGTGAACCGGCTCCTACACTTACAACGGCCGCGCCGCTAGTCGCCGATGAACCACAACTAATCACTTCGCTAGATGACACAATCCACATACCTTATATTGAGATCATCGCCCGTGAGACAGGAGATGTGGTGACTTTGATTGAACTCCTCAGCCCGGCCAACAAGATGGGCGACGGCCGCAACCAATACATCCAAAAACAAGGCGATTTGCTGTTAACGGATGTGAATCTGGTGGAAATCGATCTACTCAGCTATGGAAAAGAAACTGTGCTGGCCCGAAATAGCCTCCTTATCGAGCCGGCCGATTGGCGTTACCTGATCAATATCAGCCGGACAGGACGGCGCAATGCGTTAGAATTGTACGCCATTCCGCTGTCCGGCAAATTGCCTAACTGCCGCATCCCCCTGCGGCCGCCTGACGCTGATGCGGTGTTGAATTTAGCGGCCGTTTTCAGCCGCAGTTATGACGTGGGCGGTTATGATTTGCTGATTGATTACAGCCAACCCCCGTCCGCGCCCCTGTGCGACGCCGAGGCAGCATGGTTGGATGTCCTGTTGCAAGAGAAAGGATTACGGCCGTCAGCTTTAGATTGACTCACTATTCATGTGCCCAATGAACGCTTTTATCTGCCCAACTATTACCGGGGTATTGAAACCAGCGTTCGCTTTTTGTGGGCTTACGGCCGTGTGTTTTGATGTGTTTGCCTTCTAAATATGATTACCACTGAAATTAATGATAGTATGGCTACTATTACAATGAAGATGGTTTCTATTGAGGGAAATGATTTTGAGGAAAAGCTTTTTAAGTTAACAGCTGTGGGACTGGCAGGCTGTCCCCCAGGCGTTATCACATCATGTACACCTATGGCAGTGTCTCCAGATGGATACCGTGTAAGTGATCTAGTATCCTGATCTGATCCCCAGTCTTCAATAGGACCTACCCGTATAGCAGTTCCAGAAAACCCTACATAAGTTATAGTCGGATCATCTGGTAAGTCTCCATTGAATAAAAGTTGGATATATTCATCATTCCCAGGATCATACAAAACGACATTATCACCACCATTGTTAATAACTGAAGTTCCTCGGCCAGCGTCAAAAATCACGCTGTCTGGATTTGTCATAGTAGGCAACGTTCCCCCAGCTTGTACACCAATAACGACTGTTGCATAAGCTCCGGAAACAAGCTGTGTACCTGGCGGAAATGCAAACCAATTCCCACTACCCGAATCCCACAATTCCCAATTACTAATATCAATTGTACTGCCAGATAGATTGTAAAGTTCAATAAACTCATCCCGACTATCAGCAGTACCATTATTATCAGTATCAAACCCTGAAGCGCCACTGTTGGGATCGATCAGGATTTCATTAATGGCGATGCCACTGTCAAGTATGGCTGTTGTTGGGGCTGCGTAAACTTCAACCACACTAATTGTGATTAGAACAAAAAGTCCAATGAAAATTCTTAAAACAGACATCTTTTCACCTCCGAAATAAAATGTGCGCTTGTTGGCATCTGAGGTTACATACAATTCAGATTCTCCCCGACCAAATCACTGAGAAGTGGGCACTCATAAAAGCATCAATTATGTGTAACTAAAGGTACCAATTCCCCTTCTATAAAAAAGTTGCACATCAGGTTCCTATGAATAAATTACAGTAAAAGCCCACTCTTGACTATTATCTCAGTTTAAGGGGCTGCCAGCAAAGTTTCCAATAACTCATCAATATTCTCTGAAATTCAGTGTAGGGGTGGGATGACCGGCCTATAACCTTCGGCTGACGTAGAACCTAAATGCCGGTTATCTCACCCCGCACCCGGCTGTGCGGAGGGTGAGATGGTGCGGAATAACGGTTTTATGCCAGACAACAACCATACCGCACCATCCCACCCCTACCTTATCTCTGTTCAAATTTGGTATGGCTGCCCATAATTAAGATTTGGGCTGGAGTAAACGATCGGCCGCTTTGGTAACTTCATTGACAGAAACGCCATCTTGCCAGGTAAACGGCCGTTCCTCCACAATCTCCCGCCACAAAACCACCACCTTATCTTCTTCGCCATAAGGGGCAGAAATCGTGGGGTCGCTTGGTCCAAAAATGGCGATGGTGGGACAGCCTACCGCGGCCGCAATATGGGTCGACCCAGTATCATTACCCACATACAAATCAGCCATCTCCCCCAAAGCGCCAATTTCACTTAAGCTCACGCTGCCCGTCCAGTTAGCGGCCGCAACGGGAATTAAACCGACAATATCGGCCGCCAACGGCCGATCAGCTTCACTGCCCACCAATAGCAACCTGACATTGTGCTTGCGTACCAAGTGATTGGCCAGGCGCACAAAACGTTCTACCGGCCAACGTTTGGCCTCATCTTCAAAAGCGGAACCATGCCCGCCGCCGGGATGTAATATGACCAACGGCACATCCCCCAGCCAGTCCAATTCATCAATGAGGCGTTTGGTCACGGCCGTGCGCGCCCCATCAGAGGGGTAAAAAGAGAGCGGTAAACGACTGAACGGCCCGGTATTAATTCCAATTGCTGCGGCTAATGAAAGGTAGACGGCTGCTGCGTGTCGTTCGGCCGTTGGCGGCCGTACCGGTAATGTATGGGCAAAACCGCGACCTTGAATATTAATACCAATTCGCTGTGGAATTCTGGCTTGCCAGGCAATATAAGACAAAATGCCAGAACGACCGGGAATAAAGCAAGTATCATATTTTTCCTGGCGCAAACGGTCGCTTAACTCCCTGATTTCTGACCAGGATTGTTGGTGTACGGCCGCTTCCCCCAACCTGATCAGCTCTTTCAGCTGCGGATTGCCGGAAATGGCTGGCCGCGCCCAATCGCTCACCGCCCAATCAAATTGGGTTTGAGGATAAGCTTTGCTTAAGACAGTTAACAAGGGTGTTGCCAGAATCACCTGGCTAATGCAGCACGGATGTAGAATCAGAGCTTTTTTTGGGGGTGTGAACGGCCGTCGCCCAAACAATCTAAAAGGAATACCAGCCATGCGGGCTGCGGCCGTAGTGAATGGGTTCTCAAGAGGCACTATTCGTCTACCGTAATCAACTCTTTCATCTGGTTAAATTTGGCCTCGCCAATGCCGGACACATCCATAATGGCTTCAATGGTGGTAAAATTACCGTTGGCGTCACGATGTTCAATAATTTTCTGGGCCGTGCTGGGGCCAACGCCGGGCAATGTATCTAGCTCATCCTTTGTGGCCTGATTGATATTGACCAGAGCGCCAGATGGTTTGCTAACGGCCGTTTCCCCATCATCTGCAGAGGACGCCGGTTCAGAAACCACATTGGCCGGGGCGCTGACCTGTTCATCTTGAGCGGGCACATACACTTGCACCCCATCTTGCAAAGGTTGGGCCAAATTGACAACGGCCGTATTTGCTTCTTCTGTAAACCCACCAGCGGCCGTAACGGCCGTTTCCACAATACTACCCGGTGGCAGTTCATATACATCTGGCGCAGCCACCTGCCCATTCACATACACCCGCATTGGCCCCGGTGTACCGGTTGGTTCTGGAGCGGCCGTAGGCGGTGGCGGCTCAATGATAATTGGGGCCGGTTGTACCCGGTTCAACAATGTTAACCCGCCAACCCCCACCATAATGCCTAAAAACAAACCAACTGCCAACCATCCCCACTTATTGTCTGCCATGGCTTTCCCTTTGTAACTATACAGCCTATCAAGAGACCTGCGGTGTTTTTTGAACAAAATTCCCGGCCGGTCTAATTCGATACGCAAACTGACAGTTTGCGCTACAGGTTTATGGACTGCTTCGAGTTAAGAATCGCTTTATTCTGGTCATTGTAACACGCCCTTAATTTTTCAAAAAACGTGACTTATAGTATCTTTACTTTGATCTAGAGGTGACAGTCACTTAAAATGTATTATGTTTTGACTGCTACCACTGGGAAAAGTGACTATCACCTGAACGATTACGTTATTTGTACAGCTTCCGGGAAGATTTTTACAAGGAGCAAACCATGTCTGAACAACCAAAGCCTGATAATAAACCCAAACCAGGTCAGCAAAAAATCACGATTGATATACCGAAGGAGTTAACGGCCGTGTACGCCAATGTCGCCTTCATCAGCAATACGCCGGCCGAAATGGTGTTGGACTTTGCCCAGGTGCTGCCCCGCACTCCACGCGGTAAAATAATGGCCCGCGTCATCATGTCGCCTATGCACGCCAAAATGTTACAACACGCCCTGGCCCAAAACATTGCCAACTACGAGCGTCAGTTTGGCGAAATTCGCCTGCCCTCCAACCTGGCTGATCAATTTTTCCGCTTCCCCCAACAAGATCAAGATGAGGACAATGACAATAAAGATAAATAAAGATTGGAGAACATAATGGACACTCTTGAACAAACTGCCGACATTATTCGTACAGAAATGGAACACAAAAACAGTGCTCGCGACCGTGCCTACCACGACTCACGCCAGCTAATCAGCCTGTGCGCCCGCGCTATCCGTGCTGTCCACCGCGAAGAATGGGATAAAGCCCAAACTCTCATTGCCGAAGCTCAAACCGAAACACAACAGTTAATTGAGGGCGTTCAAGATTATCCGAGTTTATATCATGCTGGCTATACGCAAGATGCGATTAAAGAATTTGTCGAAGCCAATCTGACCTATGCTTTGATACGCGACCTGCCCCTACCCACCCCGAAAGAATTAGGTGTGGAAGGGAATACCTGGCTCAACGGTCTCTCTGAAGCAGCCACAGAACTGCGCCGCCGAATTCTGGACATCATCCGCCACGGCCACAGTGATGAAGCGGAACGATTGTTGGATAATATGGACCAGATTTACAGTATCCTGGTCACTTTTGATTTCAGAGATACCATCACCGGTGGTCTACGCCGTCGCACAGACACTGTCCGCGCCGTCCTGGAACGCACTCGAGGTGATGTCACCAACAGTCTACGCCAATCAGAATTGGAGAAGGCGCTTAAGGCGCTGGAGGCCAAGCTACAAGGATAATACCGGTAAGTAGTTTTCAATGTGCAGTTTTCAGTAAACAGTTTCAGTGACTCATCGCTGGAGATAGCGATGTTACATATAAGTGACAGATGTTTACACTGGGATGTTCTGGCTGCACACTACACACCGATTACTGGCTGCTAACAACACCCCAAGCCAGCAGACCCAACCCCAAGCCGACCAGTAGACCAACGGCCGTCCATAATCCCATTTGTCCCATTACCCAGCCAATTTCTGAAGGGGTGAACTCCGGGCCATGGGCGTGTAGTCCTGTTTTGACAGCCATAAAAACCAACGTCAGCAAACCGCTGCCCAGGCCAAACCCCAACCCCAACACGGCCGAAATAGCCAACCACATCTTCAACCCCACCCTTCGACCGCCGAGATGTTTTTGCAGAAGGTAGATGAGAAGTACGGCCGTTGTCAACACCCCCAACAGCACAGCCCGCCACAACCACCCTTCCAGAGCAATCCACATCACCCCATACACTCCCCAACTTATCAGCAGCCCGCGCCACCCTGGAATCCGTTTTGGAATTAGCATTGCGGCCGATTGTAGCACAGCCACCAGAACCAATCCGGTGTGGACATTGCATTTCCAGGTTTGCTTTTGTCGTCAAAATATCGTAATATCTTAATATTGACAATACGAAATAGATGTGTTAAGCTTCGCTTCGTATCATAAACTCAATGTGATGGGAGATAACTAGATCATGGTTCACCACAAACAAATCAACTCAATAACAGTCGAACAGAGAAATGATTTGACGCTTGATCAATGGATCAGCCCACGCCCAAGTTTATGCCCGTCCGCCCAAATGCGTTTTCCCGATAAAAGTTAGGCTTTCTGCCACTTACCACAACGAACGCAACGCGGGCAGAAAAGCCCGCGTTTTTTTGTTTCTACAAGCTTTGGCCTAAAGGCTGCCAGAACTGCGTCCGATGCAGGGACATAGATGCCCTGTTCAAACGCCCTAACCTGATGGTAGCCACGGCCGTTAACAACACCGCCCTTTAACAATCAGATACTGTCTTTTTTTAACAACTTGGTCTCGTGGGGAGTTCGGAATCCTCGCTGGTCTGTCACGCCAGAGATCGCCGGTTCAAATCCGGTCGAGACCGCACAATTGTTGTGAGGTGGCCGATGGGCAAGGCGCCGCACTGTTAATGCGGATCATGTGGGTTCAAATCCCACCCTCGCAGCCAACGGGCTAGTACAGCGCGGCGCAAGTCCGTGTGCATCTAAATAGTTTCGCGCTGTACTTAAACAGGTTGGCAGTTTGCATTATTTATTGCACACGCATTTATGCCAACCTGTACTAGTCGTCCAACGGGAAGACACTGCCTTTGCAACACAGAAATGCGAGTTCAATTCTCGCCCAGTCCATAATGGTTCAGGCGGATAGCTCAATTGGTAGAGCGGTGGTCTCCAAAACCACAGGCCGTAGGTTCGATTCCTGCTCCGCCTGCTTATGGCAGCATAAGTTGTCATATTCTTCTCCCCCCCTTCATGTGGGGTAATAGCCCCAAACAGAGCTGGAACAAAGCAGTTCTCGCTCCGTCTCCCTTTTTTTACGGGGTCGTCTAACAGGCAGGACAGCTGACTTTGAATCAGCAAATCCAGGTTCGAACCCTGGCCCCGTAGTCCGGCGATCGGTAATCAGTAATCAGTGCTCGGTGAGCGGCACATTACTTAAAATGCGGCCGTTGGGAGTTCGAGTCTCTCCACCGGTATACACCCTCGTAGCTCAATGGAACAGAGCGCCTGGTTTCGGCTCAGGAAATTGCACGTTCGAATCGTGCCAGGGGTACTGCAACTATGGTGGCTGTAGCTCAGTTGGCAGAGCGTCTGGTTGTGGCCCAGAAGGCCATGGGTTCGAATCCCATCAGTCACCCTTTTTTGCATCCTGGGAGCAGCCTGCCGGGTATGCTTGGCGAAAGGTTATGCTCATAACCAACCTGGTAGGCACATCTCTGGGTGGGGGAGCCATTCAGTGATAGATTATCAGTGATCGGTTGCTGAGTTAACCAATTTATTGTCCACCGATTACCGACAATGGAGAGAGAATTTACAATGGTAGCAATCCTGCTTCTAAACGCAAGTTATGAACCCCTAAGCGTGATTCCCAAACGGCGAGCGCTGTCTTTGCTGCTGCGGGAACGGGTAGATGGAGTAACTGAAGATGTGATCGCCCTGCGCGGTATCAGCAGAACATTGCACATTCCATCTGTGTTGAAGCTGCGCCGCTATGTGAATGTCCCCCGCCGGGGCGCTCAGTGGAGCCGACCGGGAGTGATGAAACGTGACAATTACACCTGTGTTTACTGCGGGGTACGGGCGGGTGAAGTACGTCACGGGCATCGTCTACGCCACAATGATTTCACCCTCGACCACATCTTGCCCAAAAGTCGCGGCGGCCGAAATACCTGGATGAACACAGCCTGTGCCTGTCCCGATTGCAACGGCCGCAAAGACAACCGCACTCCCCACGAAGCAGGGATGCCCCTCCTGTGGGAACCCAAAACACCACGAGTAGATTATATCGTTGCTTCTGGTAAAGTGCCTGAGGCCTGGAAGTTTTATTTGGAGACTTAAGAGATTGGGAGATTGGTATTCACAGTCTCCCAATCTCAATGGGGGGGAAATCACATATTGTCGACAAGTCCCCGGCACTCTCCGAAGTGTCGGGGATTTTTGCTGCTGGCTATCAACAACAATTCCGGCCGCTCACCGCCAGGCTTCTTGTTGACAAATTCAACTCCTGCTATATACTCGACATGACGCATTATTATGACGAAAGGATAAATAATGAGGTGTATTGTATGCTCAAATTTCCCCTCCAAACACACTTGCAGCAAGGTTATTGTGAGCGTTCATTCCCTTCCACCGATTACAACCCTTATCTCCATCTCAGTTATAAATAGTTACTGACTGTATTCCAGTTAAAAAGGAGAGTGTCTATGAAATGTAAGCTCAACAGCTACTAACACATTTGCTTTAAGTTTTAATGTGACTGATGAATAGTGGTTGGTAGCTTGCATTATCCACTGTCCACCAACCACAATTTACGAAGGAGAAACATATGAGTGACCAATACAAATATTTATTGCCCGAAGAAGATATCCCCCGTGCTTGGTACAACATTAACCCGGATATGCCCATTGACCCGGCTGAAACAGCCTGGAATGCTGTCCTACATCCAGCCACCAAGGAACCGGTAACGCCAGAGTTCCTGTCCGTGCTTTTTCCGATGCGTTTTATCGGCGAAGCAGTTAGCATGGATCGCTGGGTTGAGGTACCGGAGGAGGTACGCGATGTTTACAAGTTGTGGCGTCCCACTCCCCTCTTGCGAGCGCGTCGTTTAGAGAAGATGCTGGACACACCGGCTCACATTTATTATAAGTATGAAGGCGTTTCCCCTGTTGGGTCGCACAAACCAAATACGGCCGTTGCCCAGGCCTTTTACGCCCAACAAGAAGGCATCGCTGGCTTCACCACCGAAACAGGCGCCGGTCAATGGGGGTCTGCCCTTTCTATGGCCTGTAATTTTTTTGACCTGGAATGTCACGTCTATATGGTGAAAGTGTCTTACCAGCAAAAACCATATCGCCGCATCATTATGCAAAATTACGGGGCCTCAATTACGCCTAGCCCATCAAATCAAACCGAATACGGCCGCAACTTTTTAGCCAACGATCCCGACAGCCCCGGTTCGTTGGGCATTGCCATTTCTGAAGCAGTGGAAGCGGCCGTGGCCTCCCAAGGCAAGTATAAATATTCGTTAGGGTCTGTTCTGGGGCCAGTGCTGATGCACCAGACAGTCATCGGACTCGAATCCTTAAAACAGATGGAAATGGCAGATGAGTATCCCGATGTGGTTATTGGTTGTGTGGGTGGAGGCAGTAATTTTGCCGGTATCGCCTTCCCCTTCCTGCAACAAAACTTCACCAATGGCAAGAACACACGCATCGTAGCTGTGGAACCAACGGCCTGCCCCACGCTGACCAAAGGGGCATATACCTTCGATTATGGCGACACCGCCCAAATGGCCCCGGTGGTCAAGATGCACACATTGGGTCATGATTTTGTGCCGCCTGGTATCCATGCCGGCGGTCTTCGCTATCATGGCGTCGCTCCCCATATCTCCGCCCTGGTAGATAATGGCTATGTAGAAGCTGTCGCCCTGAATCAGATGGATACTTTTGAAGGGGCGGCCATGTTCTCTAAGGCAGAAGGTATTTTGCCCGCTCCAGAGTCATCCCATGCCGTGCGGGCGGCCATTAACGAAGCCATGAAATGCAAAGAAGAAGGCCAAAGCCGGGTCATTCTGTTCAACCTTTCCGGACATGGCCTCTTTGATCTTGCCTCCTACGACGAATATTTCAAAGGCAATCTACAAGAGTACGCCTATCCAGAAGAAAAGATCAAAGCAGCAATGAAGAATTTGCCAAAAGTCCAATTATAAATACGGACTCCTGAGATTGGAGATTGGGAGAATAAATCTCCCAATCTCATTACAATAACGCCCTCAATGTATGAATACTCAAATACTACTTGGTAACGAAGCGATTGGTCTGGGGCTGGTAGAGCAAGGCTGCCGTGTGGTCACTGCTTATCCGGGAACGCCCAGTTCTGAGATTTTGGCCAGCGTCATTAAGCACAAAAAGTGCCTGGGACGGCGAGTGTATACGGAATGGTCAACGAATGAAAAGGTGGCCTTTGAAGTGGCGCTGGCAGCGAGTTGGGCTGGATTACGCACGGCCGTTGCCATGAAACAAGTCGGGCTGAATGTGGCTGCAGACCCCCTTTTCAGCGCTGCCTACACCGGCGTCAAAGGCGGCTTTGTCATTATCTCGGCCGACGACCCTGGCCCCCACTCTTCCCAGACAGAACAAGATTCCCGGTTGTTGGCCCTCACGGCCAAAGTACCGGTATTTGACCCATCCAGCCCGGCCGAAGCCCGCAAGATGGTTCGTCATGCTTTGGAACTTTCAGAGCGGCATGGCGTGCCTGTCATCCTACGGCCGACAACCCGTTTATGCCATGCTGTCCAGAGCGTCAATGTTAATGGGGAAACGGCTACTTCGGGTTTGCTCGGTACAAACGTTCCCGACATCATCCCCAAAGTTAAATTTCGCCGCAACCCGCCCCGCTGGACGGCTATGCCAAAATTCCGTTACCAGTTACACGTTGAACTCAACGAGAAATTGGCAGCGATTGCGGCCGAGTTTGCTGAATCGCCGCTCAACACCATTATTCCTCCTGGCTCCAATTTATCCCCAAACCCAGCCAACGTCATGGGCATTATCGCTTCCGGTACTGCTTTTCATACAGCCAAACAATCGCTGCTTGAATTGGGAGTTGAACTACCGATGCTAAAGATCGGGACGCCATTTCCGTTGCCCCAAAAGCTGGTCACACAATTCATAGATAGCTGCCAAACGGTTCTTGTTTTGGAAGAGCCAGATGCCTGTATTGAATTGCAAATAGAGCAGCGTCATAAGATACGCGGCAAATTAGATGGTTCCGTTCCCGCGGCCGGAGAGTTAACGCCAGAAGCAGTAACGAAAGTGTTGTTCGATGTTTTAACCGAAGCTGGCTATACGTGTACACCTACGGCCGCTGACAGTGAACTTCAGGCTTTAATCAATGATCTGCCACTGCCTGTGCGCCGGCCGCGTCTTTGCCCCGGCTGTTCCCATCGTTCCGCCTTTTTTGCCCTGAAACAGGAATTTGGCCCGCGGGCTATTTACCCCGGCGATATTGGTTGTTATACATTAGGAACCAACTTGCGAGCGGTAGATACTTGTGTTGATATGGGCGCTTCGGTAGCAATGGCCAATGGATTTTATCAGGCCAATGAGATTGTCGGTGACAAACGGCCGATCATAGCCACCATCGGCGATTCTACATTCTTGCACTCCGGCATCGTCCCCCTCATCAATGCCGTGCATACTGGCGCCCGGTTTACACTTCTCATTCTGGATAATCACACCACAGCCATGACGGGCTTTCAGCCGACAGCGCAAGACACTTTCTTGGCTGATGGCGCTGATGCTGCCAGACAAGTTTCCATCATAGACCTGGTGCGGGCTTGCGGCGTAGGGTTTGTACGGGAAATGGATCCGTATGACCAGGAAGCATTTCGCCAGACAGTACGTGAGGCACATGATTACACCCAGGCGGCCGATGGCGGTGTAGCTGTAGTCATTGCCGACCGTCCCTGCGTTCTCTATGACCCCACCCCTGTACATCAAACGCCAATGCCGGTTGTCATCACCGAAGAGTGTGACGGCTGCCGTTACTGTCTGGAAGTGTTTGAATGTCCGGCGCTGGTTCTGCAACCTGATGGCAGTCGGGTAGACGTGGATGAGAAGACTTGTATTGATTGTGGCCAATGTGTGGATTCCTGTTACAAGGGTTTTATTCAATGGAAGGTCGTTGATGACGCTTAAAGTGATTGTGACTGGTCTAGGTGGACAGGGGGTTGTTTTTTTGACGCGGCTGTTGTCACAAACGGCCGTTTCCCTCAACCAACCTGTCATGGTGTCTGAAACGCATGGGATGAGCCAGCGCGGCGGCTCAGTCATATCCCATCTCAAGATAAGTGGCAGCGATGCCCCTTTAATTCGGCGGGGAACGGCCGATCTTCTGCTGGCTTTAGACGCTGATGAAGCCAGCCGCAACCTCACATTTCTACGATCTGGGGGCACAGCTTTTGTGAATACAGACCGGGAAATCCCCCCCGCACTCATCCCCCATTTAGATCGATTGGGCATACAGTGGTGTAATATTCCTGCCAGTCAAATAGCGCTGGAGATGGGAACTGCGGCCGTCACCAACGTCATCATAGTCGGCTTTGCGGTCGCACATCCTACATGTCCCCTCCCCCTAGAAACCTTGCGGGAAACGGTGGCGAACATTGCCCCAAAAGCGAAGTCGCTTAATTTGAAAGCGTTAGCAGTTGGATATGAGATTGGGAGAGAAGGATTGAGATTGGAGATTGAGAGATTGGGAGATTAGGAAATTGGCTTTATCCGTTCCTTTCTTAATCCGTTGTAGTCAAAAAAACATGCACCCATTTAAACACATCACCCCCAATACTTTACCAGATGCCTTGTCGCTGTTAAACGATCTTAACGGCCGGGCACATGTCAATGCCGGCGGCACCGACCTGATGCTGAAAATGAAAGCGGGAGTTGTACGGCCGCAAACCATCATCAATATCAAACGCCTGCCAGAGCTGCAAGGGATTCACGATACGGCCGCCGCAGGAATCCGTTTAGGCACATTGGTCACACTACGCGAATTGACCCGCTCAACCCTGATTCGCAAACAGTATCCCGCTTTGGCCCAAGCGGCCGGCATGATGGCTTCAGAGCAAATTCGCAGTTTTGCTACGCTCGGCGGAAATTTGTGCAATGGTTCTCCCTCGGCCGATTTAGCTCCGCCGTTGATTGCGATGGAAGGCACGGCCGTCCTCGTCAACCGTTCCGGCGCCCGCCAAATACCCCTGGCAGAGTTCTTTCTGGGGCCAGGCAAGACAGCCCTCCAACCGGGCGAATTGCTACAAGAAATCCATCTACCGCCGCCGCAAGGCCAGACCATCTATCTCAAACATTCCCCCCGCGCCTTCATGGACATCGCTGTGGTCGGGGTAGCCGCACGCCTGTACATCACGGGCGATATTTGCCAACAAGCGCGCATTGTTTTAGGCGCTGTGGCCCCGATACCGCTACGGGTAATTGCGGCCGAGCAAATTTTGGAAGGGAATAGGGTGTCAGACGGCCGTGTCCAACAAGCCGCCAAAATCGCGGCCGAGACCTGCTCCCCGATTGATGATGTACGCAGTTCTGCCTGGTACCGGCGGCGTATAGTAGAAGCGCTTACCCGGCGTGGTTTAGTGTCACTCAAAGATAATTAATAACATGAGTAAAGCAGAAACCGCTAACATCTGGAACCGAATAGCTCCCGATTTTGACCAGGTAGGGCCGCCATTCTTTTCCTATTTTGGTCGCCGTCTGGTTCAATTGGTTCAAATCCCTGATGGCGCCAAAGTCCTGGATGTGGCTACGGGTCGGGGGGCTATTCTCTTTCCGGCCGCGCAACAGGTAGGCAAACATGGACAAATTATTGGCACTGATTTATCAATGGGGATGGTACGGCAGACAGCAACTGAGACACAACAGGCAAACTTAAAACAGGTGTCTTTATTGCAGATGGATGCCCAACACCTGGCTTTTGCCACTGCTTCATTTGATTTCCTTTTGTGTGGGCATGCCATATTTTTCTTTCCTTCTGCGGTGAATCAATTTTACCGCGCTCTGAAACCTGGGGGACAGATTGGTTTAACAATCCTAGCCAAAGGGTTCCTCGATTGGTTTTGGGAACTGTTTCGTACTTATGCGTCTTTGTCAGATAATGATAAAAATGACAAACAGGATGATCTGGCGGTGGATACACCAGCCGGGTTGAAAGCTTTATTAAGCGGGGCCGGATTTGAAAATGTAGCAGTAATCGAAGAAGTAACTGATTTCATATATGCCAATGAAGAGGAATGGTGGTCAACCTTGTGGACGCTGGGCGTTCGGGATCAGATGGAGAAGATGAAACCAGCTACTTTAGAAAACTTCAAGACAGATATCTCCCAAAAGCTCCAACCCTTTAAGCAGTCAGATGGTATTCATCTGCTGTTTCGTTGCCTGTTTGCTTCAGGCAGCAAATCGAATACACGTCACCTGAATGAGTAATGAATAAATGAAGAAACTAATCACTCTAATTGTGAATGAGGACTCTCACGAACTGTACATAGATACACGGCGCACTCTATTGGACGTGCTGCGACATGAACTCGACCTCTTGGGAGCGCACCGGGGCTGTGATGCTGGCGACTGTGGCGCCTGCACCGTTCTTGTCAATGGCTTACCCATGACCTCTTGCCTGCTTTTAGCGGCCGATTGGGATGACGCCGACATTGTAACGGTAGAAGGTATCTTGACAGAAGGAGAGATGCACCCAATTCAACAAGCATTAGTAGAAAAAGGGGGCATTCAATGTGGCTTCTGTACCCCCGGCATTGTGATGAACAGTGTTGCCTTATTGAATGAGAATCCGCAGCCGACAGAAGTTGAAGTGAGAAGCTGGCTGGCCGGGAATTTATGCCGCTGCACGGGTTATTTGAAAATTGTAGAAGCTGTGCTGTCTGTCACCACGGAGGCCGGATGAATCGCCAACCGATAATCGGCAAACGTATTCCCAAATTGGATGCACCGGATAAAGCGACCGGCCGGGCTGTGTACGGCCATGATGTGCGGCTGCCAGGGATGTTACACGGCCGTATCCTCTACAGCCAACACCCCCACGCCCGCGTCACCCACATGGACACAACTCGCGCCGAAAACGTGCGCGGAGTAAAGGCGATTCTGACTGCGGCCGACAACCCACCCACCCACTTTGGCTACGGCAAAGACAACACCGCCTTCAAAGGCAACCATATACGCTGTTTGAGCGACGCCGTAGCTGGCGTCGTAGCCACCGACCCAGACATCGCCGCCGAAGCGC
>JAAEOP010000193.1 GCA_024223125.1 Chloroflexota bacterium
GGCGGTCGCTTTAGCGGCGAAACCGATGCGCTGATGCGCAAATTTAATGACAGTATCTATTTTGACGTCCGCTTGTGGGAAGCTGACCTTGACGGCAGCATTGCCTATGCCAAAGGACTGGCTCGAGCCGGCGTGATTACTGAAAAAGAAGCAGACGTTTTAACGGACGGCCTTGACGAAGTTCGGGCTGAATTTACCCAGAAGCGTTTTGAATTCAAGACCGGTGATGAAGACATTCACACCGCGGTGGAACGCCGGTTGGGAGAGTTGATTGGCGAGCTAGCCGGCAAACTCCACACCGGCCGCTCTCGTAACGACCAAGTGGCCACCGACACCCGGCTTTGGCTCAAACGCAAAATTGTTCTGCTGCGAGAACATCTCAACACGTTACAGCGGGAGATCATTGTCAAGGCCAAGGAACATGTCGATGTTATCATGCCCGGCTACACCCACTTGCAACAAGCTCAACCGGTCCGCTTTTCTCACTGGCTCTTGAGCTTTGGCTGGATGCTTCAGCGCGACAAAGAGCGCCTGGATGATCTGACCCGGCGGGTTGACGTGCTGCCGTTGGGCAGTGCAGCCCTGGCCGGCACGCCATTTCCCATTGATCGCAAATTTCTGGCCGATGAATTGGGTTTCGCCACTATTTCAACCAACAGCATGGATGCCGTGGGCGACCGTGACTACATTTTGGAGTTTCTCAGTTGGGCCTCGATTTTGCAGGTTCATCTGAGCCGGTTGGCCGAGGATTTGA
>JAAEOP010000194.1 GCA_024223125.1 Chloroflexota bacterium
ATTTGAAATCGTTGGCTGAGCCTGTCGAAGCCAAAATCGCCTTCGACAAGCTCAGGCTACGGCCAATAACCAAATAACACCCTGGCTAAACGCACAAGTTATTAAATTCCCATTCCTTACTTTTGCAAAACTATTATATACTAACTTTGCCAAACAGACAGTTTCAAATGTAGGCATACCGCCGGTTAATGGAGGCATGGTGCCGTGGTTGAAGGCGAAGTCAACCTGACTTTTGCATAATTTTGTTGGCGCAATTGACCTCAATTAAAAGGAAGGCACGATGCCCTTTTCTTTTAAAATATTTTTATCCCAATCCGGCGCGCGTTTGCGGACGGCGTTGGCGGTGTCGTTTCCGCCATAAGCCGTCCGCAATGGTGCGCCGAGTGTTAGGGTTGCTTATTCCAACTCTACATCCACATCTTCATTCAGCCGTTGGTAGACCTTTTTCAGCATCCATTCCCGTACGGTGTCGCCAAATTCTGCATCGTCGAGGATTTTGGCGAAGATTTCCTGATTTTTATCCATTCGACCAATTAAGGCATTCAGAAATTCTTCCTCAAAGCCATATCTAAAGTTTTCAATGGTATTGCTTTTGGCTTGTTGGGAGAGCGTTTCATTGGCTGCTAACTCTTCCTCAACTTGATCGAAGAAAAGCTTATCGGCTGCTACAAACTCGGTGCCAAAACGGTCATTTAGCACCTCGATAATTTCCGAAAGCCTGGCCCGCTCTTCTTTTTCGCGGCGGGTTCCGGCTTCGGAAACCGGGTCTAACGGCGCATCGCCATTTTTTTGCAGGTCAATACTGCCTTCTTTGATTTTTTGCAGGCGATAATATTCCAGCGCGACTTCATCTTCCAGCTTGAGCCGTTCACCCTGGTTTTGTTTGGGGAGTTTGGTCAATAACAGGCGATTGTAGGCATACAGCTTTTCCAACTCCACATCGGCAAAGGGCATAATTTGGGCCAAAAAGGCGTACAGGCGCACAAAGACGGTCAGGGTGTTTTTGAAGTCGTCTTGCTTTTCTTCATCTTCCAAATGCCGGTAGCGGTCAACGGCAGGATCAATGAAGCTGTTTAACAGGCCGTGATCGCGTTTGCTGCCCATCCTTTGTGGTTTGAAAAATACGCGGGTAAAGGCATCAACTTCGGCGGGCCGGATGATTTGATATTCGTCCAGTTGGGTTTTTAGATCATAGAGTTTGTTGGGGTCAGTGGTGGCGGTGAGGGTGGTTTTCTCGTAAAAGGGTTGGAACGACTCCACAATTTCTTCTTCGCTGTTGGCAAAGTCCAGCACAAAGGTATCTTCTTTGCCGGGGCAGGTGCGATTAAGTAAGGCGCGACAGGGTTTGTACGGCCCGCACCCCGGACAGTTTCTTATCAACGTACATGGTGTGCAGTAAGGGCTGGTCAAAGCCGGTTTGATATTTTTCGGCCACCAGCAACAGGTTGTATTCCTCTCCGGCGAATTTGTCCGGCAGTTCCCGTTCACCAAAGCCGTTGATTTCAGCTTCGGTATAATCGAGGCCGGTTTCCTTATCTTTAAATGCGGTGAAGGCAAC
>JAAEOP010000195.1 GCA_024223125.1 Chloroflexota bacterium
CAACACCATTTTATGGGGCCGGTTTGTGGTACCGGGCTGAAATTCCTCAATAAAAAGAACGCAGTCAACGCTTGAGTTAGGGGTAACGGTTAAAATCATAATGTTCCTGACAAGGTAGCAAGTAGCAAGTAGCAGGTGGCAGGGTAGCAGGATAGTATGTGATACCCTTGCTACTCTGCTACTTTGTTACCTATTATGCTACTGCACCGGCATTGACTGTTGCGCCAGAATACAGTAAGCATTCCAGTCGATGCGTTCCAGCGCGTCAACCGCAGCCATTAAATGCTTGCCGGCAACCATAATGCCGTGTTTGGGCATAATTACGGCGGCGGCTTGTTTCTTGATTCGTTCATCCTGCCCCAGTAGGCCATCAACAATGTTCTGTGCCAGTTCAGCACCGTGCGCCGGGGCATACTTAACCACTTTGATGGTGCCAAACTTTTCGGTTTGTTCCAGTACGGGTTCCATAGGCCGGGCAGCGGCACAGAAGGGCAAAATATGAAACGGGTGGGCATGAATGATGCCGGTTACATTGGGAAAGTTGCGGTAGATGGCCATATGAGCTTTGCCCTCGCGGGAGAAGCGGGGGTCTTCCATGATTTCATCACTGTCAACGTGGCCAGAGATAATGTCTTCCGCTTTGTTTTGCCAGTGACGCTGGCTGCCGCTAAAGCGGGTGGTAATGTAAATTGTGTCACCGTCGCGGGCGCTGATGTTGCCGCCGCACATATCCAGCAAGCGGCGTTCAAACAGCCGTTCTCCGGCGTAAATAATTTGTTCTACGGTTGGGTTCATTTTATATACCTTTCAGAATAAGACCCTAACGGTTGCCCAACGCATTACGTTGGTAAAAACTTTCTCAGTAACGTAGGGGGTACGGATTTGACAACCTTCAAAACTTGTGCAGGCATGTCATTTTGACGAGGAACGAGGAGAAATCTTCTAGCGACACTCATTCGCGCCCGCCAACGGAGAAGATTTCTCGCAAACTGCGCTCGAAATGACATGGTTTCGGGTTCAATACCTTGTCAAATTGAGACCCCCTACGTTATCAAGAAAACTTTTAGGATCTGAAGTTAATTTTGTGGATGCAGCATAATCTTCATTCCCTGCCGAGATTCCATCATAGCAAATGCTTTGTTGATGTCATCCAGGGGGAAGTGGTGGGTAATTAAAGGTTTTACCCGCACTCGTTCTTTTTCCAGCAGGTCAACGGCCAGTTCATGGTGGCGGGGCGTGCTGCCGTGCGAGCCGGTAACAAAACATTCTTTGTAATGAATGGTATTGGAATAAATGCTCATTGGGCGCGTACCTTTGGCCAGCCCGCCAAACAGGTTCACGTAGCCCCGCTGAGCCACCATCTCTACAGCCTGTTCGTGCGACTCCACAGAACCGGCGGCGGTAATAACAATATCGGGACCGCGCCCGCCGGTTTCTTCAAGGCAGCGGGCTATCAAATCTTCTTTGGTGGGGTTGATGTAGGCGTCGGCCTGGTAAAATTGGGCAAGCTCTATGCGGGTTTGGCTGCGCTGCACGCCGATAACTTTGGTTGCGCCCATTTGCCGGGCCAGGTCAATCATCATGCAGCCAATCGGCCCCAGGCCAATAATCACCACGCTCTTACCCAGCGACAGGTTGACCAGTTCAAAACCGTTTATGGCGCAGGCCAGCGGCTCGGCCAGGGCGGCTTCTTCAAAGCTGAGATTGTTTGAAATGGGCGTGACCGGCCCTTGCAGCATCAGTTTGGGCAGCACCATATATTCGGCAAATGCTCCCGGAATCTGGTAGCCAACGGCGTAATTGACAGCACAGTTATTTAGCAAACCATTTCGACACCATGAGCATGACCCGCAGGGAAAATCTGCGCCAATGGCTACCCGGTCACCCTCTTTAACCCGGGTTACGTTTTTGCCTACCCGCACAATTACGCCGGATGCCTCGTGACCAAGAATTGCCGGTGGCTTCACCCTGGGATTACCATGCCGATAAATGCGGATGTCGGAGCCACAAATGCTGGTGGCCTCGACCCGCATTAAGGCCGAGTCATCATCCATTTCAGGCTCGGAGACTTCCTTTACTGCGATTTGGTTTAAATCTTCCAGTACGGCTGCTTTCATAGAAGTGGGTCACCTTTCTCAAGTACGGATATTCTGTAATTGGTTATTACATAGAACCTTAAAAACCGGGTTTTTGACCGCTAAAAGTAGCTTCCGGTTTTTACGGGAGAATCTTGTTTGTACAGCGTAAAAACCCGGTTTTTTGTAGCCAATTGCGGAAGTTACTTTTTCTGCCTGAATTATGGTTCTATGTCTTTAGTAAATTATACCATATCGGATTTATACTGCCAATGGTATTGGAGATTAGGCAAAAACTGTATCTGAACGTCTATAGCAACTTCAACTCCCTGGCCCGGGCGATGGCTTGGGTGCGACTCTTGACTCCAAGCTTGCCGTAGAGATGGTTGATATGTTTCTTGACCGTGCTTACCCCGACAAAGAGCCGGTCGGCAATTTCCTGGTTAGACAGCCCGGCTGCGATCAGGTGCAGCACCTCAAACTCACGCTCGGTTAAAGACTCGATCAGGGGTTGGTCAGGCTTGAAGGAATGTTCGAAACCGTCGGAAGCAGCGGCCTCGGTTGGGGCAGGATTTTGAGCGGCCACAAAATCAGCCCAGGCCCGAGAGGGATAGCGATAGACCCCGTCCTCTGCAATGAGTAAACAGTTCCGTACCAAGTTACGCAATATGCCACGCAGGGCGGTATCGTTGGGGGCGCGTGAGATCACTGCGGATACCTGGCAAAGCACATCCTGTTCGGCCGGGGTGAGATGTTGCCAATAATAGAGGAAGTGCGCTTCCAGTTCGCGCCTCGTCCGCCGCTCAATCTCAGTCGTATCGTCCGGTATATCGCAGGCGTGGAAACAAGCCACTTGCAAGACTAGGGGATGCCCACCTGCCAGGCGATACAGGAAATCTTCGACGGGCGGAGAAAAGGTCAGCCCTGCTCGTTGAGCAGGTTCCCGAATCAACCGGCGGACCTCCTCCTCTGACAGCAAGCCCAGGAAGTGCTGGGCAAAAATATTGAAGAAGGGGCTGGAGAGAATATCCAGCGAGCGGCCGGAATAGGTCAATTCAATCAATGGGCGGACCGAGGCGGTCAGAAAGACGAATTGATGGCGCCCTGCCATCGCACGGAGGGCATTGAAAAATTTCACATCGAGGTTCGGGTTGGTGCTCAATTGTTCAAATTCATCAAGAATCAGAACCACGCGCAGGCCACGCCGGTTGAGTTTACGCACAGCACCTTCAACCGAACGACGGGTGGGGGGTTAGCAATGGCCTTTTTCAGGGCAGGCTCCGGGGGTAAGTCGCGCTCACCAAGGGTCAGCACCATCTCGGCGGCAAACTGGCTAAAGATTTCGACCTACCCGCCTTCATCCAACCCGCCGCAATCGAGATAGACAAACAGGTTATTCTCTTTCAATCTGAGAGCGTCCCATATCTCGGGACGCATCAGATGAAACAACAGTGAGGTTTTGCCAATTTTGCGCGGACCGACAATCGAAACAGATTGGTTACCGCGCAGGAAAGCAGCAATTCCATTAAGCTCGCGGAGGCGACCAAAGAACATATCCGAGGTACGCACCGGGCCACGCGAGATATAGGGATTATTCATAATTGCACTCTTCCGCCACCCAACTCAGAAACCAGATTATCGTAGCACAGTTCATACGCTGCTACCGGCACCTGAAGATACGGTCTTCTCAACCTGTATCATCAATCTGTCGCCAGATAAACCCAGTGTAGGGGA
>JAAEOP010000196.1 GCA_024223125.1 Chloroflexota bacterium
ATGTAACCTCCTGCTGGTTGGTTCGCCGTTGTGCTGCGCGGCTTTGGCGCGGGACGAGCCACACGAGTGCGCGGCATATTACGTGTGGGGCTGGGGCGAGATGTTTTGGTAGACGGCCGTTTCTTAGACTTTTTTGCCTTCGATTGGGTTCGATGTTTATTGGGGGTTGCGCCAACGCTGTGAATATCAAAAATATGTTCCCCGGCTACTGAAAAAGCGCCAATAAATAAAATACGGGTTAACCATACTAGAACAGCCACGAAAATGGGCACATACAATAATAGTTGTTCCCGAGTCAAGATTTCATTGCCCATATTCCGGTTGAGCAACGCCAGGGAAATTGCCCACCAGGTTAAGATGGCATTCATCGTGGCTCCTAGCAGCCAGGCTCCAGTAAGATACCAGACCTCCTTTGGCTCTTCCTGGCCTCGTTCCGGGGTAAAAATACGAATCAACCCAGCAAAATCAATGGAGCAAAAAGCGATAGCCAGAATAGTGGCCCACTGCAAGCCCAGAAATTGAATATCCCCTAACAGACTGCGTAAGGCGTATTGGCTGGTGTCGAAGTTGAAGATTTCAAAAGCTACCAGAGCGATAAGCAAGACCACACCGACGAGCAATTTTTTGGGAACAGTAGCTCCTAAATTGGTGAGCTTATTGCCCACCAGACTTCTTGATTGAAAATATTGACTGTTTCTCATAGCTAAATCCTCTTTTCCACTATTGCCCTTCTGCAATTGAAGAGGCTAACTCCAGTAAAACACTTCTTCCTATGCAAGTTGTGTCCCACAGTGAGGGGGAAGGCCAGGGGCGTTTCTGACCTTTCCCCATAAGGAGGGTGTGCGGAACACTTGTTCTAAGAAAAAATAGCACAGGCGTTCTACAGTGTCAAGCATGAATTCAATGATTTGTGTCATTAGCTGTCACATCTGGAGTATGTAGGTGTGCAGTGGCATATTTGCAAATGCAGTGAGCAGTTGTCAGTAAACCTAAGATGCTAGTTTTCATTGTAATTTTCCTCTAACGACTGGATTGAGCTGCGAGAATATCTGGCGGCCAATTACTTTTGATGAAAGCAAGTACGGCCGTTATCTCTTCATCACTCAAAACATTCTTGTAGGCGGGCATGGTACTGATCCCCGTATTGGCCTATGAGCGAGTGCCGCCCAATTTTACAGACTCGATTAAATAAGTATCATCATGATGGCATGTATGTCCTGTTTCATCATGGGGTGGCACTTTTAGCGCCCCATTGTCGTTGGATTGTTGCCAGTTTGGCTCTCCTTCCAGGTTGGCTCCGTGGCAACTGGCGCATTGCACATTATATACTTGTTGCCCCAAAGCGATCATCTCTGGGTCGGAAACGACTATTTCGACATCATTGGGTCGAGATACCAGCAACAACAATACGCCCATTAAGAACAGTAGCACACCGACCACACCGATGCCCCATATGATGCGCTGGCAGCATTTCTGTTGGTGCAGTGCTTCCCGCCGTGTACGTTTAGAAAGATTTTAGTAGCTGTAAATACCTGACTTATATTTTTTACATAACCATAAATCGAACTATCCAAAAAAAGGTGCCGATGCCTGGCTAACTTTACATATTATTAAAAGCGGATTATTATTGAGCCGATGAGCGACCGCAAAAAAGCAGTTGGTGATTACTCAGTTGAAGAATTAAATGAGCTTCTGTACCGCAAGAAGCGTTCCATACGCCGCCAACGTTTGCAGCGTCTAAAATCTTCTGGCCGTCTGGTGGATATTGACGGTTTGCCAGCCCCTCACGCCTCCACCGGAACTGTCAAGCATCAAACAATGAAGAACAATGGTTCGGTTCCAGAGGCAATGATTGTCGCTTCTTCGCCTTCATTAACCCATAGAGTGGCCAACAAATTTTTATTACTTGTTGAAATTGCTGCTATCATCGGGCTGGTTGTCATTTTGTTTAATTTATGGATAGCGCAGCGAGGGTTAAACCAGGAATTGGCCCAGGTGCAGCGGAATGAAGCATCCGAATTAAGCCTGCCCACACCTGAACCAACACCCATCATAGACCTGGTTGTGCTGCCGACGGGACATCGTTATATTGACGGCCGTTCCCCCGAACCCATTGAATCAGGCGATATTCCAGCCCACCTGCTGCCAGCCTTACAAGCATACAAACCGCCGCCCATTCCCACACCTAGCCCGGAACAGGCCCGTCTAATTAAAATACCGGCCATTGATGTGAACCACCCCATTGTGGAAGGAGCTTATGATTGGGAACAGCTAAAACATGGAGTCGCTCATTACATTGATTCGGCACAGCCAGGGCAGAATGGCAATGTAGTTTTGGCCGCCCACAATGATGTTTACGGCGCCATCTTCCGTCATTTAGATCAACTGGCGCCGGGAGATGAATTTATCATACAGACAGACCAGCGTGAATACACCTATATTATTACGAAAATTGATGTGGTGGAGCCAACAGAAACGCAAGTAATGGATACGACTGACCATGCCAGCGCTACCCTCATTTCTTGTTACCCTTATCGGATTAATACCCAACGTATTGTCGTTTTTGCTGATTTAGTAACGGATCAATCTGGTTGATAATGAATCTGGATAAATCAACCTCCCGGAGGCTCATTTATCCGCGGATATCAATCGGAAAAACCTGCATAAATCCTGTCAATCTGCGTTCATCCACGTTCTATTCAGCCTTCTCTAACAAGCTGTTAATACCAGCAATAAAATTGGCCGCGCCTGTCCAGAAAATGGTTTGACGCTCTTATAGCCATGTGCTATTATTCTGGTGCGGCTCCGGTTTAATAGATCGGGCTGTTTTGATTTTGTAGAACTGATACATAGCTAAAAATGGAGAATAGGATATTCGGAAACGACGAAGTAAAACAGCTTATAAACGCAAAACAGCGATTAATTATCGAATTAATAATCGTATTCGTGTGCGTGAGGTCCGTTTGATTGACCATAATGGGGATAATCACGGAGTTGTGCCTACTGACCAAGCCAAGCAAATGGCCCTTGATGCTGATTTAGATCTGGTTGAAGTTGCGCCCAATGCTAAACCGCCTGTTTGCCGGATTATGGATTACGGCAAATTTGCTTATGAGAAAACAAAGAAAGAGCGGGAAGCGCGTAAACATCAAAAACAAGTTGAAATAAAAACTATTCGCTTATCGCCCCGTACTTCAAATTTCCATAAGGAAGTATACATTCGTAAAGCTACAGGCTGGCTAGAATCGGGCAAAAAGGTTAGATTTCAATTACGCTTCAAAGGTCGAGAAATCACTCACCCAGAAGTTGGACGGCAAACGTTAGATGAAATTGCGGAAGAGTTGAAGGATATCGCTGAAGTAGAACAACAGCCAAAGTTGGAAGGGTGGTCTATGATATTACTGATGACTCCGGAAGACGTTTCTTAAAGATTAGGTTTTAGGTTTACGGCCGTGTAACAGTTAATTGTATATTCAGCCCCTTTGGGGGTTTTTTTATGAGGGTAAATTAAAATGGCTAAAAACAAGAAGAAGAAATATAAGTTAAAGACGTACAAAGCGGCCGCCAAGCGTTTTCGTATGACGGGTAGTGGTAAGATTGTGCGCACAAAAGGCGGCAAAAGCCACCTGCGCCGGCGCAAGTCAAAACGCACCAAGCGTATGTTGGACAAGATGCTGGTGGTGGAAAATAGCGGTGATCGGAAGCGCATTAAGCGGCTGGCTCCCTATTTGGCAAGACATAAGGCTAATCCGCCCGGTTAATTTTATTGATTTTATTTTAAGGTCGCTGCCTGGCCTCGGTTTTATCGGGAACGAGAAGGCTTGAGCGCCAGCGCCCCCTAAATGCGAGGTAATTGATTATGAGAGTAAAAGGTGGGTATACAACCCAACGTCGTCATAAGAAAACATTAAAAATGACGAAAGGCCAATGGGGCACACGGAGCAAATTGTTCCGCCGCGCCAACGAGGCCATGATGAAGTCTTATTGGTATGCGTATCGAGATCGCCGGCAGCGTCGCCGTGATTTTCGACGTTTATGGATCACCCGTATCAATGCGGCTTCCAGACAACATGATTTAAGCTATAGTCGTTTTATTTATGGCTTGAAACTAGCTGACATACAATTAGATCGTAAAGCATTGGCTCATCTGGCCGTGACGGATGAACAGGCATTTGCGGCCGTTGTAAATAAGGCAAAGGATGCTTTGGCTGTGGCCTAGTGTAATCATTCACTCCCCCAAGGTACCCGGCACTTATAAACGAGTGTGCTACTCCAGTAGACTTGGTAATGAAGTACCGGGCACCTGAATGGTTACGGCCTAGTTTCATCTGACCCTCACTTTTTTTGCGCCACACCTGAAAACAGGTGTGGCGTTTTTTTTAGGCGACATTAGGATAGGGCTGTAGGATGGAGGAAGTAGCCGAGAACATGAATCGGCCCCTCTACTATAACTGAATAATCGAGCCGATTTCATGGTACTTCTTGCCACGACGACTTCTTTCTGTGCTTGTCATTTGCTCATCTGGTTGATGCCAAGTTTCAGGTTCTTGTCCTTTCCCCATAGCTGCGCGGGCAGCCCACAGGTCGTTTTGTTTCGTCTGGCTTGAGTAGCGCATCTATTTGTCCGCTTCCCACCAACTCCTTGTCTTTGTGTGTGGGGACACGACAGATCATCATTAAAGGTATTACCCAACTGGGTGAGATTCCAGCTTCTGCTTCTGGGAACAATACAGTGCTTGAATATTGATGCCCAATTGTGACGGGTATATTCCCTTTGATTGTGTTCGGTTGGTAAACTATCCCTCTATCTGCCAATGTGTGGGCAAACTGACGTGGTTGTGGCGTTACATCTGTTCCCAACAACCAAAACGGCCGTTGCTTTGGCCGCGGTAGATAAGGTGCCATCAGGTGTG
>JAAEOP010000197.1 GCA_024223125.1 Chloroflexota bacterium
AGATTGGCATTTGAGATGCTCCTTGGTGCGTTGCTCCTTAAGCGGAAGTAGGGGATGGATGTTATGAACGACGGCCGTTTTCATCTTCTCTCAGACCCCACCAGGCAATGAGTGTAGTGGGGACAATGATGAGAACTGACCAAATCAGAAAGGGAATGATCATGGCGGCTCCTTTTGGGGAAAGATTTGCCCAGGACAAAGCAACCGCCCGGTACGAGCCGGTTGCCCATCCTGGAATTGGAGGAGATTCACCCCATCGGCGCGGTTACGCGCCAGACACTCAGCCCAGTAGCAGTCTGCATTGAGCGACGACTTTTGGTCGCAAGCCGATACAGTCACAAAACATAGGAAAACTGGTGTTTTATCAACTATATCCACGTCTCAGAAGCCCGCTAAGAATTTTTACGATTTTACCGCCGGAATTTTGACAAACAATCGTTTCCACCATCCGCTGTACCGACCAGGTCGTCAACCGCTTGCCGTCGGCCCGCCGGCTGTGAGAGACAAACAGGGCCGGATTACTGTCCGTCCGCTCCGACAGGTAAGCACGAATTGCCACACGAGCATAATCCAGAAAGTGGATAGTGCGGGTGCGGCCGTTTTTGCCAGTGTTGAATACGTCTTCAGTTCGGCCGCCGGCCACATGTTTTCTATATCAATCGGCTGAACCGCTTTGGTAAACTCATACCGGTCGTGAAAATTGACATACTGCCAAACAACGGGGGAAATCTGTTCCAGCGCTGCGGCCGCAACGGGAAGGGGGCTAGTTGTCACTCGCCTGGATCGTCTGCTCCACAGCCAGCATTTACCGGTATCCGAAAGAAGAAACGAGCGCTGGATATTAATTTTTGATGGGTTTTTGTTTGCCTTGTTTTATAAACCAACTACAATCTTTATTGTGATTAAGTTAATTGTGATTAAGCTAATCTGGGACATTAATATTATTGCCCAATAGGACCCAATAGGATCAGTATGACTGAGAAGTTGACATTCACTGGACGCGCTTTTGAACTCAACTATCTGGATGCCCAGTATGCTGAATCGCTGGGCACACTTTGCGTTGTATACGGCCGTCGCCGGGTGGGGAAAACCCGTTTGCTTACGCATTGGCTGGACAGCCTTGATGTCCCCGGCTTTTACTGGCTGGCTACCGACTCTTCACCGGCCGCTCTGCTTCATTCTTTGTCGCGCGCCCTTTACGAACACATTCACGGCCAACCTCCAATCGACCCCGGATTTACCTATTATGATTGGGATGAACTGTTTCGAGAGATGACGCGCCTAGTGACGGACAGCGAACAAAAACAGGTCATTATCCTGGATGAGTTTACCTACGCTATTGACGCTTATCCCGATTTGCCCTTCAAGCTCCAGGCTGCCTGGGATCACCAATTGAAAGATAAGCCCATCATGCTGGTTTTGTCTGGTTCTCATGTCGGGATGATGGCTGAAGATGTTTTGGCGCCGCGCTCCCCTCTTTATGGGCGGGCTACCGGCTTGCTTAAGATGTCTCCGCTTCCTTTCAAGGATGTGCGGGCGATCTTCCCCAACTATGATATAGCCTCATGTATCGCTCTCTACTCCGTTTTGGGCGGCGTACCCTATTACCTGGAGCGCATTGATCCCTCTCTATCGGTGGTAGACAACATTATCCAAAAAGTGATGGGCTGGTCGGCGCTGGTTCAAGATGAGCCGCGTTTGTTACTCCTTGACCACTTTTCACAACCCGGCAATTATCTGGCTATTATTAGCCAGGTAGCCAGGTCGGTGCATTCGCCCAAGGCAATCGCTCAGAATCTCGATTTAGAGCCGGGAACGGTGAGTAACTATCTCCATACATTGGTCAAACTGGACCTAATCCGGCGCGAAGTTCCGGCCACCGAGCGGCAACCGGAACGCAGTCGTAAGAGCCGGTACGAGGTTGCCGATCCGTACCTGCGTTTTTACTATCGCTTTCTGGAACCGCAGCTAGCCCACATTACCCGCGGCGCATACCTGGCCGTCTGGCAGACGATTGAACGGCATTGGCGAGCTTTTGTCGGCACGCATACCTTTGAAGAATTGTGCCGGGAATGGGTGTATGCTACCGCCGAGACCGGACATCTATCCTTCCTGCCGCAGCGTGTAGGCAGCCATTGGAGCGCGGCCGAGCAGATTGATGTGGTTGCTGTCAACTGGGATGAAGCGATTGTCCTTTATGGCGAATGTAAATGGAAGCGTGATAGCTCGATCAACGAACGTGAAGTCAGAAAGCTATTCCAACGCGCTGAACAAATACAACTTGCCACGCGCAGCGGCAACCCGTTTACAAGGCAATATGTTTTCTTCTCCCGAACGGGGTTTACTGAGCCGGCGCAGGCGTTAGCCAGGTCAAAAAACGCCATTTTGGTTGATTTAACTTACCTGGATGAGGTTTTGGCAGATGCTATTCGCTGATGGGTGTTCGGGTATCACGGGACTTCCAATTCTCATGGAGATAGTTGTTTTTCAACTCTCTTTTTTTGTCGTCAAAGAAGAACTAATGTGCTATTATTCCAGACGAATCCCATTGCTAAAAGGAACTGTCAAGAATGGCTGAATTGACTCGACAAGATGTTATCAAACTCGTGGCTGTCGGTCGCCGCCCCATTTGCTTGCGGGGCGTAGACCTATCTGGATTAGACCTATCTTACCTGGATTTATCTGAGGCCGATTTATCGCACGCCAATCTGGAGAAGGCTAATTTGGCTCATGCTTGGTTGCATAAAGCTGGCTTGTTCAAAGCGAATCTGACCGAAGCAAATTTAACGGGCGTTCTTTTGAGGTGTGCTGAGTTGGTGGGAGCCAATCTGACAAACGCAGACCTTAGTCAGGCTGATTTGAATCAGGCGACGCTATGCGGCGCGACGCTTTTAGGAACTAATTTGACGAAGAGTACTTGCGAAGGGGGCAATTTTGATGGGGTGCAGGCCAATACCGCGACTATTTGGCCTGACACTTTCGAGCAATGTCATTTCGATCTCGCTATTGAATCTGATTGATTCCAAGAATGTAGCTATGACCGAAACAACGATTGATGACATTGGCTGAAATGGAACCGTGTTGGTATTGGATGAACTGTTATCAGATTAGTGACGGCTTCTGACACCCTAACACAAGGTTTGTTCTAATTGTGCCAGAGAAATCAGGCGGGCGTCCATCTTCTCAGCTTCTTGCCGTAACGCATCTGTAAATCCTTCACGAGCAAACAGCGCGTACCCTACTGCCCATCCTTCAGCTACTTGTGGCATTCGCTGGCTGCGTTTCACTAAGTTAGTTAATACGCTGCGACTAAGAGCGCCGCGCCCCCATTTCGCTTCGCCGATGAACAATCTTTTTTGTCGGGGTGCAACCGCAACGACATCAAGCTGGACGCCTTTGCCGCGATAGGTGCGCCAATACGATCCCACTGTTTCTGGCACAAAGTCCAACTGCCCAGCCATCGCCGTCACCCATACCCATTCCCGGCATAACTCTTCAAAGACGTGCAAGCCGAGAAACGGCCGTAACTCAGCATAGATTTTCTCCGTTGCCGCTTCTTGATACCCGCGCTCGATGGGACCAAGCTGAGGAACGATAAAACGATAGTAAAAACGGAGAAAATGGTCTTGCACAAAATAACGGCCGCGTTTACTGTTGGGCTTCGCCAATACCGGCTCCCGCCGCTCGATGAATTCAAGCTCCTGCAACACCTTCAAATAATACCCCAGAGCCGTCTCTGGCAACCCGGCCATCTTCGCAATATCCGACCATTGATGAAAACCGGAAGCAACTGCAGACAGCACGGATTCATACGTTTGCGGTTCCTGTAACTGTTCATAAAGGATAACGGCCGGATCGGACATCATCATACTTCCCGGCAAAAGGATATGCTCGCGCAAGGCAGTTACAAAATCAGCGGTGCGGGTGAAGAAGTCCAGATAGGCGGGGACACCGCCTGTAACGCCATAAATAACAACCCGCTCATCGGCCGAACGGTTGGGAAAGAGCGCGCAAACGGCTGCATAAGGCAACGGGCGCAATCGGATTTGAGCCGTCGCCCGGCCGTAGAGAGGCGCTTGATAGGCAAACACCTCCCGCGCCATCATCCCGATAAGCGAACCGGTCAGGATAAGCTTGAGTTGGGGAATTTGAGACAGCCGATGATCCCATACTTTCTGGAACACGCTGCTAATGGCTGGTTCATTACGCAACAGGTAGGTGAACTCATCTAATACAACCAAATGAGATTGCGGGTCGGCGGCAACCAGGTTGGCCAGATGATGCAGCGCATCTTCCCAGCTAGAAAAAGAAAAATCCGGGGTGGGGGGAGCCGCCATGCGCGGATCGTATCGCAGGATCGCCTGGGAAAAGTCGCGCAGTTGGTACGCTTCGTTGTGGGTTGTCGCCATCCAATAGAAGGTAGGCGTGTCTCGATGCTGTTCCTGAAAATGGGTGACGAGACGTGTCTTTCCGATGCGGCGACGGCCGTACAGGATGAGTAGGCCAGCATTGGGCGCTTGGAGGAAGGTTTCTAATGTCTGTAGCTCGCGGTTTCGGCCAACAAATTCCATGGGTGTACCCCAGGTACCCCAGATATGATGATTATAATTGTACACATTATAATAATATCCACAATTATAATCAAGGCGTACCTATATGCCTAGCGGTAGATTCGCATCTCTTGTCGGCTAATACTTCAATTCAATCCCCTCATTCGCCACCTTACACCGTTCCACATACCGGCTGGGCGTTTGCATATTTGTCCAGCCGCCAGCATCCCGCAAAACAAATGGGTCATTGTACTTTGCCGCATGGGTGGCCCACGTATGGCGCAAATCGTGGGGACTTAACTCCCATACGCCCAACAAGTCCCGTCCCAGCAGTCGAACCCGGTTGCTGATGGCACGCTGGCTCAGGTTCCCGTTCGTCAA
>JAAEOP010000198.1 GCA_024223125.1 Chloroflexota bacterium
AATTAGTTAACTTCCCCAATCGAGTTAGAAATTCCAGGTAATTTGACCACAAAATGGGGAAGTTATAAAATCCTTAGCCCTAATAATTTGCGAATAATACTTCAAGAGTTGTATACCCGTCAAATATGTTATAAAATTGTAACACTTGGATGGAAGGTAGATGAATAAAACAGAAAAGATTTTCATTCATCAATGGTACCCGTTCAGCCCTCCTGTTGCCTTCGACAAGCTCAGGCAACGATACGCAGCCTGAGCTTGTCGAAGGCGGGGGGGAATGAATGATTACCATCAATGAGCTTATTGGAGGCAAAATGCGCAAATATTTACACATTCAATTAAATGACCAAAGCATTGAAGAAGAGGAGCTACATGGTGAAGATATCGTCAAGGCCGGACGTTATCTGATTGCCAAAACGATGGTAGAAAAAGGGTTGGCCACGGTCGATCCGCTCTCACCCGAAAACCCCCTTATCTTCTCTGCCGGGCCCTTGGCCGGAACCAATTTTTCTAATGCCAATCGCACCAGTGTGGGCTGTAAAAGTCCGCTGACCGGCGGTATCAAAGAGGCAAATGGTGGGGGAACGTTCAGCTATGCCTTGGGGCAACAGCATATTGCCGGCTTTACCCTGCACGGCGCTGCCAATGATTGGGTGGTCATTCATTTTCGCAAAGATGGCACCCTTAGTTTCGACTCAGCCGAACCCTATCTGGGCAAAGGCAACTTTGAGGTCGCCGAGATGCTGCATAAAAAGTACGGCAAGAAAGTAAGCCTGGGTATATGCGGTCCGGTTGGGGAGTACAAAGGGCTTTTGGCCGGCATTTCCTTTAGCGATACGGACCTGCGCCCGTCGAGATTAGCCGCTCGTGGCGGGGTGGGGGCGGTAATGGGCAGCAAAAAGGTCAAGGCCATTGTAGTTGATCTGGCTAAAGTACCCCAACTGCACGAGCGCAAAAAAGCGTTGGCCGATGTCCGCGAATATGCCACAAAGTTACGGAATAGCCCCCCCACAATGAATGTTTATAACGAAATTGGCACAATGGCTATGGCTGATTTTACCAATCATGTTGGGGGTTTGC
>JAAEOP010000199.1 GCA_024223125.1 Chloroflexota bacterium
GGTAAGAAAAGCCTCCCGTTCCGAGAGGATATACCACCAGCCAGGCGTAAAATATTGGGCTTCAGCCTTGCTAACCAGCTCCGTTAAGACAGCCAGCGCAACCTCGTTTTGTTGGCGTTGCTCGTCTTCTACAGGAACCAATACCGGGGCATCGGGCAGGGCTGATATATCTTCCCGAGAGGGAGTCGGCATTTCGTTTGGGGTTGTTTCATTCCCCTTCGTTTCACTCTCAGTCGTTGACAAAGGCGGGTATCCCAAGAGACTTCTCAGGGTTGGCCCAACACCGGCAGAAGTTTGTTGCGTGATGAAGAACATCAGCAGCAAGATCACAACCACTCCCCCCAGTAGATACACTGGCAAATTTCGTTTCGCTTTCATTTTATTGTCTCCTACGTATCCTCTCAAAAAGGGGGAGGAAGCGGGTTGCTTGTGTCAAAACGCCGGGAAGTGCTAGTTTTTCGAGCAACCCGCTTCCTGGCTCCCCGAAATATTGAGAAGATACGCTCCTACTTGTTTAATCGAATGCTTTGCTTTCAAAAGGTTGGTTGGGCCCAATTTCGCTCAAGTATACGATCCGCGAATAATAAGGTCAATCGTCCTTTAAGCTGATTTTTGGTGTACATCTGTTCGGAAATTCTCTCCCCACTTGCGCTTAGTTTTACCCATATCTTGGCATTGCACAATGCTAGTTTCGGGTTGAAACACTGGAAAACCACTGCAAAGGCGCTGAAAACCGGCCCCAGTGGTTTCAGTGGACAACAGTGTTTTCAGTGTTTCGACTTGGGCAAGAGGCTGCCTTCATACGCGGCCCGAGCGTCTCCCGCCAATTTTCTGTAGCGAAAAGTAGATTTATGGGTAAAACCAAGCCCCTTTTTTCGGGCGATCCCCTGACACCTAGTCTGGTCGGATAGATCAATCCAGCAAGTGATTGTGGAGGACGAAAGCGATCGCTTCACTGCGGCTTTTGGCCCCCAGTTTGTCGAAAATGCTGCGGTTATGGCTACGTACCGTACTCAAGCTGATCACCATAACGTCGGCGATGGCTTGGTTTCCCAATCCCTGCACCATCCACTCCAACACTTCCTGTTCGCGTTCGGTGAGCTGTTCCCAGTGCTTTCCGATCATCGCGCGCCAGCGTTGGGCGCGCCGGACTTGGTCCGGGCTGAACATCACTTGCCCCAATACGACCCGACGGATGCTCTCCAACAAGAGGTCGGGGGCTTCGTTTTTGTCTAGGAAACCCATAGCCCCGGCCTCCATCATACGGCACAAGAAGGCATCGTGAGCGTGTCCGGTCAGTATCAGGATTTCGATTTGCGGGCAGCGCCGCCGTACCCAACGGCTGATTTCATCAGGTTGGGGCCCGGGCATTACCAGGTCGAGCAGCAGGATATCGGGTTTCAGTTCCAGCGTCAACCTTTGGGCCTCTTCGCCATCTATGGCTTCGGCGACCACCTCGATGTCTGCTTGTTGCTCCAGAATCTGGCGAATTCCACGTCGGATTAGATGGTGGTCATCAGCGATCAGAACCCGAATCCGTTGATTTTTCTTGTTCATAAGATTATGTCTCCTTTGGCGGTGAGATTACGCAAATGATGCGCATTACACAACCCGTATTTCTCCACCATTTACCGCAAAACAAAAACCGCCCACACAAAAAAAACATTGTGCGAGCGGCTGAAACATGCTGCCATAAAATTATCCACTACCACCCGCAGTAAGCTGTCGCCGGGCGCGCTGCCGCCGTGGCCCGGCATTTTCTTTGTTTGCAATGGGGCTATTCTACCATACAGGCGGCGCCCCCTTACCAGCAAAAGCCTCGCATCCGGTTCGGGAGTGGCGGTGGGGTCAGCGATGGCCCCGCCGACCATAACTTAGCTGGCTCTTTGCTATGCAAGACTAGGTTGGAGTAGAACAACCTTCATCAGTTTTCAAGATTACAGAATCTTATTATAATCACTTCTGTAGCCTATCATAAAAAAAATCTGCAAAGTTTGGTGAACTTTGCAGATTTTGCACCTGATACACCAACTTGACGCAATTGGGATAGTTGTGGCCTACCAGGATCAATTAGACCTCCTCATTCAGCCATCTTCAATTAGTACCCATTGTTATTAATGGATGAAAGAAAATTGTCCATTATTTGGTTGAATTCTTCTGACTTATCCATATGCAGCCAATGCCCCGTACCGGTTATCATAATATGCGGTAGATCCGAGACAAGCTTATGCAGACCAAATGGTGTTTCATTGATCGGGGTAATGACCGATAGTTTTGGCCCGCGATAACGCTCCAATGCCGCTGTGGGATCAAAATTGAAAAGCGCTTTGGAGATACTGGTAACCGTTGTTTTTGACGTATTGCGTAAATCCTGTACAACTTTTCCCTGTGTTGTTTTGGTTGCACCAGTCAAGATGTGATTCCAATAGCCTTCAATGAAGTCTGAATATGCTTCCGACTCCATTGCACCAATATACTGTTGCACCTCATCAACCGGCATTTGGGTAGAGTCACCTGACGGATCAACCAAGAGTAGCCCGGCTACACGTTTGGGATAAGTACCCGCATAGGAGACAGCAACGGCGCCACCCAAACTATGACCCACAAGAATGAATTCTTGGATACCTAATTTGTTTACAACAGTATGAACATCCTGTACCAACGCATCGATTGCATAATCCTCGTTTGTGGGCAAGGATGATTGTCCATGCCCACGAAGATCGAGTGCGACAGCTCGCCGCGTTGTTCGAATATGGCTCAGTTGTGCAGACCATTGTTGAGTATTACCAGCAAGAGAATGCACAAAGACCACCGGTATAGAGCCAGCTCCACCATCATCGATAAAGATATTGTGAGTTTTTTCAGACATTATTATTTCTCCTTTATTCATTTTATTTACTTCACAATTGATTGGTTTCAGTGTATCATCAATGGATGACACCTTGTGTCAGTCATTGATAATACACTCGAAATTAATGGTTTGAATTAGGATGAGAAATGCGTGCAGACCGACTTCTTTCACTATTGCTGTTGTTACAAAAGCGTAAGCAAATGACGGCAGAAGCATTGGCCAACGAATTGGAGGTATCAAAAAGGACAATCTATCGCGATATCAATGCTCTAAGTTTTACAGGTGTTCCAGTTTATGCTATTGGGGGACCTGGAGGCGGATACGCTTTGCTAGATAGTTATCAAACCACCCTTACTGGATTGAATGAGAATGAAATTCAGGCACTATTTATGCTGACCATTCCAGGTCCAATATCCGATTTGGGCATAAGCCAACAACTCAAAGCCACCATCCTAAAGTTGACCAGCACGCTTCCAGAGCGTCACCAAGCACAAGCAGATTACATCCATCAGCGGCTACATTTGGATGCAGCCCGTTGGTTTCATCCCGATGAACCGACACACCATCTGAAGGTAGCACAGGATGCAGCATGGCAGGATCTCCAACTTCATCTTTCCTATCGTCGACGTGATGGAACTGTGAGACGACGAACAGTGTCACCCTATGGGCTGATAGCAAAAGCAGGTATTTGGTATTTGGTTGCCGCAACCGGCAATGGTGTGCAGGTGTACCGCGTGTCTCGAATTGAGTCCGTTGAACTAACCCAAACGCAATTTGTCCGCCCCCAAGATTTTGATTTAGTCGATTTTTGGATAAAGTGGGTGGCAGATTATGAGGCCAGCCTACCAAAATATCCCGTAACGCTGAACATTGGGCCAGATTTAGTGTCCACAATATCCTTCATTTTAGGAGAAGGTGTCCGGCCACTCATTGAGCAAGCCAAACCTGATGCAGACGGCTGGCGAATTTTGGATTACACCTTTGA
>JAAEOP010000200.1 GCA_024223125.1 Chloroflexota bacterium
TGAAAATAGGGATATTAAGTTTTGCCCACCACCACGCCGAAGCGTACATTCAAAATCTACGGGCTATTCCCGGTGTCGAAATGATCGGTATTGCCGACGAAGACCCGGCTCGCGGCCGTCATTTTGCCGACCTGTTCGATACTCATCTTTTTCCCAGCTATGAAACCCTTCTGGCTGCCCGGCCAGACGGCGTGATCGTCTGTTCTGAAAACAGCAAACACCGGCCACTGGTAGAAATGGCGGCCCAAGCCGGGATCAACATTCTGTGCGAAAAACCGTTGGCCACAACTTTAGCTGACGCTCAGGCCATGATAGACATCTGCCACGAGGCCGGAGTACATTTGATGACCGCCTTCCCCATGCGCTTTTCCGCTCCATTACAGCAATTAAAAGAGCAACTGGATACGGCCGCATTGGGACAGGTATACTGTCTCAACACAACCAATCAAGGTCAGATGCCCATTGGCCATCGCAGCTGGTTTGTGGATAAGAAATTGGCCGGCGGCGGGGCTTTGATGGATCACATTGTCCATCTGGCGGATGTGCTGCGCTGGTATTTGCCCGGCGACGTGGTGAGTGTGTATGCTCAATCCAATCACATTTTGCACGCCGACGCGGTGGATGTGGAAACGGGCGGCCTGATCATGCTCACATTTGCTGATGGCGCTTTTGCCACAATTGACAGCAGTTGGAGCAAGCCGCTAAATTATCCCACCTGGGGCGGCCTGACAATGGAGCTAATTAGTGAGCGTGGGTTGACGGTTGTGGATGCCTATAGCCAAAACTTGAATGTTTACCAGCAGGAACCATCCCAGCACGCCTGGATGTATTGGGGGTCAGACGCCAATCAAGCGATGATCGAGGAGTTTGTAGCTGCTATCCGGGAGCAGCGACGGCCGTTGGTGACGGGTGAAGATGGTTATAAGGCGCTAGAAATCACACTGGCAGCTTATGAATCGGCCGCTTCGGGCCAACCTGTTGCGTTAAGTTAATGTACCGAAAGCACAGTCATCATTTCTTCTTTACACGGGTAGTATGGGAAGGGTAGCGGCCGTAGCCAGAGGTGCATCACTTACTCACGAATTCTGAGGCGACGTTCATCCACGATCCACAGCTTTTTTTCTGGTGATTCGCTCAGAAAAGTTTCCAGTAATCGTTCAACAACTTCCAGAACGTGAATTTTATCCTGTCGCTTTAACCGCAATACAATCAAGCCAGCATAATCTCTTGGCGGATATGTTCGAATATCTGCAAAATCCAAATCCAGTGTCACGATGATTCGATTTTCTTGCTGACAAATTGCCGCTATCGCGCTATCTGCTTCCCCTCCAAGTCGCTGGTCTAACACAGTTACAGCATCATGACCTTCTCGTTGAAGCAATTCGACCACCTCGGCTGGGAGATTCTCATCAATCTTAAACTTCATAGCAGGATTTAAGCAGGAATAGCAACAATGCGCTCACGGGTTAATTCAGCAGCATAGCTTATAGCTGCCTGCACTGCCTCTTGGCTTAAGGATGGATAGCTTTGGATTATTTCATCTGTTGTTAGACCAGCAGCCAGGTTATCAAGGATAACAGAAACCATAATCCGAGTACCTTTAATACAAGCCTTACCATGACATATCGTTGGGTCTACCGTTATGTAGTTCCACCAATTCATACTCGTTCTCCGTTAGTCCTTATATCGTGATACATTGCAATGTTCCAGACCATGTTCTTTGAGTATATTCAAAGCCCGATTCGAGACAACTAATACTACCTTATTCGTCACGGCAAAGTCATCTTTCCCAGGAGTTCCAGTGGGTTCTAACCAGCGCCACGTTGGCAACTCATAACCAGGATGAAACTCATCGAACTCATTAGATTGGCTGACTTCTACATTAACGAATTCATAACCGCTCAGATGGGCCTCAGAAATAGCCTGGGATGCATCGGCGGTGACAAGGAAACAGGGAAAAGATTCGATGATGCAGTCACCTAACCAGCCAGAGAACTCATAGTGAAGCTTAAAAACCCTTGGAGGGTACACTGATGTATCAGCTTCGGTGTTCTTGCCCCATCCGCCAGCAACTTCGGGTTCAAGTACAAAGAATTCTATATCATTCGTTTCTTGGGCTAATATCATCTTAGCAGAAACCATGTTCACAATTTCAAGGCCAATCCTGCACGGCCGTACCCGTCTGCAAATCTACCCCCACCAACGCCCGTAAAATCAAATAGGCATTGTTTGGTGTCCAGGTTAAGCCTGACCAATAATCATCGGTGACGGGGTTTTCTACGTCGTAGAGTAGTTCGCCATCGGCCGTGTTCAATTTTTGCACTGTCAGATTAGCCGGATCGGAATCGGTGAGAAGCTGGATCAAGATCAGGCCATCTGGTTGCAGTCGGTAACTAAATTTGTCGTCAAAGGGGTCTTGTTCGTATAAATAATCGGCCTGGATAATGTGCCGCCAGATACGTTCGCCTGAGTTGGCGTCCACCCCCCATATTTCAAACTGCTTGCTGCCCCGCTGCTTTTCTGCCAACAAGAGGACAACATCTCCCTGACGGCCGATAGGCGTCATCTGGTAATCTTCATCGCTGATTTGAAGGAGGATGTCGCCATTGGTCAGGTCAAATTGCATAATGCCAGCGTTAGGATGATCGGGGCTAATGTCTAGCGTCGTTAAAAGGAGGTCAGATGTATAAACAGCAAAGGGTGAAAAAGAGGTCTCGGTAAAAAGACCTTCATCTACATTGGAATGAGCGCCGATGTCTTCGGGTAAACGAGTTTCCCAGATTAGTTCACCATTGTGGGCATTCCATTTTTGCAAACACATCTGGCTTACAAAGGCGGTTCCAAAGAGGGTAATCAGATCGCCAGTTTGTTCGTTGATAAAGAGTTGTCCGTCGTCGCTGATGGAATCATCATCAAAGAATTGATCAATATCGGGGCAGCGAGGAATGATCTCTTGCACCCGTTCACCGCTCTCGATGTCGTAAAAGAAAAGGCCAGCTTCGGCACGGCCGTCAATCTCCACATCATCCAGCAGCATTACCTTATCTCCCACCACAGCAAAGGCAACCTGCCCCGCATCTGGGTAGGAGAAGGTTTTGTCTTCCAGTGTTACCTGCCAGGCGGAACGGCCGCTGTGGGTATCAAATGCTTCTAATATATTATCGGCCGTCAACACAATTACCCGATCCTTTACCGGGCGAATACAGGACACGCATTGGAAGTTCACCTCATCGCTGAGTACCGTTTCCCACAATGGTGACCCGTCGTCCCGATCAAACGCTTGCAAAGAAGTGCCCTGGCTCAGGTACACCTGCTGCTTGTCAAAGCCCACATTGTATTGGTTGCTGGAACCGGTCTCGCCAATCTGATGTTCCCACACAATCTGGCGAGCGCCGTCTTGGTCGGCCGTATAA
>JAAEOP010000201.1 GCA_024223125.1 Chloroflexota bacterium
GGTTTGGAGACAGGTGGGATGGGGGGGACGGCCGTTTCCTCTTGCATCTTTTCCTCCGGATCAAACGTTTCCAACTTTGCCAATGGGTCAACCATAATACACTCTGTCTACCAACGCTTGGTAAGCCACCGTCGCCGGATTCAAAAAACGGGTATCATACTCAAAAATCGTTTGCTGAAATGATGGCGCTTCGGCGACTGCCTGGCTGCGGGGAATGGGGGCGCTGACTTGATTGCCATAATGATCCTGCAGTTCGGCTACCATTTGTCTATCCAAAATCTGCCGCTTTACATTGAGTGTGGGGACGATAGTGTGAATCTCGATATCAATCCCCCGCGTTTGCGCTTCCAGGATATTGGAGATGTGCTGCCCCGTACCCGCCATACTAAAATAATCTGGCTTGACAGGCACAATGGCCGCATCTGCAAATTGGTATACTGCCTGCGTAAAAGCATCTAAGGCCGGCGGACAGTCCATGATGATATAGTTAAACCGCTCCATTGCCAGACCTAAACGGTCAGCCAGGATGCGCAATAAACCGTAATTGCGCCCGGTTTGCAACTGCATCGTTTGCAGACGTAAAATATCTTTGGCATTTTCTAAATTATCAGACGAGGGCAGCAGCCATAAATTGGGACGTGGATACCCTTCATCCGAACGGTCGGCCGTAATGACTGCCTCTGATAAATGCTGCTGTTCCAACAGTACATCACCAATATCGGCTTTGCCAGAGTCAATGCCAAGACCACGGGCGCAATGTCCCTGAGGATCAAAATCAATCAACAGCACATGCCCCAGCAAATAGTAACAACGATCTTGGTAATTAAACAGGTTTTGGGGGTCTTGCACTTTATCTACATCTTCGGGAGCGACACGCCGCATGAGTTTACGCGAGAGTCCATGTGCCAAATTGATGGCCGTAGTCGTTTTGGCCACGCCTCCTTTGCGGTTGACAATAGCCAATACCTTTGCCTGTTTTTCAATTCCCGAATTCATTGGTAAGTTGCCCATTCACAAATAAGTTATGGAATTGGTGAATGGACTTAAATTCACCCTGTTTGCCAATTTCAGCATTTGATGTTGTCTGTTACCTAACATAATAACTGAACGAGGGAAATTGTACCATATGCTTTAGCATCGTACATACTTCTGCAAATCAATTTTCAAAGAGGACTTACGTATACATGACAGGTTAAGGTGATATTTTTACAATAGCTGTGTTTGTATATGTTGTTAACGGGTGTAAATTATGAACGCAAAACATCATCAATCGAATCCGACCAATCAATGTCTGGCCTGTGGTAAGGGCAAGCTGTTTTTTGGGGCCGACGGCCGCAGCCGGGAATGTGAACGGTGTGGCCATCGAGTAACTATTACTCAAAAGCAGCGTTCAGCGAAAGAGCTATTAGAGTTGGCGACTTTTCGTTCGGCGATGCGGCGCAAGGAAGAGAATCGTTTTGCCGTGGCCGGTATTCGCATCTTGTTGGCACAGGGTATCGGGGCTATTAAAGTGGGTGATAGAGAAGAAGCGTACCATGCGCTTTCCCGTGTGCTGCAATCGGAAGCGAGCGATGAAGAGCTGGCGAGGGCCTGGTTATGGTTGAGCCAGGTTTTTGAGGAGCAGGCAGATAAACGTCTGTGTCTGGAACAGGTGTTGGCGCTGAATCCAGTTCATGGGGCGGCGCGACGGGGTTTGGCTGTGTTAGACGGCCGTCTCGACCCCAACGCCATTATCAACCCCGACCAGCTTAATCAAACATCTGACGCCCCCCCGGTTGAAGCCAAAAAAGAACAGTTCACCTGCCCTCGCTGCGCCGGACGGATGAATTACACGCCTGACGGCCGTGCGCTGCTGTGTGAATTTTGCCATCATCGCCAAGCATTAGACGAAGCTGACCAGCCACAAACTGAAGCCCAATTTGGCGAGGGAAAATTCGAGCAAGAATTCACAGTGGCTATGGCTACGGCCAAAGGGCATCTCAAACCGGTGCAGATGCGTGTTTTTCAATGTAACAGCTGCGCCGTAGAATTTATGTTAACTCCAGAAACCATCTCCGTTACCTGCCCTTACTGTGATTCTGTGTATGTGACGGAAACGGCCGAAACCCAGGATATCATGCCCCCTCACGCACTCATCCCCTTTGCCATCACATTGGATGACACGAAACTGGCGCTGCGTCGCTGGTTCAAAAAGCACAAAATTGAACGGCCGCGTCTGCTGCCCATCGTCGGTATTTATTTACCCGTGTGGACCTTTGACATTGGCGGCGAACTGCGCTGGCATGGTCTGGTTAAACGAGGCGACGATTGGACGCCTACCAGTGGCAGTCATCTTGTTTTTTATGATGATCTGTTTGTTCCGGCCAACAAGAAGCTGCCCCCCAGCCTAACCAAAGGCTTTAGTGAATTTGATTTTGCGGCCGTGGTGGCTTACGATCCTCGTTTTTTAGCTGATTGGCCGGCCGAACGGTATCAGGTTTCCATGTCGGATGCTTCGCTGCTCGGCCGTAAAAAGGTTGTCAAGGAACTGCGCCGTAAATCAACCCGTTATACTCGCGGCGAATATGTGCGTAACCTGCGCCTCAATTCCAGCGGCATTGTAGTGGAATCGTACAAACATATTTTGCTGCCGATGTGGGTGACACATTATAAAATAGAAGGGGAAATTTATGATGTGGCCATAAATGGGCAAAACGGCCAGATTCACGGCGACCGGCCTCAAAGTGGCCTCGGCAAATTATTCTCCCGGCTACTTGGTTAAGATAAGATGGTATATTATGGGAGAGTAACCAATTTGAAGGTTTTAATGTTGGTCTAAAAACTATGAAAAGAATGCCTCAACCCATCCCCTATCAAGGAAGTAAGCGCAATATTGCCTGGCAAATATTGTCTGCTTTTCCTAAAGAGGTTGATACACTCATTGAACCATTTGCTGGTTCTGCAGCTATTTCCGTGGCCACAGCACATTATAAAAAAGCCAAGAGATTTTACATAAATGACCTTAACAAGCCTTTGATGGACTTGCTTGAAATCATCATTAATGATCCTTATGAAATTGCTGATGGTTATGAACGGTTGTGGAACGCACAACTTGGCCAGGAAAGAGCGTATTATGATTTTATACGCGCTGAATTCAACAAGACGCATAGGTCTGATCACTTTCTCTATTTGTTAGCCCGATGTGTAAAGGCATCTGTTAGATACAATGCAGATGGAGAATTTAACCAAAGTCCAGATAACAGACGTAAAGGACGACGCCCGCCAAGTATGCGACAAGAAATATTTGGCGTTTCTAGACTTTTAAGGGACAAGACTATTATCACAAGTGGGGATTACAAAGAGGCCTTAAGTGTCATTTCTGAATCAGACCTGGTGTATATGGATCCCCCGTACCAGGGCACATCTCAAAATAAAGATCCACGTTACTACAGCGGCCTCGATCTCGACGATTTAATTGACTTCCTTATGGAGTTAAACAAGCGACAAATCTTGTTTATACTCAGCTATGATGGCCGCACGGGTGAAAAAACGTATGGTGTCGAATTGCCATCAGGTTTGAACCTCCATAAACTTGAAATCCATGCTGGCCGGTCTAGTCAATCTACACTTTTAGGTAAAAACGTTGAAACTTACGAATCTTTATATTTGTCTCCCGCTCTTACACAACGATTGCGAGTTAAGCACAACGGCAATGTTAGAGTACGGCTCTATCAGTACCGAAGATTTGGAAAAAACTTATGGTTACAGCCATCCCCCCAGGGCAGCCCGTGATGTTCGGGAGCAAGGAATACCGCTTGAAACATTCAGGGTGAAGTCATCAGATGGACGCAATATTGCCGCTTATAGATTTGGAAGCTTAGAGGCTGTCCATAGTGGACGGCTTGGGGGCAGGAGAATTTTTCCAAAGAAATTGAAAGATGATCTACACGACGAAGATGAAGGTGGATGTGCTATTTGTACTGGTAAATTTGAAAAACGATATTTGCAGATAGATCATAGGGTGCCATATGAAATAGTTGGTGATATTAACCCCCTTAATAGAGACATCCAGGACTACATGCTCTTGTGCGCTGCCTGCAATAGGGCGAAATCGTGGTCTTGTGAACACTGTCCAAACTGGCACACTAAATCTCCCAAGATATGCTCCCAATGTTATTGGGCTTTTCCCCAAGATTACACTCATATTGCTCTCCAAGAGGTAAGGCGCACTGATATTATTTGGGATGAGGGAGATATCAAAATCTACAATGAGCTCAAGGATGCTGCTCAGAAAGCAGATTTCACTGTCCCCGATTATGTAAAACAAATTGTCAAAGAACGTTTTGAGGATCAAGAAGGCTAAATCTAGCCTAAGCTCTGAGATGTACGACGACATTGCAAATTATTACGATTTAACGCATGATGATTTGAAGGAGGATGTCCTCTTCGTTTTGCAGTTGGCACAGACGGCCGCTGGCCCGATTTTAGAGTTGGGTTGCGGCAGTGGACGTTTATTACGGCCGTTAACCCAATCCGGCCATCACGTTACCGGCATAGATAATTCGGCCGCTATGCTGACCCGTGCCAGACAACGTTTGGATACGGCCGCCAGACAGGTAACATTGGTGGAAGCGGATATGACTCGATTTGAGGTAGACGGCCGTTTCCCCCTCATCATCATCTCCTACAACACCTTTATGCACCTGGACAGCGCCCAGGCAGCGGCGACGTTGCAACGGGTAAAAGCACATCTGGCGGCAGACGGCCGTCTCTTCATAGACCAGGCCAACCCCTTCACCGTTGCCGCCACACCGGAAGATAGCTTACTCAATCTGGAAAATTGTCTGACCGACCCGGACAGCGGCGACATCATCTTACATTTGGCTGCCAACAGGTTAGATACCGTCACTCAAATCTTACACATCACCTGGATGTATGATCGTTCTCCGGCGACGGGCGGCCCGATACATCGTACTGTAGCCCAAACCAACTACTATTTTCGCTATCCCCACCAGATGGAACTGTTGTTGAAAGATGCCGGCTTTAGCAATCTCGTAATTTGGGGAGATTATAACAAGTCGCCCTTTACAGAAGAGAGTGACCGGTTTTTGATTTTGGCGGGATGAGGCGCTCACGCTTATACTAAGCAACTCCGAAGTGGCTGTTGTCAAACCCCACCCATAGCCCATTTGGCCTACAGATTTGCGTCAGCTAATCTATTAACATCCTCACCGAGTAGAACAAACTGTTAGTTTGGTCGGCACAAACTAACAGTTTGCGCCACAAGTGGGCAAAAGAATGAGCAGCCCCAAAAGCTGTAACTAGACGAATTTGAGCAGATTCGTAAAAGCGGAAGAAGACAAATGAATAATGAACGAAAAAGCAACCATGTATGGCCGTGGCTTCTTGTTGGCGGCCTTCTTCTCATCTTTCTAATTCTCTTTATCATCCTCATTCCTACCACTCGTACAAGCGCGAATGTAGCCCAGGTAGATGGCACATCACGTCGCGTGAATATACCGCAGCGCAGCGATACTATCTGGGAGCAGAGCGCCATTTTTTGGTTTGGTGTGAATGAACCGCACGGAGCGAACGGCCGTAACTACACAGATGTCCGCCTCCTTTACACCGACACCAAACTGCATATCCGTTTCACCGTCGTAGATTACCATCTCTGGTTTGACCGCAGCGCCAACGCCGACACCGATCTAACCAAATACGATGCCATCGCCGTTTATCTGGATACCAGCAACAATAACGGCAGCCAACCCCAAACCGACGACTACATGTTCTTGCATGGCGCCCGGCAGTTTGAAGACCGGGCTAACTACCGCCGTCAGGCACACGGTACTGGTTCTGGCTGGGATACAAATTGGAATGGAACCTGGACCAATTGGGGAACCATTTCCTGGGGCAGCGGTCCTGGCGCTAATGATAATAGCGATCTGGATTTTGGTTGGACGGGTGGCTTTTCTATTCCCTGGAGCAGCCTGGGACTTTCTGGCCCACCGCCAGAAGGAACCGTATGGGGGTTGGGCGTCCAGCTTTATGATCGGGATGACGGTACAAACAGTGGCATTTTGACGCCTGAATTCTGGCCGGAGACGTTTGACGCCAACAAGCCCAACACTTGGGCTGAACTCCACTTTGGCACGGCCGATTATCAGCCGCCCACCCTACCCACGACTGGACAGATGACCATTCGTGCGGCTTCACCGAATGATAACAGTGTGGAAGATGCCTGGATGGGTGGCGGTGGCTGGTGTAATAGCGGTCACGAGGGAAATGGCCTTACCAGTGGCAGTGATGTGAACTTTGGCGGCGGCGATCCCAATGAACCGGGCTACGGAAATTTATTTGTGGGTACAGAAACGGCCGAAACCCACTTCCCCTGCTTCAATAAATCATACTTGCGCTTTGCTCTGGATACACTTCCACCAGGGAAGGAAATTATATCGGCCACGATGACGCTGCATTTGTGGGGGAACGCCGGCTTTACACCGTCTGATCCGCAGCCTTCCTGGGTGCATCTATTTTCGATTAAAGATCCCTGGGGTGAAACGACGATTACCTGGAATAATGCCCCGCTGGCGTATGAAAATGTGAACGCTATTTGGATGAATCCGTACAGCCAACCGGGTAACATCCAATGGCCTGGCGACGCCTACACCTGGGATGCTACACAGGCGGTAGCCGAAGCTTATGCCGCCGGTGAAGCGGTTAGTATGGCAATTTATGGTTCTGATGCGGCCCAACACAGCAGCAAATATTTAACATCATCGGAGACGGGGGATTGGAACGCCAACGGCCGTCCCGCCCTACACGTCATCTGGGGAGATGCTCCAGGAACCTTGCAATTTAGCAAACAAGCATCTGCCGCAGAGGGGAATCAAGGAGATAGTGTTACCTATACTTTGAGTTTCAAGGGGAATGGAGAAAGTTTGAATCTGGTGGATGATTTACCATCCGGCTTCAGCGCCCCGACACACCTGGACCCTGGTCTCAATTATGCCTCTGGTCAGATTACCTGGAGTGGGACACCGGCCGATGGCGCCAATGTGACCTTGACGTATGCGGTGCAAATTACGACATCCCAATCAAAAATATTACGAAATCAGGCGACGTTAACAGCCAGTAGTGGCGGGTTGGCAACGGCCGCAGCCACCATCATCGTCAATCCAGTCAAAAGCTATTTACCAATTGCATTGAAATGAGGTGAGCGATTTGGAAAATAGCGTTACAACCTCGCCAGCGTAATCTCTGTAATCTCCGGCGGACAGTTAACGCGAATGGGAATACTGGTGGCCCCGATGCCCCGATTGGTGTACAGCCACATCTCCCCTACCCGGTAGAGACCATAATCATATTTGCGGGCCAGGTACGGCAAGATGAGAGCGCCGGTTTTTTCAAAACGCACTTGCCCGCCGTGGCTGTGTCCGGCTAGTTGCAGATGAACACGGCCGTCGGCGGCCACATCATCCGCTAAATCTGGTTCATGGTAGAGAGCGACGGCCGTAGCTTCGGTCGGCATCCCCTCTAACGAGGCATCCAAATCCGGGCTGCCTGCCCAACCATCATCCAGACCAGCCAGCCATAATGTCCCTTCTCCTACCGAAATAGGAATTCCTTGATTCACCAACAGCGGAATCCGCGCCTCGCGTAACCCCGTTTTGATGACATTGACATCTGTCCACAAATCATGGTTGCCCAACACAGAAAAGACGCCGTACCTGGCATTGAGATTGGCAATGATGGGGGCCAGTTCAAACATCGCTTCCACCTCGTGCCATACATAATCACCGGTCAGTACCGTCACATCCGGGTTCAGTGCGTTGGCAGCGGCTACAACTTCAGCTACAAAGGGGGGCTTGGTATAGGGAATGAGGTGAATATCACTCAATTGGACGATTGTGAATCCGGCTAAGGCAGGATGTAAATTGGGAATAGGCAGCGTAACCTGCTCTACCGTCAACGTTTCCGATTCATCATTGAGATAAAGATAGGCGCTGGTAATACCGGATACACCTACAAAAGCTGCGGCCGCTAGCCCCATAAATTGTCGTCTGGAAATTCCGTTCATAATATGTATTCGTTGTAGGGTGAATTTGCAATTCGCCAGCAATTTAGAAAATCGCTCTACTCTTCGGTGTTGCTGCTGCGTTCCCAATGGTACTCAAAAAGCTGCTTAAAATCATCAATCGCTTGTGGGTCTGATGTGCCCATATTGTATTCTGTCAGGCCACCGCCATCTCCAAAAGCACTGTAATGGAAATTTTGGCTGCCAACAATCAGAAACTGATCATCAATTAGCGTCGCTTTGTAATGCATTGGCTCCGTGAAGAAGCGCACTTCCACCTGATCTTCCAAACCCCGTTCGATGATTTCTTCACCCATCATAACCAGAGCAACCGAGGTTTCCACTCCATCAATCGGATTCGATTTCAACAGCAGTCGTAAATGGACGTCGTTTTCTTCTACCGCATTGAGTAAGCTATCCAGATACGGTGTTGCCTGCTCAATGGTACAAACCTGATCATAAATCAGGTTGAGGTCGCAAATCATTTGGGCGGTAAAGTTGACATGAACGACATCAATCGTTTCCTCGGCCGCGATCAAGGCAGCGATGACTTGATCGTCAGATTCAGCAAATGCTTCGGTACGGTGCATGGAAAAAGCGGCCGTATTTTCATCCGCTGCCGGGTTCCCATTGGGTAAATAATATTTCAGTACATCCGGCACATGATCGGCCGTTGCTTTTGTATCCCAACACGTCACTTGCCACACTCGATACGATGGATAAAAGTCCCGGCAGTGGCGTTTGTCGGCTCCTTCCCATAAATCGTCAAACATGCGCTGCGTATCTTGGGCTACGGGGCCAGTCATTTGAATGCCCAAATCGTTACGCCCCGATCCTTTGTCTGAGGGGTGATTAGCCGGGAAATGTTCGTAGCTCATATTGTATCCGGCGGCCACGGCTGTTTTACCATCAATAATCATCGTCTTCGTGTGGCTGTGGGGCAATGCGCCATCAAAATCGGCCACTTCCAACCGCCAGCCGATGTCTGAGTTTACCATCTCCGGCACACCGGCATCCCGCACATCATTCAACACATTCCAAAGCTGGTTACTGAAATCTTCTTTAGCCAGTTCTGGCGGATTGCCCAGCATGATGCGCACCGTTATGCCGCGTGGGTACTGTTCTGGATGGGCAACTACCCGATCATACAATTCGGCCACGGCCGCAGCCAGCAAACTGCCTGGACTGTCATTCTTCTCCTCGGCGTCGGCATCGTACCACATGGTTGAAAAGAGGACTTCGTATTGCGCTTCTGGAATCAGGCTAAACATCGGATCAAATACCCCGTTAGGCGTTGGTTCCAACTCTGAAAAAGCGGGGTCGGGATTGGGGGTGAACAGCAGCCGGTCATATTGGTTGCCGCAGTAGGGTACGATGGTTCCCGGCGGCCGAAACTGTTCATCCTGAGCCACATCCAACAAACGTTGCGAAATACCATCGAGTGGGTGATCTTCACAAGTGTACTGTTTTTGGCTGGCGTATTGCAGGCCAGCGTCTGGGTCAGCCCAGGCCAGATTTAAGCGGCCATTGTCGCTGCTGCTGACGGTCGCTTGATTGGCCTGACCGGTATAACTAACGATGGTTGGCGGCTGCCAGATATTGTTGTCGCGGACGCTTTCTACGTGTATGGCCGTACTCACCCATACCCCAAAATTATTATCCACTTCCTCTGTAAACCAGAGCATATGGACACGCCCGTTGCTATCCTGTGCTATCTCCGGGCGATTCAGGCAGGGGGAATTAGATACCGTTCCTGTGGCTCCGTCCGTTTGGTATCGCACGAAGCCACCGGCACTACACCAGGCGATATGCAGCTGACCTTCACTATCTGTAAACAAGGAGGGGGAGTGACCAGAGCCAACCGTTTCGGCCGTTTGCCACGTTCCTTGAAAACGAGCCAGTTGAATTGGTGCATCAACATCCTGCCCACCAACATAAGCCAGGGCAAATCCATTTGGCAGGGCAGATAAACGAGGCTGTTGTCCCTGGGTATTATTGGGCAAACAGGCGACTGTATCTGGCGTTTGGATGAAATTCCAGGTGGTAAAAGCCAGCGTATCTTCAGCTTGCCAGGCTACCATCACTGCATCTGCCAGATTCACAGCGATGGTGGGTGATGAAGGGGTTCCGGCGGCGCAATCTGCGGCCGTTAGCGTTATCGTGTCGTTACATTCACTGTCCTGACATTGGGTGTATTGCACAGCTCCATCTTCAATCCAAACAAGATGGGCTACGCCACGGCCGTCAAAAGTAATTTGTGGTTGTGTTCCGGTTGTAGATATTATTACACTGTCAACCCATTCGGTCACATCTGCTGCCTCATCATACAAACCGGCTAGATAAATGATGCCTTCACCGGCCGCTACTAGACCGATACGGCCGTTTTTTCCATTGGCGATGTGTGGGGATACAGCCGCTTCAGTATTGCTCGGCACAAGCGTGTCTGCCAAACTGACGACCGGAGACCAATGAGTACCAATCGTGTTCGAGGTTAACTGTTCATCCAGGTGAGCCGTTTGCGGCGTCAGCATATCACCCAATGCCGCCACCAATGGCCGGAATAAACCAAATATCAAGAACAGTATCAACGCTGTAGCAATTCCCCGGCGCAGCCAGACACGGCGGCGGCTTTCTGGCGGCTTGTTAGGTAATTCGTGGGCCATTAAGCTGTACATAGCGCCTAAGGCATACCCACCAATCAGACTGAATCCTAAAAAGCCTAGTATCAGCCACAACCTGTTTTCTGACCCCGGTGCGGCCGCGTCAAATGAAAACAGATATTGGCGTATTCCAATGCCCAGCAGCGAACCGCCTAGCCCAAAACCAACGGCCGCTGCCCGCACCACACGCCCCAAACCCACGCGCCCCACTGTCAGCGCTGCCAAAACGACGCCAGCCAACGCTCCGTAAATGGCGCCAATAAGCAAGAAAAGCATCCCAAAACGGAAGATGGATATGTCTGCGCCATTCGTATAGAAAATCATCATGGCGACGATAAATCCGGCCGGAAACATAAACGCGCCAAACATCGTACCCAGGCTGATGGCGCTGCGCCACGCATATCCCCAACGGCCGCGTTCGCGGCGCACCATCGGCAATGTATAACCACCGATGAAACTGCCAATGCCGCCGCCAATACCAGCAATGAAAAATGCGAGCAAGATGCCCACAATCAAGCGAGCTGCCTGCCCCGCTGCATCCTCTACTGGTTTAATGGAAATTGATCCGATAATGAATGAGCTAAGTAGAATGCCAACCACCCAACCTCCACCGTAAGCGGCTGCCGATTTCATTCCGTTTTGGTTGTGTTTATCAATTCTGTCCACAATAATTCTCCTCATTCTATAATGGGTCAGACAAGCTTCCATTCTCTTTGATGTTGGGAATTGAGTTGGATGTAAGGATACGGCCGTATGCTACGAAAGGCAAAATGTCCTTGATCCGTCAGACAAAATCTGGCAATATCGCAGAAATCGTTTGGAAGGTATAGACACAGATAGAAAGGAACTCTGTTTTTTACGCACGTCGGTGTTTTTCATTATCTGTGTGGAAAAAAAAAGGAAGAAACCATGCAATTAACCACCCTCGCTACCTGTAATCTAAACCAATGGGCACTCGACTTTGAAGGTAATTCGGAGCGTATTACCGAATCAATTCAGCAAGCAAAAGCGGCCGGAGCTAAATACCGGCTTGGCCCAGAACTGGAAATTCCCGGCTATGGCTGTGAAGATGCTTTCCTGGAAGGCGACACTATTCGCCACTCTTGGGAGGTACTGGCCGAGATTCTGGAAAGCGATCTGACGGAGGGCATTCTTTGTGATATAGGGATGCCGGTGATGCACAGAGGGGTGCGGTACAACGGCCGTGTCCTCACCCTCAACCGTCAAATCCTCCTCATTCGCCCCAAGATGATTTTGGCCGACGATGGCAACTACCGTGAGCCGCGCTGGTTTGCGGCCTGGAAAAAGGCATGCATTCTGGAAGAACACGCCTTGCCCCGTACCATTCAGGCGCTTACCGGGCAAGCGTTCGTTCCCTTTGGCGATGGGGCCATTGCCACCCGCGACACTGTGTTAGCGGCCGAAACATGCGAAGAATTGTTTGCCGCTGCCAGCCCCAACGCCTATTTGGGATTGAATGGTGTAGAAATTTTGGCTAATGGTTCCGGTTCCCATCATGAATTACGAAAGTTGTACCGGCGCATTGATCTCATCAAAAACGCTACCGCAAAAGGGGGTGGCATTTATTTGTATGCCAATCAGCAAGGGTGTGATGGCGGCCGTCTCTACTTTGATGGCTGTGCCCTGATTGCTGTCAATGGGCAAGTAGTAGCTCAGGGTTCCCAATTCTCGCCGCGAGATGTGGAGGTGGTGACGGCGACAGTAGATTTGGAAGATGTGCGCTCTTACCGAGGGGCTGTTGGCAGCCGTCAGGTACAGGCCAGCGGTTCGACCAATGTGCCTCGTGTCACCGTTGATTTTGACCTGACCCACCCACCGACCGCCGCCCCATCCGGCCCGATTGACATTCACCAGCACACGCCGGAGGAGGAGATAGCTTATGGCCCGGCCTGCTGGTTATGGGATTATTTGCGGCGTTCAGGGATGGCTGGCTTTTTCCTGCCTCTGTCTGGCGGGGCGGATAGTTCTGCGGTAGCGGCGCAGGTGGGCATCATGTGCCAAATGGTGACGGCCGAAGTGAAAGCAGGTAATAATCAGGTCATGGCTGATGCGCGACGGTTGGCAGGTGACGATGAGTATCTGCCAACCGATGCGGCCGAGTTTGCCGGCCGTATCTTCCACACCTGTTATCTGGGAACGCAAAACAGTTCTAAGGTTACCCGGCAGCGGGCAAAGGAGTTAGCCGGACAGATTGGGGCCAATCATTTGGATGTGGATATGGATTCGGCCGTGACCGCCATCACCAAATTATTCATCAAATTCACCGGCCGGACGCCCAAGTTCAAAGTGTATGGCGGTTCCGATACCGAAAACCTGGCCTTACAAAATATTCAAGCCCGGCTGCGGATGGTATTGTCTTATTTGTTGGCGCAGTTGTTACCCTGGGTAAACGGTCGCAGTGGTTCCCTCCTCGTCTTGGGCACAGGTAATGTAGATGAAGCCCTACGCGGTTACCTGACCAAATATGATTGTTCCAGCGCCGACATCAACCCCATCGGTGGCATTAGCAAAGTAGATTTGCGCCGCTTCCTACAATGGGCGTCTGTCCACAAAGGGTACACTGTTTTGTCGGAGATTGTGGCGGCTCCACCTACGGCCGAATTGGAACCGATCACTGCCGATTATGCCCAACTAGATGAAGTGGATATGGGGATGACGTATGAGGAGTTGAGTCGTTTCGGCCGTTTACGAAAAATTGAACGCTGCGGCCCTCTGGCTATGTTTGAAAAATTGGCCTACGAATGGGATCATCTGCCCCCGCAAGAGATAGCCAAGAAAGTGAAACATTTCTTCACAACCTACGCCATCAACCGGCACAAGCAAACTGTTCTCACCCCTGCCTACCACGCTGAATCCTACTCCCCCGACGACAATCGCTTTGACTTGCGCCAATTTTTGTATAACGGCCGTTGGACCTGGCAATTTCGCCAAATTGACAAATTGGTTGGGGAAATGAAAGAAAAAGAGTAACTATTCAGCTTCCAGAGGTGCGACGCACTTGCAAAGAGCAGCGGTATTGACATTACTCTGGGAAAAGTGCGTCGCACCTGTACAGTTACGAAAAAGAAAGTAATTAATACTGATGGTTAATAGAGAGTTCAATCATAGGATTACTCTTCTAACCCATAAAAGGTAAGCTGGCGTGGTGTAATAATACTAATCATTTTGTATGCTTTCAGGCGCAGCAAATCTTTATCGAAGGTGACGATGAGGGCAGCATTACCAGCAATTGCGCACTCTACTATACGGTTATCATCCTCGTCAGAAGGAACCACATTAAGCGTGATGTCTGGTTCGACCAGTTCTGCCAGTTCGAGGATTGTACCGATAAACAGTTGGGTTTGGCTTTCAGACCAGTCCATCTTTTCAAGTAGTTTCCTCTTTAATTCCGAGATAATGGCTTCAGAAACGATGAGCTTGATCTGTCCCGCCGAGGCCAATTGCATGACCCTTCCGGCACGGCGGCCGAAATGTAGACGTTAGTATCAAATACAACCGGGGGCATCAGCCTAAAAACGCTTCTAGTTCTTCGTCGGTTTCAAGATCAAGACGAACGGCAGTTTCCTCTCCCCATTGTCGAATCAGTCGCCACTGACGTACAAATTGATAATGACGAAAAGCTTCTCGCATCAAATCGCTTTTTGTGCGATTTTCTATCTTAGCTATATTTTCGATAGACATATACATTTCTGGCGGGACGGAGATGTTCAAAATGTGTGTTTTTCGGCGTTGTGTAGTCACAATCTGCCTCCAGTAATACTATGTAATACAGAATGCTTGTAGCATGAACTGGTCTGAAGATTGTGTCAAGTGTCAAAATGAGTCTGTTGTAAACAAACCGCTACAAGAAATAACCAGGTGATGACATAAGCGGTAAAAACGAAATGACCCCACAAACTAACCAACACATAAATGCCGGTTAGAAAGGCGACTGTGAACCCAATACACATATTCAATCTGTGACAGTTTACCCAAACCATCAGGATAGGGACGATGAGAAAGACGGCATAATGGGTCAATGTTTTGGGGAAAATCAATAACGCATAGGAGAGGGTTAAGGTTAATGTTCAATCGGCAATTGTTTCTTTTTCATACGGCCGACGATAGAGTAAGAAAAGCGGACACGACTGTAATCATCATGCCCAGACCCAAAAACAACGGTTGTACAAAGGGGGAAGCGCTAAAGTCAAACGCTGTTAGCCGCAGGATGGTAGCTAATAAAGATTGGTTGACAATTTCCACATATAAATAATTCTCCATTTCATTGAGGATGGGATTGTGGGTGAAATAGCTAAAAAACATATGGGGGCCATAGGCGATGATTGTCAGGAGTGAGGAGACAACGGCCGTGATGACAACCCCTGCCAGCGGCCGCCAAAGCCGCCGCAAAAAGTGGATAAATGAGTACAATCAGTAAAATGGGCTTGATGATGATGCCTACCCCTAACCAGATGCCGCCGCTTATTTTGTCCCGTCGCCGCCAGAATAATAGGAAGGCGAATAAGGCCAGGAAGTTTATTTGGGCCACGTCTAATACTTCTAATGTGGATGGCAGCATGAGGGTGAGTACGGCCGTTAAAGCCAGATTCTTAATGCCTATTCCTCAAAAAAAAGTGACCACAGCAAAAAAATTGATGGCGATTAAGATAGTAATAGGGTTTAAGAAGCGAGCACTCACTTGTCCATACGTCCAATAGAGATGAAAATCCCACATTGGCGGCTCCAAAACATGCTTGTAGATACTCCACGCTATTCTAAAGCTGTAAGCGATGATGACAGCTAATACGAGGCCCATATTGGTAAGCATTCAGGTGACAGTCACTTTTTCTGTTGGTAGCAGTCACAGCATAGTGCGTTTTAGGTGACAGTCACCTCTGGGACAAACTGATCAAGGACAAAGCGGGTTAAACCCTAGTGGGCCAAGGGTAGTTTCCCAAAACGGCCGTAATTCTCCACAGTACAAATATTGCCCCCCGTTGTATGAATCCAGAAAAATCCCTAATGTGCCACAGCAGCAAATGAGCAGCACGAAGGCCAGCCCACAGCCCAAAACAAGTTGGGTTGAGCGGCTACGGGGTGTTTCATATATCTGGTCAGCCGGTGGCACATTGGGGTATGGTTCGGCTGGCGGTTCTTTAACGGCCGACAATGGTTGTTGAGCCGGCGGTTGGATGGGGGGAAGATCAGCCGTATCCTCATCATCGAGTCCAGAAGGAGTATGGGCTGCGGCCGCAGCTTGCACAAATCGTAAACCTATCGTATCCCCTAATTCAACCACATCCCCATCCTTTAGCGGCGTTAACCCCGCACATCGCTGCCCATTGACAAAAGTGCCATTGGTGCTACCCAAGTCTTCAATCGCAAACTGATTCCCCTGGGGCACAATTTGAGCATGGCGGCGGGAGATTTCCGGGTCATTGATGACGATTTCATTGTTGGGGGAACGGCCGATAGAATGGGTAACGGCCGTGACAACAAATCGTGTATCTGGCGTCGGGCCACGTTCCAACACTAATTCAGCAGACAATCCAGAGGGTGAAGCTGGGGGTGGGTCAAATGGGAAGTCACTCATTGAAGCCTCCTGCGGCAACGGTTACGTGAACTTTGAGGAGTATAAAGTTAAAGTGGGCAACTGTGCAAGCAGTATTCCTGGCAATTTGGAGAATGATAGGCATAATGAGGACATGGAGACAATTTATCACATTACAACACAAACAAGCTGGGACACGGCCGTAACCGCCGGACAATATCACGCCGATTCCCTGACGGCCGAAGGCTTCATTCACTGTTCCACGCTGTCCCAAATACTAATTCCAGCCAACGCGCTCTATCGCGGGCAAACAGATCTCATTCTGCTGTGTATCGCCTCATCCCGCGTACACCCCCCCATCATTTATGAAGATTGTTACGAATCGGGGCAAACCTTCCCCCACATCTACGGTCCGCTCAATCTGGACGCTGTAACCAACATCATCCCCTTTCCGCCCAATGCGGACGGTACATTCTCATTACCCATACCCCTCAAAGGTTTACCATCTGCTATAGTCTCTCCATCAGGTAGGATTAGAGAGGATGTAGATGAACAATAGTAACTATTCAGCTTCCAGAGGTGCGACGCACTTGCAAAGAGCAGCGGCATTGACATTACTCTGGGAAAAGTGCGTCGCACCTGTACAGTTACGAACAATAAAGAATTTTTTGTCATCATTGAACAAGACGAAGATGGTATGTACATTGGCGAAGTACCTCAAACTACCGGCCTGTTAAACGCAAGGCCAAACAGTGGATGAACTAATGACGTATATTCGTGAAGTAATTGAGCTTTGCCTGGAAGAAGCCGAAGAAAAACCTCACTCTGAGTTCATCGGTGTGCAGCTTACAAATGATAGCCAGGGATTTTATCTAGATTGAGTTGGCGATTGAGGAAGTATAATCCAGAGGGAGTATACGGCGAGTATATCGGTGGGGAACAAAAAACAAAACAAAAACGTTCTAAGATCACGAATCAAGTAAAAATACCTATAACAAGAGAGCAAACTATGTCCCCAAAAATTGGTAGTTTCCCCCGTTGGTCTATTCTCATCGCAATCGTTTTCATTATTGGCGTTGGCTTGATGTTTTTCAACAACCGCAGCGTATCCATCGTTACCAGAAATGGCGGCAACCTCCCTACTACTAACACACAGGCCAATATTGTCACCAGTCATCTTGTTGACCTGGCAACTGACTCAACCAGCCCACACAGCGACAGGTCATTGCGTTTGCTGTTGAGCGAAGGATACGATGTCGTGCAAGCGGTTGAACCAGTACCTGTAGCCCCGGGCCAACCGCTTTCAGAAGCAGATATCCAGACCATTATTGACCGCCTACCCACGATAACGGCCGATGCCCACGACGAATTAGATTTCAGATTACCAGATGCCCTCATCACACGACCGCGTACAGGCGACATCATCAACCAACCCTTCCCGCCGCCAGCGTCACAGGCAGCACCAGAACAAGTTCATACTGCAGCGCCAGAAGCACCGCTTGTGGCCAACACACCCCTCCCATCCCCCCCTGCCGACGATAGCAGCGACCAACCGCTGCTAGTATCAACACCGCCAGTAACACCAGACCCAATCGAAACAGAAGCCACAGAAACGCTGCCCGACTCAGATACACCCCACACTACGCCCGACAGCGATGATACCGCTGGACCATCCACCGTAGTAACATCGGAACCGATAAGCGCCGGCCCGCTGACAGTACTCCGCTACGCCCCTGAAGGGGAATTGTCCGGTGCCCCTTTTGTCAATATCACTTTTAACCAACCGATGGTGCCTCTAACCAATCTGGGAGAACTCGAGGCAGCGGACGTACTCGTCACCATTGCCCCTGCTCTGCCCGGAATTTGGCAA
>JAAEOP010000202.1 GCA_024223125.1 Chloroflexota bacterium
GATGAATGTTCGTCAAAAAAAGACATCTCATGGTAAATCATGGCTGCAAACACATCGCGGCGCAGCGTCAGCACCACCTCCCCCACAATTTTGGCCGAGAAATATTGGCGGATGAAGTTGAATACCCAGGCAGACGCCCCCGTCAGCGAAACCCCCAACGCTAACAGCGCCATCACCTGCGTCGCCGGGTTTTCGGCAATAATATCTATCGCTCTAGCAATGATAATCGGCCCAGCCACACCGGCCAACGAGTTGAGCGTGACCATCGCGCCGACCAGCAGCATCCGCCGAAAATACGGCCGAAAATAGTCAATAATCCGGTCTACCAACTCCCGGTCACTATAACTACGATCATAATCCTCAGTGTCTAACCCATCAAGTATAAAACCCATAAATCACCATTCAGGCAAATGCTAAATATTCGGGCGGCGCGTAAAAGCCGCGTTTTCATACCGAAAACCACGTCGGACTAATACAGTTTCCGGTGTTTCATTCACCAATGTAATCATGACCGCACGATGTGGATAATTTTGCCACACTCGTTCATGTTGCTGTTGAAATCGTCTACTCTCTGCCGTGATTTGGCGGCGATTAAGGTCCCAAAGATATCGTTCAGTGGCTTCTGAGATAATTTCGTCGGTTATGCTATTTATGTTGCGAGCAACCTTTTCAATCCGTTCATATAATTTTGGTTCCAGAGTGATTGTAGTCATTTCTTAATCTCCATTTCCTCCCTGATCACTTCGATCAATTTTTCCGTGATCATTTGTACAAGGATTCCCATTTCTTCTTCAGAGTACGTAGAATCATAATAATCATCAATAAGTGTAAAAGTACGTTGTAGACCTATTGCATTGTAGGAAATCTTGAATTTAATTGCTTGGAACTCAATACTAAGTCGAAACCAAATCGTTACTAACTCTCCTGATTTAAATTCTTTCCATTCATAGAATAGGACAATTCCACTGAGATCAATATGTACACTTACGAATTCTCTAAAATCTTCTACAGCTTGTTGACTTTCGCTAAAAGTATGTCGAGGTAATTCAAATCCACTCTGATCAATAAATTGAAACTCCAGATTTTTCCTAACAAATAGGCGATCAAATTTACTCAATTGTGAAAGGAGTAAAGATATTAAGGAGATCAAGAATTGATCGTAAAGTTCCTTTAAGATCGCTGAATTTTTTTCTGGTTTTTGTGCCATTTTATGTGCTTGCAAGCTCTTTTCTAAAAGGGCAACTTTTTTGTCAAGATCGTCAAGTTCCTCAATTCTTTCACCCTGCGCCCCACGCAGATACAAATCCAGAGAATGTAATAAGCCTTCCCCAATATGAATTATAAATGGTTCTAGATTGTCTTCAGCGTCGGCCGTTTCCAGAGCAAGAAGATAGGATCCTTTTTTATCTATGGGGATGATGACGGGCGGATATCTATATTGCAAAAGGATGAGGTTCATGAGCAAGCGGGCCATACGGCCGTTGCCATCGTCAAATGGATGAATCACCACAAACTGGTAATGGAAGGTAGCCGCCAAAATCAAGGGATGGCGTTCAGCTTTGTCCGTTTCGCGGCGATACCAGGCCATGAGATCGCCCATTTTTGCCGGGGTTTCTTCCGGCGTGGCATAGTAGTGCATTTCGCCCGTGCTGGTGGCAACATGGTTGGGAGCCGTTTTGTATTGGCCGGGCATGACGCGCTTTTTGGTTGGTTTGCCGTCTGGCGTCACGGCATCTACCTCATACGGTTCCACTAGAATCATTTTGTGCAGCTCGCGAATGTCCGCTTCGGTCAACGGCCGTTGCTGGCACACAAACTCCAATAAAGTGTTAATTGCCTCATGATGTCCTTTTATCTCAAGATAATCTCGAAACGGTTTCCCCTGGGCAGTAACGCCATGCAGCAAAAACGTCTTTGTTTCGCCATAAGTCAGCGTGTTGCCCTCAATCGCATTAGAATGATACGTCCAATCCAGCCGAAACTTCTGCATGACGTGCCGTTCTTGCGCCGGGTCAAGCGGCCGCAAAGCATCAATTTCAGCCTTTATGCGATCAATTTCCGACAGAAGTTCAAGAATCTCCAATCTCTTATCCTTCGGCTTGCTCAGAACAAGCCTCCAATCTCTAATCTCTAATTTTAATCATACCGGGCAAAGATGCGTTGGTAGGCTGGGCTGCGTAGTAGTAGGTCTTCATGTATGCCCTGGTCGGCTAGTTTTCCCTGGCTCAGTACCAAAATTTGGTCGGCCCAGCGGATTTGGGAGAGGCGATGGGTGATGAGAAAGGTGGTGCGTTGGCGGCTGATCTGGCGCATCGCTTTTTGAATCTGGTCTTCGGTGGCGCTGTCAATGGCGCTGGTACTGTCATCCAAGATGAGAATGCGGGGATTGGTCAGGAAGGCCCGGGCAATAGCGATGCGCTGCCGCTGCCCGCCAGACAGGGTGGCGCCTCGTTCGCCCACTTCCGTCTCATACCCTTTGTCAAAGCTCATAATAAAGTGGTGGGCCTGGGCATGCCGCGCGGCCGCTTCAATTTCGGCCGGAGTGGCGTCGGGGCAGCCAAAGGCGATGTTTTCGGCAATGGTACGCGAAAAGAGAAAGACATCTTGTTCAATGGTAGAAATCTGGGAGCGCAAAGATTCCAAACTCCAATCACATACATTGACATCATCTACTAGTACACGGCCGTTATTGGTATCAAATATTCGGTTAATCAGCCGTGTTAAGGTTGTTTTGCCTGTCCCTGTTTGCCCTACGATGGCTACGGTTTGCCCTGGTTCGGCCGTAAAACTAATTTGGTTGATGACTGGGGAGGCCCCATTTTCCGTATAGCTAAAACTGACATTTTCAAAGGTGACACGGCCGTTAATCGGCCGGCTGATCCCTGCTTCATTCTCGTCTAGTTCTGTCTCATCGTTAATCATATTCAGGATACGCCTGGCGCTGGCAAAGCCCAACTGTACCAGTTGAAAAGAGAAGATAGAGATAAATGTAGGAAAGCGCAGCAGGCCAAACAAACCCATGTAAGTTACCAATTGTCCCAACGTCAGTGACCCCGCTTGCCATAACCAGGCCGCATGGAAAAAGGCCAGCCCCAGGCAGAGACTAAAAACCAGCAGTGGCAAATACCAGGCCTGAATAATCCCCTGGCGCACAAAATAATCTTTATACAGGGTAGCGTTCAGATCAAAGTCAGCCAATTCTTGTTGTTCTTGGGCATTCCCCTTGACCACTTCTACACCACCAATGGATTCAGCTAGACCGGCGTTCATGACCCCAAACTGCTCGCGCATTGCCTGGGACACCGGGTTCAGACGGCGGGCATAATCCCATACCGTGACGCTAAAGAAAATTAGAAAAAATCCTGGAACCAATAGCAGCCGCCAATCTAGCAAGGCAATTAAAATGATGGGCGCCAATATAGCCATGACTGAATCAATAATAAGCATTAAACCGGGGCTGAACATCATGTTGAGGGTACGTACATCGTTGGTCGCTCTAGCCATAACATCGCCAATGCGCTGACGGCCGTGAAACGTCTGATCCTTACCCAACAAACTGACATACAACTCATCCCGTGAATCTCGTTCAATACGCTGGGCCAAAAACTCATTTGTCCAGTTGCGAACAAGACCCATCACACTTTGCATAGCTACAACCCCAAATATAGCCAGGGACAGCCCCAACAGCGCCGCTACCGCCCAATCCGGCGTGGAAATCAAATCGAAAGCGCGGCCTATTAGTATCTGTACTCCGCTGGCGGCAAAGTTGTTGATAACGGCCGTCAGCGTCACCATCACCGGCAGCAGCGGATAGCGCCACAAATGGGACAGAATCCAGAGCGCCGGGGTGGTACGGTTATAGGCATATTCATTTTCCAGATGGAATTCACGTTTGCTCATAATAAATCAGAGAGTGGCGAGGTTGGCGACCGAGGGGCGCTTGAAACCTTGCCGGTCTTGGCATTATTTCAAATAGTTATCAAACCAACGCCGCATATGTTCCAGTCGCTGCACCCGGCGGTCAGTACGGCCGTTGCGACTTAACCCATGTGACTCTTCCGGGAACAGTACCATTTCTGCTTCTACGCCCTGTTGTTTCAAAGCTACAAACACCTGCTCTCCCTGCTCTCGGTCACAGCGGAAATCTGACTCGCTGTGGATGATTAGCGTGGGTGTGCGGGCATTGCCAATGGTAGCCATGGGAGATTGCCGCCAATACCCGGCCAAATCATTCCACGGCTGCGTCTCCGTATTGATTAAATGTTCTGTACTCCAATTCATATCGCTGGAGCCGTAAAAACTGAGCAGATTACTGACCACACGCTGGCCGACGGCGGCCTTAAAGCGATGCGTCTTGCCAATGATGAGGGCTGTTATGTAGCCGCCATAACTGCCGCCCGTCACCCCCATCCGTTCTGGGTCAATGGCGGGCAGATTCTCCACATAGTTGGCCCAGGCCATTACATCATCATAATCTACTGTGCCCCAACAGTTGGCAATGGCCCCGGCAAATGTCTGTCCATACCCCTGGCTGCCGCGTGGATTGCAAAAGGAGACGACATAACCGCTGGCGGCCAAAAAGTGAAATTCGTGCATGAAGGCACGGCCGTACTGCGCCATCGGTCCACCATGAATTTCTAAAATGGAAGGATATTGTTGATCGGGGTCAAACCCAGGCGGCCGTAAAATCCAACCTTGCAAATCACCCCCATCTGGCCCCTTAATCCACACCTCTTCCAACTCTCCCCAGGCGATTTCGGCGAACAGGTCGTCGTTGAAATGGGTGAGCGGCCGTCCTTCATTTGCTCCCATTTCGCGCTGCCACACCTGCCCCGGCCGTTCTGTCGTACCCCACAAATACGCTATCGTAGACTGATCCGTGCTAAGGCTAAAACTACCGACCAGTCCCGACTCATCAATCAGCCGCTCCAATTCGCCTGTGGTAGCATCAAAGGTAAGCAAAGGCTGATTGGCTCGTTCCGTGGCCTGGATATAGATTTTTGCGCCATCGTTAGACCAAATGGGTGGCGGCTGGGGTGTATCGCTGCCGGTGTCTGTCAGAGTCACAATTGAGAGGTGCAAATCGTGTTGTGCTGACAGATTGTGTGCCTGACCGCCGGCCGCCGCTACCACGTACAGGCAACTGTTTTGATACCAATCACCCAACTGTGCCCGGCCCATGTAGGCGATTTGGCGACCATCGGGAGAAAAGGTAGGGCTGTATTTACGGCCGTGATGCCCCGTCTCCACCATCTGCATCTCTCCGCCTTCGGCCGCAATCAGGTACAACTCCGTTTCATCCTGGTTCAATTCCCACTGCGGATGCCGGTTCGATACAAACAAGACCTGCTTTCCGTCAGGCGACCAGCGCGGCCCTGTTTCATGGAACTCTCCGGCCGTTAATTGGGTTCCTTCGCCACTGCCAGCATCAAACGTCCAGATATGCCATTTTTCCTGGGGTAAATAGCCCTCGCCATTATATTTGTAACTGAGGCTGGTAATGTGCCGGGACACGATGCCCAACTTTTTCTTCTGTTCATCTTCTTCACGCTCAAGCGCTTCGGCATCCTTCTGGCGGAATTGGGCTACAAAACGAGTCCCATTGGGCGACCATTCAAACCCGGCAAAGTTCCCTTTTATCTCTGTAACAGGCCGCGCCTCGCCGCCATGAAAGGGGATGATGTGGATTTGCATTTGCTTTTCATTTTTACGATTGGATAGAAAAGCGATATGACGGCCGTCAGGCGACCAACGCGCTCTGGTATCAGTTTGGTTTCCATAGGTGAATTGGTGGGGTGGGGTACGGCCGTCTACCGTTGCCAGCCATAAGTTCGTATATTTTTTCTCCGTTTGGCGGTCTACCCGGATCAGGCCAAAGATGATGTGACAGCCGTCGGGGGATATTTGCGGGTCAGTCACCAGTTGTAGGTTATATAGGTCATCGGCCGTTAACGGCCGTTTTTCTTCAGGCATTGTCAATCTCCCATTAAGTGGTTTGCAGATGAATGATAGCTTGGGTTGGCGTAGGTTGCCACATTGGGGATTGGAGATTAAGCGCCAACATAGAC
>JAAEOP010000203.1 GCA_024223125.1 Chloroflexota bacterium
ATATCGGGTTCAATTTTTCCCGACACCACTTGATCAGACGCGCCGGCAAAGAGGCGATTCACATGCCATGTGAGATAACGTCCGATAATTTTTGATGAAATTGATTTCCCCGTGGGCACCTTGTACAAAGAGCGAACGATGCTTTCTTCATAGAGGATATCAATGGGCATTTCAACAAATACAGGACCAGGCACACCACTTTTGGCCTCTTTAAAGGCCCGTTCAATAGTGGGCACAATATCCTTAACTCGACGCACAGATTTTGACCATTTCACCACGGATTTAAACAAATCGAGTTGCTCAATATCTTGCAGCGCCCCGCGTCCTTGTAAAGCTGTAGCCGCAGCGCCACCAATAAGCACCACCGGAGATTGGGCCATCTGTGCATTTTTGACCCCGGTCAAGGTGTTGGTCACCCCCGGCCCGGCGGTTACAACAGCCACCCCCGGCACACCGGTTAAGCGCCCCACCGCATCGGCTGCGAAAACGGCATTGACTTCATGTCGTACATCAACCACACGTATACCTCGCGCTTTGGCCCCGATAAGGATGGGAGATATGTGTCC
>JAAEOP010000204.1 GCA_024223125.1 Chloroflexota bacterium
CAGAGCCAGCCGGTGTTTTTTGAAGCGCCACCAAACCAACTTCCAGTTGGGGGCTACATATATGGCCTCGGCGTCGTCCGTTAGACCGACAAACGCCCCCCCAACTTCATCCTCAACAGCCGGAGGCTGAGGCGGGTCGCCGGGAACGGGAGGTACAGGTTCGTGTTTTACAGTCATGGACTAAAAATCCTCAAACCGGATGCGCGGGTCAGTCCAGGCCAGTAAAATATCCGAGAGAATGGTGCCCAGGACGGCCAGGAACATATAAATAAGGATGATGGCTCCGGCCAGGAACATATCCTGCACAATAAGCGCCCGCAGCAGCAGCGGGCCGATGGTGGGCAGGTTAAGGACCGTGGCCACAATCAAGCTGCCGGAGAAGAGCAGCGGCAAATACCAACCAATGGTGCTAATGAGGGGATTGAGAGCCAGCCGGACCGGATATTTCATCACCAGCTTCCATTCGGTCATGCCTTTGGCCCGGGCCATTTCCATATAGGGTTTCTTGAGTTCATCCAGCAAATTGGCCCGCATAATCCGGGCCAGCCGGGCCGTGCCGTCCAGGGCCAGAATCAGAGCAGGCAGCCACAGGTGTTTAAGCAGATCGACAAAGCGATCCCAACTCCATTCGGCATCTACATACTCCGGCGAAAAAAGGCCGGTAATGCTGATGCCAAAGTAGGAAAATGCTAAATACATAAGCACCAGGGCAGTCATAAAGGTAGGGGTCGCTATCCCAAAATAGTTGAATACCGTAAAAAAGTAGTCAAAAAATGAGTATTGATGCGTGGCCGAATAGATGCCAATGGGGATGGCAATGGACCAGGTAAGCAAAAATGTGAAGCCACCCAGCATTAGCGTGAGGGCAAACCTTTCTTTAATAAGTTCACTGTTGGGCTTTCTCCAGTCCAGCGACACCCCCAAGTCACCTTGTAAAATATTGCCTATCCACTTGAAATATTGAATATACATCGGCCGATCCAGACCATATTGCTCGCGCAGGGCGTCAACTTGGGCCTGATCTACCGCCGAGCCGGAGGCAGACAGTTCGGCAATATAGCTGGTGACAAAGTCGCCGGGGGGAGCCTGGATTAAGGCAAAGGCAATGATTGAAAAGATAAAGAGCAGAAACGGCAAAAGTAAAAGCCGTTTGATAATGTATTGTCCCATAGAGCATCCTCATAATTGTGAATTATGAACGATGAGTTATGAATGATGAAAAATTATCGACTCGTCATTCGCAATTCGTCACTCGTAATTCATAGTTCGGTCGAAATCTCTGCGTCCAATGCCCCAGCGTTGGACCCCCTCCCATTATGCATTCCTATGCTGGAGCGTGGGAACGAGGTGGAAACCTCGTTCCCAAACTGAAGGTTCAAAACAAGGTTGAAATCTTCTGGTTCCCAAACTCCGTTTGGGAACCAGAATTAAGGTTGTTAAGCGCTTTATTGTACGTAGAAGAACTGTTCGGGGCGGGTATCGCCGGGTGTACGCAGGGGCCAGTCATTTCCGGCCACTTCAGGTACGTTGCGCATGTTGGCGTTGGTGACCACCACACCCTGAACCATCGGGGTCAGGCCCACGGTACCAATCTCCCAGACATTGTCGGCCCACAGTTTAAAGAGTTCCTGGGCAATCTCAATCTGGCGACCACGGGCCGAGATCTTGCCTTCCTCAATGAGGTCAACAAGTTGCTTGATTTCGGCTGAGGGCTCCATGCCTTCTGCGCCATTGGTCTTGTACCACGTTGCCACCAGCGGAGCGAAGGTCAAGGCAGGGTCGCTGCGGGGGTCAAACTTGGGTTGGCCGCTGAAGGGGAAGCCGGTGGTATCTTCGTTCCAAATCTCGGCCATCAGTTCGTTGGCGGGACGCATAGCAAAGTGAAGGGTCCGCTCTCTAAGTTCTATGTGCGCCTTAACGCCTACATCGGCCCAGTCCTCAACAATGAGCTGTCCAATATCCGGCCAGTTAGCAAAGACGGGCGACACACCAATTTCAATATCCAGCGGAGAACCGTCGGGCAGGGTGCGGAAGCCGTCGGCATCTTTGTTGGGCAGGATTTCGTCAAGCATCTGGTTAGACAGATCCGGGTTGAGTTCGGTGTACTTAAAGGCCCATTCATCGCCTGGGTAGTAGGGGTGGAAAGGAGCGGGTACGCCTTGGCGGGCTTCGCCAATGCCAAAGAAAGCTAATTCTTTAATGGCCTCGCGGTCAATGGCGTGAGACAAGGCAATGCGGAAATCTTTGTTGCGGAACAGGTCGCCTTCCGGGCCTTGCCAGGTTTGGTTGAGCATGACCACGGCATCAGAGCCACCAAAGGTGGGCCAGGTAATGACTCGGTAGCCACTGTTAGCTTCGTTTTGCTTCAGCACCGGATAGCTGCTCATATTAATGTGTCGCCCTTGCATATCAATTTCGCCGGCTACGGCCGCCAGGTTCAGGGCTTCTTTGTCGGCAAAGAAGGTAAAGCGCACTTCATCAATGTAGGGCAGTTGGTTACCGGCTGGGTCTACCCCAACGTAGTAGGGATTGCGTTTGATGGTAAAGACCGGGTCTGACACGGAGGTGCCGTCCGGGGCCCAGGCGGCCATACTGGGGCGGACGCCGCTCAGGTGGGGCAGGGCTTCTACGGCAAACAGTTCGGTCCAGCTATCGAAGCCCGCTTCGGCCACTTTGGCATCCAGGTCAGCGGCATCGGCATAATTGGGGTGGAATTGTTGCAGATAGTGAGCCGGGACAAAGGCCAGGTTGTTGATAGATTTATCAGCGCCGTCTTTGTTAGCCAGGTCCAGCAAAAAGGCGGTATTTGGGCCTGCAAAGGTCCACTTTACCGCAAAATCGCTAACTTTTTCGACCTTAACCGGTGTGCCGTCGGGGTTTTGCATCCACACAGGCAGGCTGGGCATCAACTCTTCATTCAAGAGAATGTCGTTGTACCAGAACATAATGTCATCAGCGGTGAAGGGCGCGCCATCAGACCATTTGGCTCCCGGTCGCAGGCGGACGGTCCATTCAGAAAAGTCGCCATTCGACTCCCAGCCCTCGGCAATATGGGGGATAACCTCACTGCCGGTGGGCGAGAAACGGACCAGGGCATCGTACACCACGCGGGTGTAGTTATTGTGATCTGACGGGCCCAGGAAGGCACGGCGCAGGGTGCCGCCGTATTGGCCAATATCTTCAGCTACCGCTTCAATTAAGGGGTTATCAGGCAGGCGCTCATCCACCGACGGCAATTCACCGGCGGCCACCCGTTCAGCCAAAATGGGGGCTTCGTTGTAGCTGCCGCCCGGAATATTGCCAATCAGGTAAGCATTGGCTTCTTCGGCGGTAGGTATGTAAATGGTCC
>JAAEOP010000205.1 GCA_024223125.1 Chloroflexota bacterium
AAAACGCCGGTTGCCAATCTGTTTTTGACTGGGACCTGAACAGCCGGCGGTAGGATGAGCTTTGCGTTGATTTCTGGGCGTAGTGTGGCGCAGAGAGGACAAAAGTATCTGGACGGAGAACAATAATGAACAAAAAACAACCACATCCAAGTACGCTTGCCGTTTGGGCAGGAGAAGAATCGTATTTATTGCAGGGGGCGACCCAGATTCCAGTCGTCCACAGCGTTTCGTTTGGCTACAAAGATGTAGATCAATGGCAACGGGTGGCTTTGGGAGAGGAAGAGGGGCATATTTACGGCCGTAATACCAACCCCACTGTCCACGCCTTTGAAGAAAAAGTCCGCATCATGGAAGGAGCCGAAGCCGCCACCAGCGCCGCCACCGGCATGGGCATCATTAGCAGCGCCCTTTTTGCCTTTCTTTCCCCCGGCGACCGTGTCGTCTCCGTCAAAGACACCTACGGCGGCACCAACGTCATCTTCACCGAATTCCTGCCCCGTTTCCAGATTGATGTGACCCTGTGCGACACCACTGACCACAACGCGATTGAAGCCGAAGTCGCCAAAGGCTGTCAGGCGCTTTATTTAGAAACGCCTACTAACCCCACCGTCAAAATCGTGGATTTAGCACGATTGGCAAAAGCGGGTCACGAAGCAGGCGCCATCGTCATCGTAGACAACACCTTCGCTACCCCCATCAACCAAAACCCGCTGCAACTGGGGGCGGATTTGGTTCTGCACAGCGCCACCAAATTTCTGGGCGGCCATGCCGATGCGCTGGGTGGCGTCATTTGCGGTTCCAAAGCGTTGGTGGAGCAAATCTACCATTTCCGTGAAATCAACGGCGCAACACTGCACCCAATGGCCGCCTATTTGCTTCTACGCGGAATGAAAACGCTCAACTTACGCATCCGTCAGCAAAATGAAAGCGCTCTTCAAATTGCCCGCTTTCTGGACGCCCATCTGGGAATCCAAAAAGTGTTCTACCCCGGTCTGGAATCCCACGAGAATCATGAGATTGCCCGGCGGCAGATGCGCGGCTATGGCGGCGTGTTGAGTTTCATTTTGAAGGGCAACAACTTTGACACGGTGCGCCATTTCTTGCCGCGGCTTCGTTACGCTCACGCTGCCGCCAACCTGGGCGCAGTGGAAACGATTGTTGGGCCGCCGGCCACTACCAGCCATGTCGAATGTACGCGGGAGGAGCGAGAGGCGATGGGGATTCCTGAGAGCCTGATCCGCTATTCGGTGGGCATTGAGGATATTGACGACCTGATTGCAGACCTGGAACAAGCATTATCGGGCTGACGACTTTTCCAACAATGCCGGGTACGGAGCAAATGGCCGCTGCTATACAGAAAGTTTTGCTCCGTATTTGGCGCTTCACAACCCAAAGGGAAATAATGAAACAAGACAGGTCACAGGTTTTAGGCATGATCCAACAGTGCATTTTGTGGTTGGCGACACAGATGATTTACTTTGCCAATTACGGCCGTGGTCAGCAAAGCAGGCGTATGCACAGCAACTTTTGAATCTTGGAACCCCCGTGTTATGATCGGGCCATGGAGAGATAAGATATTCATGAGTCGAATTATTCATGTAAATAGTCCTACAAAAATCAGAAATAGAAACCGGCGTAGCATTGCTGAAATGTTACGCCGACTGGGTGAAAAATCAGAGATGGACAGTGAAGTCAAAGATATGGCTTCCATGATTGTATTTTTGCTGCGTGACATTCATGCTGGCGTGGAACGGTCGGCAGAGGCATGGGAAAAACGAGATTACTGGATGAAGGCTGAACGGTTTTTACGGGAGTGGCACTGGAGTTTGGAAATGGCGGCTGATATTGAAGATGTTATTCGCCATGAAGCCTGGGATCTAATCCCAGACTTGATAATCAATTTGTATCCACATTTTAATGATATTCAGATTAAGAAGATGACTCGTGATGTCTCTTTGTGGCAGGGAGCTTATGGGCGTTTACTGGCTGAACCTCCAACTGAGTATCCCTGGTGAAGGCTAGCATTTTTGGATAACTCTTTAACATTGAGTCACTTATTCAAGTTTCTGATGGATCAAATGATCGAGCGTGTTTGACTGTGCGATACGCAACCGCTGCATGACTTCGCGCAATCTATCAATTTGTCGAGCTGCCATAACTGGATTTGGTAGATGTGTTATTTGTGTTGCTGACGCTTGTTTACTTGTGTTACTATTTTTCATGATACTATTCCCAAATGCATTCAATTTTCCTGAGGTGTCTGGTACTGTTGTTGTACGGGATACGGCCGTTTTTTGTTGTAGTAGTTCATGTTCGGCTATTGTAAATTGGCCCACAAATTCAGGGGGCTTGTTCGGGAGAGGAGACGTCTGTTTGTATCTGAGGCGGATGGCTGTTCAACTTGATGAGTAGAATGAGGATGACCATAATCAGCGCCAACCAGATGCCAATCTTCATTATCCTGTTCTGGGCTAGAATAGCTATCATGCCAAAACCCAAAGCCATCAAATAATACCCTAGAACGATGAGTCGAGTTGGTAACCCTCTATCCAATAAGCGAAAATGGAGGTGTTTCCGGTCGCCTTGTAAGGGGCTTTGTCTGTGCCACAGTCGGTGAAAAATAAGCCAGGCGACGTCCAGAATAGGTATGGCCAGGACCAACAAGGCGGTTGATAATTTGGCCGGCGAGAGGATGGAGAGGGTTGCCAGATTGTAACCCAGCACCCAGGCGCCGGCCGTGCCCAAAAAGATGCTTGCGGGAGAAAAATTAAAAATTAGAAAACCAATCAAAGCGCCGGCCAGGGCCAGCGAAAATAAAGGGACGGTTGTTTGTCCCAGGTTGTGGCCGTGCCAGGCAAACAGTAGTACAGCGATGGTTCCCACACCGGCCGCCAGCCCATCCAGCCCATCTAGCCAATTGACAGCGTTGATCATACCCAGCACCCAAAACAGGGTGATGACAAAAACAAGCGGCCGCCAGATGATAACTAAATTGCCTGTGGCCTGGTAGCTGAAGAACCAGCTTAATGGACCCCAGGACCAAAATGCTGGATTGGGAAGTGGATTTGTGAAACGTTCGATGAAGATGATATGGTTGATGGCAACGGCCGCGCCCAGAAATTGAAAGAAAAACTGCCAACATGGAGAGAGATTATAACGGTCATCTAATAAGCCACCCAAGAATAGTACGGCCGTGCCCAGCACCACCCCTCGTAAACGCAGCGCATCATGCGGGTCCCCTGGTGGAAGCAGTTTGTAAATCAGGATGATTCCCACCAGATAACCCAGAAATAAAGGAATGCCGCCCAGTTTGGGAATACGACCGCTATGCTGCCGCCGTCCTCCAGGTTCTGCTACCATCCCATAACGAAACGAAATCTTTTTGGTAACAGGAATCAGGAAGACGGCCGTGATAAGCGCCGCTGCAAAAACAATACCGTAAATCATTCACAAGCTCATCAGTATTCTGAATATTTGTTTACCGGGATAATTGGCTTGAAAAATTACTCGTATTTACCTCGTCATAAGGCGTTCGCGTTAGCAACAATAAATGCTAGCAGGCTGTCGGAGAAATAAAATCAGATGCCAAGAAACCCGGTTTTGGATCATAAATGGCTGTGTATTGCAGCCAAGATGGTCTCTTTGTACACTTCAAAATCGGGTTTCTAGACTTTTCCGATAAGCTGCTAGAACTAGAAAAATTCAGGTATCCTGCTAATCTGCGTGGAATAATTTTACTGCTGCTTCCAGCGCATCGGCTACCGTTTCATAAATTGGAATCCCCGTTTTTTGCATATGTGCCCGTACCAGTTTGCGCGTGCGAACAGCTGCATCCGCATAATTATCGGCCCCTACCAATTTATCTACCCAATTGATCTGCGGTTCATAATCTTGCACCACAAACAACACTGTCTGCCCGTTCTTCAAGCCGGAAAGCGCCGCCCAGCCCGTTTCGGCCAGACTGCCCAGGCTTTCTGTTTCTCCGGTTATCACAAACAGAATCACCCGGTCTGTAGCCAAATGTTCTGCTTCAATGACGGCCATTTCTGGTTTCCAGCCACTTTTCACAACAGGGTTAAAATATGGAATTCCTTCTTCTTCCAGACGGTGCATAACTGGCTCACGCCAGACGGAGTTACCGGAAGTGCCAAATAAACCAATGATGTTCTGAAGTTTTTGCATAGATGCATTTCCCCCGCTTAGATTATTTCTAATCAATCTCTTTCGGTCGCCACAGGTTACACAACTTACCGCCCGTTTCCTCATTCAAGTCGGCCCAACTATTGATTGGCAGTTCTACGTGGGCAATGTTAGCTGTGGTGAATCGTGTTTTATACCCGGTTAGATAGGCTACCAATTCTGCCATACCGGGATTGTGGCCGACGACCATCACTTGTTCAAATTGATCTGCTACGCCGGACAACAGTTCGAGATAGGTTGCAGGGCCGGCATGGTAAAAGCGGTGGGTGATTTGCATTTCGCCGGCAAAATCGCAGGCCAGGGCTGTCATCTCGGCCGTTGTCAAAGCGCGTTCGGCCGTGGAACTAATAATGAGATCGGGAACCATCTCTTCATTTTTAAGCAGATGTCCCATACGGGGAGCATCTCGTTTGCCACGGCCGTTTAACGGCCGTTCATGGTCGCTTAAACACGAATTACTCCAGCTAGACTTGGCATGACGCATAATTAAAAGTGTTTTCATCATTTCACCTCAATGGTTAATGGTCTAATTATACCCGTTTTTGACCAGGCGGGGGTTGGCCCAGTAGCCCGGATTATCTGGTCGGCCGTTAAGTTCTAATGTAATGACAACTTCATCCCCGGCATACATGTCCAAAGGCAACGTTATCTCTTGCCAGTCTGTCTCATCGGGGGTGATGGTGTAGTTGTAAAGAACTGTGTCGCCAACTTGCAAACGGAAGGTGTGGCCTGGTATTCCGCGAATAGCAAAAGCGAGTTGGCTGTTGACGGGGATGACTTGGGTGACATTCAATGAGGCCCAGCCTTCAGCCGGTGGGGTTTGTTTAATAGCTAGACGACGTTCCCCTGCCGGCCCGGCAACTGTTACCGGCTGGTCCCGCCATAAGAAAATGGTTTGCTTCTGCCGGTGCAGTTCGGGCATCAAATCGTACAGTTGGTTATCCTCATAATCAAACAGGTAAAAATCCTCAGTGACAACATCATATTGGGTGAGCAAATCGAGGCTGCCCCCTTTTAGGTCTGGACGGTCGTACCACACCCCGGCCGTAGGCACAAAATAGGGAGCGGTAAGGGGGAATCGCACAGCAAAAACCTGGGTCTGATCGCTAACGGTGGGCAAAATCGTCTTCATGTCTGCTTCGGCCGCTTTGATGGTTTGGGTCAGATTGTAGAAACGGGTCATACCAGATTGGGTTTGCCAGATGTGCCCACTTATAAAGAGAAGGAGTACGGCCATGATCACAACAAGTAAACGCCGCTTTTCTCGCCTACCCACCCTACCCGGTCGCGCTGCTACCAATTGAGCCAACCCGCCACCCAATGCCAGACAGATGCCAAGCCAGCCGTTGTAAAGATGACGGCCGTCAAACAATTCCGGCCGCTGTGACCATAAGCCGAGGTAAATAAAACCCAAATGCAGCCCAGCCCACAACAAGCCGATGCGGACGGGACGACGGCCGCCCCAAAACCCCATCCCCAGCAAAACCAGCAACCCTAAGCCTGCAAACGTCCCCACGATGGGTTGAGCGGCTATCCGAATGCCATCATTCAACCCCAACCAGCGTACTAACACATCTAACTCAAACTGACCGAAGTTGGCCGGCCACACGGCCGCAGCCAACCGCGTAAAATAAGTCCCCTCCACCGCCAGATGCACATTCGGTCGCACAATTTGCAGGTAGATGTACCCAACCATCAACAACAGAAGCAAGCTAAAAAAAAGAATGTCTTGTAAGCGGAATGACGGCCACTTTGGCTGCGTCCACCAGAGAGCAAAAAGCAGCAGCGGGGTAATGAAGCCTTCTTCATGGGCCAACATTGCCAGGAGACAAAAAACAATTGCCACCGCCAGCCAACACCCACCCTTTCCATTTAGATAAACCAGATAAACGACGGCCGCCGCCAACGAAAACACGGCTCCCATCACGATGGCAATACTGCTAATCCAACTGACGGTAAGCTGGTGCTGGCTATTGATGGCAAACACGGCCGCCGCCACCAGCGCCGCCCAGGCCGGCAAACGTAACAATCGCCCCAGCCGATACAACAAAGCCACCACCAGCAAATGCCAACAAACTTGCAAGAAATAGTAAGCGGCTGGATTTAAGCCAAATTGGAGCCGGTTGCCCAGGGACCAGACATTTTGCAAAGGGCGATAATACCAGTTGGTCCAGAAAGGGTGGAAAATACGGTAGGCGGTTGCAGGCGCATTTACAAATTCACGAATACGCCACTGCTGCACAAAATCATCCCCCACAAAAGAATTTAGGTAGGGAGGCAGATATAGGAAGACGGCCGTGAGCATCACCCCCGCCAAAATGAAACGAACAACAACAGGTTGAATCTCAAACGACTTACTTTTATATCCCACAACATTCTCTTAACGGAACGTATTTTCGAAAAATGAAAAAAAAGCTAAAATGCATATAATTTACCTGTTTTATGATTTCTACCAATCCATTTGCCCAAAGATTAGCCCATAACGGCGGCCCATTTAGTGGGGTTAAAGCATTCTATGCCTGTTTAGGTAGTGGGTTCCTCATCAGTCTCATTACGCTAATTGATGTGGCTTTTTCACCTATGCCTGCTTCGGGAATTGATGGATTCCAGGTTTTTGTCTTTGTGATTGGCTTTTCTATTATAATTAGCTTGCCCCTGTTTATGACTTATGTGGCTACGGCCGTTACCGTCACCTATACAAAAAGTAGCGAATTCCCTTTTCTACTTCTAACAAATTTACCTGCTAAAGCGATCGTACAAGGCTTTTTGATCGGAACCTTCTATCGCTGCCGCGTCCTGGTTGCCTTGGTCATTTCCCTCTCAATCGCTCTGTCAATTCCGATGAAATCTGGAGGATTCCAATTCAGTTTATACCCCGAAACATTAGGGTACGGCATCGCTGAATCTATGGTCAGGCACATCGTAATGGGGTTCCTCTTTGCCGCAATTATCAGTTCTATTTGTTTGCTTGGCGCATCAATTGGCATCATGCTTGGATTATGGTGGCGTCAAACAATCATTGCCAACGGGGCAGCGACAATCTTACTTATTATTGGCGCGTTTTGGTGGCTTGATAAAACAGGGGATTTTCTTGTTTCGACAGGCAGTTATTATTCAAACTTATATACATACGATGTACTTCATATCCTCTTATACATTCCATTACCCATCATGTTATCCTGGATACTTTTACGTATTGCGCGGCGTTGGACCAGAAACCCATAGTTTGAGTATTAGACCACTTTCTTTGGTGAACGGGGGTTGCCGTTTTTAGCGGCCCCATTCGACGAGGACGCATGGAGTTTGCTCAGGCTCTTGTGCTGGGCTGTCCATATGCCTACCAATCCCAGGCGCAGTTCATATTGGGTTGTGGCGCCGTCTTGTAGCTCGCTCATAATTTCTCGTTCTACCAGGGTGTTTAGAGCGGCCGTCACCTCTTTCGGGTTCAGATGAAAGCCGTAGGGGTCTAAAAATTGCACAAAATCTTCGGGGCGAAATGGTTCTTCGCGCTCCATCATGTGGGAGACGGCCGTTAATATGGCCCGCTCTGTATATGAAGAGCGCCGCCACAAATAGGCAAAATGCACCTCGCCCAAACTCAACATTTCATCCAGCGCCGCATTCACATCAGAAATGGTCACATATCCCCGCTGCTGATGATTGGCCTGCTTGACCAGTGTGTAACAGACCAGTTGTAAGAAGTAAGGATGCCCGGCTGTTACCCGCAAAATTTTATCCAAGGCCAGATCATCATACACAAGATAAGGGGCTACCGGTTCCGTAATCAGCCGGGTAGCTGATTCATCCCGCAAATAAGTGATGCGTTGGTACAAGGCAATATTAAACATTACCGACCAGTAATCGGCGCTCATCTCTTCCAGGCGGCGCGTACCCACGAACACAAAGCTCAACCCCTCGCTGTGCTGCATGAGATGGCGTAAAAAGTTAAAGAATGTGGGGGGCAAGATACCGTCATTCACCAAATGTTCAAACACTTCAAACTCATCAAACACCAACAGTAGTGTGGTTTCATAATCTAAAAGCTGGCGTGTGGCAGGCAAAAAATGACGTTGGAACATGCCGGTAGGATCCGTCTCCCAAGCATCCATTTCTGGCACTTCGATTTCGATATCATGAGTGGCCAGCGTATCGGCAATAAACCAGGCCCAATCATGAAAGAGAGCTGCCATGCCAGGCACAACGCCCAGTGATTGGCAATCTATGTACACCGGCAGTAGATGGTCGGGTAAATGCTGCTCCAAATTCAGCAAGGCGGATGTTTTACCAGTACGCCGCTGCCCGATGAGAATGAGGACGTTGCGCTGTGACAAACTGCCGACATTGTCAGCGATGAAGTTGAATAGTCCTTGACGGCCGTAAAACACAGAACTGTTCTGGCGTAGTGGCGTCCCTGGCCGGTACTCGTTGGGAACTGGCTCAAAGTCACGCGCGGGCAGAAGCAAATTCACCTGATCCCCAAAAGCGAACTGTTTCCCCGGCCGGTTGCGATCATCATACGTCACAATCAGACCCACCCGGAAACGGTCGCTGACTGTTGGCTGAATATCAAAGGTAATCTGGCGGGTATGACGCGGTGGCAAAAAAGGAATCGTTTGCGGAGCGCTTTTAACAGTGTAGGCCGGGTCTTCCTCTAAAACAGCGGTCACATTTTCAGCCGGGGCACGGCCGTTATTCTGAATCTCAAATGTCACCTGTGTCTGTTTACTGGGGATGATACGTTTTGTTTTCAGCGTAATCAGCAGCTCTGCCCGGCCGCGTAATTCCTCGATTTCCGCGCTCACCAGCCCTGCCCAACGATGCACAATGGCGGCCGTCAAAGGTTTTTCAATAGTAGTGGCAAAAGCGGGCATGTTCTTTTGCAGGGCAGCTAACTGCCGCGAAGCCTCATTCAAATACACCAGCCGGTCATCACTTCTATCCACTCGTTCACTGTCACGAATACTGGTCAACGGCGGTCGCAGTTCACTGAGTAAGGTAGAGGGAAGACTTTCGGCTTGCAAACGGGTCAATGTCTCTTGCAATTGGGGCAGCAATAAACTCAGTTCCGTCATCGAGGGGGTCTGCAACAACTCCTCACCTGTATTGAAAATGAGTAGCCAGCGGTCAATATCCACCCACTTCGGTTCCAGATGGGCTACCTCGGCCAACATACTGTTAATAATAGGCAAACCCATTTGCGGCCGTTCGGCCAACAAATACAACCCATCGGCTAGACTACTAATGTGTGGGTCTTGCTTTTGGCGAGCTAACCCTGACAAGGACAACAGCAGTTCCGGCGATCCACCTGTGCTGCTGTATTTATTTTCCAACAACAGCAATATTTGGGCCGGTTGCTTTTGTAACCGCCGGTAAAAACGACGGGTACGCATGGTTGGTGTCCGTAGTTGGCGAGCTAATAAGAAGGAAAATATGGCGCTCGCCAAAAGTAGCAAAAGGGGCACAGGTATAGGCAGTTCAGACTCAACCGGGGGCAAAATGGGCAGGGGGCCAACGGCCGGATAAATAAAACCGTCGTGGAAACCATCATCATAATAGTAACGATAATGCAAGCCATCGGCCGCAGCTTGGGTGTTCACTACATTCCAAAACAGTGAGCCATTGCCATTAGGCTGTACAGCTTCACGCTGCGCCTCCCAATCGCCGGTGAACGGGTCTTGTATGTCCAGCCGTACCCGTACTTGATCTTCTTCAATGTCCTGGATGGTGACATTGAATCCATATTGCCCTGCACTTACTTCTGTGCCTGGATTGGTTAACAAAGGGGGATGGTTTTCTTGAGCGCTGAACAACTGTACTTCCCCATTGTCTGTAATAACCAGGAGGTCAGCCCGGTTGTCGGCGCCGCGACGCACGGCCGTCAAGGCAAACACGCCGCTAGACAAAGAGAGATCATCTACATTTTTAGGTTGTGGCCCACTGGTAAAAAGCTGCACCCGACCGGCCGCATCCCCCACTGAAAATTCGGGTATGGTGTTGCCATCCAAATCACCCCAATATAAACTGGTTACATCCTCATTTCCGGCAATTGTCCACAACAATTCTGGTTCATTATCCCTGACCGTCAGACGCAGCACCTCATTTGCATCGGTAGCCAGTAGAAAAGATTCGGCCGTATCAGCTTCAAAACTGTCCTGCACAATGTCGTCAGCCCGAACAGTGACCAAAGGTGTACCGGTGATACGCAGCGGCCAGCCGGGCAGTTGAATACCACGCCAGTTCAAACCATGGGCATTGTCGGCCAGCGCCAACATCCGTCCGGCTAACTCATTTCCTGGTTGATTCAAAGAAAATAGCTGATTGATCTTCTTCTCATATGTGGCAATACGGGGAGCCAGATTGTCGTCTAGCGTTGTGGAATACATATTATTGGCCGTCACCGCCACCAGCCGTGGAACGCCATTCGGGGCATTTACCAACAAAAGTTGGCGGATGGGACGCCCTTCGGATATCGATTCCCGCCATTGGACAGTTCCGCTGGAAGAAAAGACAATAATCTCGCCAATTTCTGTGCCCACAATGATATTAGGATCGCCGGTCTCGTTTATTCTTTCTACCAACAAGGCCGAGA
>JAAEOP010000206.1 GCA_024223125.1 Chloroflexota bacterium
CCCATTCCGCCCGGGCAATAGCGGAGCAAGCGGCAATCAGGGCTTCTGGCGGGACGACCTGATCAGGATCAACGGTTTTGACGAAGCTTTTACCGGATGGGGCCACGAGGACCTTGAAATCCTCCACCGGCTGCAAAATATTGGTATCGAAGGATGGGTTTGTCGTCACAAGGCGATTGTTTTTCATATCCTCAATCACGGCCTGATAATCATCTTGTTCTACAGAAACACATATTCTTTTCTGGCCTCGATTGAACTTCAGTTTCGTTTTTTTCGCGCTATTATTTCTTTTTCGTGCTAGTTCAGACATAATTACCATCCCTTAGAATTGATTTGAGGGATAATTATCGGCTTTTTTCGCCACAGTCACAAAAAACGCTAGAATCAGGAATTTTTGAATTTACCCGGGTATGTGGATAAGACGATGATGTGAGAAAAAAGGTTCCCCACAGGCGTAGGTTGCCGTTCAAACCAATCCTCATTAAAATGTGCCCACGATGAAAGAATCACGATTGGTAGCGGCACAATTACAAAAACGAGACCCCATGGCCTGGTCGGCTTTACTGCGGGAGCAGTTGACGGCCGAGGATGTGGTCGTCACGGCCGTATCCGGCAAGCCAGTAAAATTTTCATCGGCAAACGGCCGTGTCACCCGTTACCATCTAGCCCTGCAAAATCAAACTGATCCCATTACCTTCATCGGCAAACAAACTGCCCTGCCAGAAATTCAGTTTTACCAACATCTAGCAACGCAGTTGCCACACATCGCCCCACCCTGCCGCTTTATCCATCTACCAGAAGCTGCCCGGCGTGGCTGGCTGGCATTGGAAGATGTGCCCAATGATCGGCCGCCACAAAAATGGGATGTGGCTGATGTAGAGAGGATCATCAGTCAACTGGCCGATCTGCACGCTACTTTTTGGCGGCAAGATGACATGTTGCATAGCCTGGGTTTCAATCATTTCTGGCGTGGCGAAACGGTTACACGAGACTCATTGGGAAGCGAACAATCCGTTTATTTTGACGAAGGGCCGGCCGCTATCCTGTCTGACCATGCTATTCATCATGCGGGGCGGCTGGCGCCCATGCTGCTAAAAGCGGCCAATGGCCTGGAAGTGATGCGGGCATTGGGTGGTTGGCCTGGCATTTTAGGTGAAACACACCTGACCATTGCTGCCGATTTGCTGGATGATCCCGTGCCGATGTTGGAACCATTGCGCCATCTACCAACCGCATTGCTGCACGGCGCGCCCCACCCTTACCATTGGCGACTGACACTGTTTGGTGATTATTTTTTGGTAGATTGGCGGAAAGCAGCCATTGGGCCAGGCATCTGGGATTTGGTCACTTTTTTGGAGCAGTTTGAATTGCTGTACCAGGATCGGAATCGCCACATTATGGATGTACGGCCGTTTTGGCCCATGTCAGAAGAGACGATGATTGACAGTTATATGATCGGTATGAAACAGCGTTTGGGGCAAGATTATGTCGGCCGTGCTGCTCGTCAAGCCATCCCCGCCGCCCGCTGTTTGTATGTGCTAATCAACTGGTTCACCCACTTTGCCGAATGGTTTAATGACATGCCTGACATGTACAGTTGGCAGAAAATTAACCGACGGCCTGAGGATGAGTTAATTGGCACGACGTATGAACCGATTGCCCGATTGCGGCCGTATCTGGCCAATGTGTTCGGCCGTTTCCTCCTCGCCTATCGTTCCCTCTAATAAGTAACTGGTGGCTGGTTGTTAGTGGCTGGTTACAAGCTGCCAACAACCAGCCACCAGCAACTAACAACCATCTTTAAAGGAGTTGGCAATGCCCCAAACGAAACATACTCAAAAAGTAAATGTTGCTACCTGGAGTGAATTACCAGACCGGCAGCCAGCTTATGCGCTGATTGCCAATGTAGATTTAGTGATCATTCGTTATGATGATCAGGTGTCGGTGTTGTACGGCCGCTGCCTGCACCGCGGCGCACTCATGGCTGACGCCGCCATCATTGGCGACGACATCGTCTGTGGTGTCCATGGTTGGGATTACCGTTGCGACAGTGGTGTCAGCGCCTACAACAATGAAGAAACGCTGCCCAAATTCAACGCCTGGATAGATAAAGCGGATGATGCGGTATATGTAGATGAAGCTGAAATCGCCGCCTGGCACGATGAAAATCCACAAGCATACAATCGGGAAAAGTACCTGGGGTTGTATGAAGATTTGCACGGCACGGCCGCAGAACCACACAACAAATATATCCGCGATCTGGCTAAAAATGGACTAAAAAAGATGGGGCATCATGGGCAGGTATCGGCGATGGGAGTTCCGTTAACAGAGCTTCCCCGTTGGGACAATATTCAAATTATAACGGGGCAGTTAGCCAGACGGCCGCTGCTCGACAACGATCCGGTAGCCACAGACCTCATCATCGGCCCCCAGGCCAAAAAACCGCTCTACCTCAAAATCCCCATCTTCGTCAGCGACATGAGTTATGGCGCTCTCAGCGAAGAAGCTAAAGTAGCTCTGGCAATGGGGGCTGAATTGGCCGGAACCGGCATCTGCTCTGGTGAAGGGGGAATGCTGCCCGAAGAACAGGCGGCCAATTCCCGCTACTTTTATGAATTGGCCTCGGCCAAATTTGGCTGGAGTCTGGACAAAGTTAAAAACGTACAGGCCTTCCATTTCAAAGGAGGGCAAGGGGCCAAAACCGGCACTGGCGGCCATCTGCCCGGCAAAAAGGTAGTCGGCAAAATTGCCCAAGTACGCGGCCTGGAAGAAGGACAAGATGCTATCAGCCCAGCTGCGTTTCCCGATCTGGTTTCCGTGCCGGATTTTCAACGAGTAGCCACTGACGTGCGCCAGATTTCCGGCGGTATTCCCATCGGCTTTAAGCTGTCGGCGCAGCATATTGAAGCGGACATTGATTTTGCCCTGGCGGTGGGTGTGGATTACATTATTTTAGACGGCCGTGGCGGGGGCACTGGCGCCGCGCCAAACCTATTCAAAAATAATATTTCCGTACCGACGATGGTGGCTTTGGCTCGCGGCCGTCGGCATCTGGACAAGCGCGGTTTCAGCGGCAAAGTCACCTTCATCATTACCGGCGGCTTACGCACCGAATCAGATTTTGTGAAGGCGTTGGCGTTAGGGGCGGATGGGGTGGCCATTGCCAATTCAGCCATGCAAGCCATTGGCTGTTTGGGGATGCGCGCCTGCCACACCAACAACTGTCCGGTAGGCATTGCCACCCAACGCCAAAGTTTACGAACGCGGCTTATTGTGAA
>JAAEOP010000207.1 GCA_024223125.1 Chloroflexota bacterium
AGCAAAAACACTTCCCGCCACTGGTCATCCTCTGCCTGGGGCAACAGCCGCTCCAATGTCCCCTGCCGCGCATTATTGGCAATATATTTGGCCGTAAAATATTCCTGAAAAGAAAGGTGAGCAAAGGAGTAAATATCTTTGGCCTGCTCTACAAATATGCCGTGCCGGGCTGCTATGGAACGTAAAATCAGTTCCCCATCAATATCAGCTTCATTTAACCCTGGCACTTTCTTCATAAACGCAGCAATTATCCCGGCCAATTTTCGTTTAGGGAATAGAAACTCCCCTTCCGCAAACGCTTCTGCCGCAATATGAGAAAGCATCTGCCGCTTGCGTCCTAATGAAAGTTCTTTGTATGGCTCCTCCCCACGCTTAATACGTCGCTTTGAATCCCAACTTTTTAGCAAAGCGTCAATCGCTTCTTCATAAATTTCCACCCGCCTTTGCGGAAAAGTCAACGTTCTATCATACGTAATCGCCAATAACGTCAACAAGAGCGGCACACGGGCTAACTCTTGCAAGCCTTTGTTGGCTTCTTTTTGCAGTTCCTGCCAACATCTCGTCGCTTCTGCATTGTCAGCAAACCAATGATGAATGAAAGTGCGCTTTTGGCTGTCATCAAAATCGGCCATCTCTACATATTGCACATTGTCAAATTCATAATGGGTGGCCGCCACCCGGCAGGTGACCAGGAATTGTGTTTCCCGATATTGGCGCATGAAATTATGCATGTCGTCTATCAGTTGTTGACGCTCGCCTGCATCTTTCTTGACCTCATCCAGGCCGTCCCACAACACCAAAGTCCGCCCTGAATGTAACAGGTAATCTACAAACGGCTCCGCCTCTGGAAATTCGCATATGCTCAATTCATGTTCACTGGCTGCCCCAACACAAAAAGTTTGCCGTAATCCTGCTCCAACTTCTGGCTGTACCGGTCGGCGGCGCGTTTCCATTGGGCTGCTTTCCAGCCCCAGGTTGCACCCCGCGCCAAATTGGGCTGCACAAAATTGTCCCACACAAATTGTAACACCGCGCCAATGGGCGAACTACCGGCAGATGCTCCACTCATCGTGTCACCTCCTGGATCTTTCATGGGTAACTATCAGGCTCGAAGAAAAGTTCATGGGGCAAATCAAATTGCTTTGCCAGTTTGTCAATATGTTCCACTGTCAACGGCCGTTTACCATTTAACACGGCCGATACAATTGATTTGGTCTTAAAGATCGGCACTAAATCTTTCTGCTTCAATTCGTGCAACTCCATCAACCCCTTCACCAATTCAATACCCCGCAATTTGAATTCCTCGTCAGGATAATGCTCATCCTCATAGGCTGATATAAGCGTCCCTAAAAGGGTTAAGAAATCCTGTTCGTCAGGAGTTAAAACAATTTTATCAATGAGCATGTTTAATTGGGTAACTGCTTCATCATACTCTGTTTCTGTAGTAATCGGCCGCGGGACAAAAGTTTGCAATAATTCTTGATAGTTAAGCGTACCAGTCGTCATCTTTCCACCATCCTCTGTCATATTCCGCATGTGTCAATAAAGAACGGACATAGACTCTCTTCTGCCGATATTCAACTCGTGTTATGAGCCGGTAATTATTGCCACCAATGTTAAACACAGTTAGCCGTCCTACTAAATCGGCTGAGGGAAAATCTTGTCTCAATTCAGCAAAATTATGCCACTGCGCTTTTTTGACCTGCGTAAACCAGCTACGAAGCGGTCTTTCTGCATTCGGGTGTACTTCCCAAAATTCACGCAAGACTTTTTTGGATATAATGTGCATGGCAAATGTTAGCAAATTGCGAACAAGAAGACAAGGATTACGAAATAGTCAAACGTAAGCCTATCACGAGCAACAGGGCGAGGACAATTTTACGGAAGGTGGCAGCAGGGATACGGCCGTCCAAAGCAAACCCCACCAGCAACCCCAACCCCACCGCCGGAATGGAAACAAGGAGCAGTCGCCACACAGCGGCCGTGACATTCCCATCCACTACATGCCCAACCAAAATCATCAAACTGACAGGCACAAAAAAGCCTTGCAAATTTCCTTTGAAGGTGGCTGGCGACCATTGACGACAGCTACCGTAAATGATGACGGGGGGACCGGCCGTATTGTAAAGACCCCCCAACGCCCCGGCAGCAAAGCCAAACAGATATGCCCAAACAGATCGCGCCAACGGTGGCAGCCGAAAATTGAACAGGGCATAAAGCGCATATCCGGCCACGAGTACACCTAACGCGTGGGCGCCAATTTCAGGATCAACCACCTGTAACAGCCATAAACCCAACGGAATGCCCACAAAGGCAGACACGACTAACTTGACCACCGGCCGAATGTAAACCGCTTCCCGATAACGCAACAAGATAATGATTTCTGCCAATACACCAAATAAGGCCACCAGGGGAGCGGCCGTCGTTAAGCCGATAACGGCCGTTAACAGCGGCATACTCACCAACGCCAACCCAAACCCCGTTGTCGTCTGCGCCAAAATAGCCAGGAAAACAATCAGGGCAACAAGCAAATCTGTGGACATATTGATAATTAACGATTTGGATGGCAGTGTAATGCCAAACGTTATTTCTGAGATTCTGGGAGATAGAGGTGTGTATCTATTTCTCGTAAAATGTCACCAAAATCAGGCGGTGCAGCTGGCTCAATACCAGATAATGTATGTTTGTGATGCGGATATGTAGCAATTTCAGGATGGTGAGGTGCATTATCATAACGAAAAATCAGGGAAGCTTGGGCGTCTTGATAATGGTAAGCATAATCTGTTTTAGTCAGGACAACACCTTGTTCAATAATTACTTCTACAAATTCCAGCAGCGATCCATCCCAGAACCGCAAACGACCTTCAAGCAACCCTTCCTGATCGGGCACAGTTTCCAGCAAGCGCAAAGATTCAATCAATATCTCTTGTCGGCTATCAATAACGGTATAAACACGATTGAGGTATGATCTTAATCGCATTTTAAGCAGGCAGGGGGAACGAAGAAACGACAACTAATTTGAGACTGTCAGAAATGGCCTGTTTAAGGTTGCGATATAATCGGTAACGTCCAACCCAGCGCACAAAATCGAGGTCATCTCCCATTTCGCCAGCCTCATAAAGCTGGAAAAATGTATCTGATCCTAATTGATGTCTTTGCTCAAATTCACCTAATTCACGTTGCAAACGCAGCAATTCTTCAACAGGATCATATTGCTGGCTCTGCTCTTGTAACCATTGTCGCAAAGTATCAGGCGATGGCCTAGTTTCCTGACTAATTTCCAATAGAGGCATTACAAACCCTTTTTGGTGAGATAGATAAAGCGAAATTATTATAGCACATAGAAAGGAAACCGGAGTTCTGATAATTTCTCGGTTTTTGATTGTTAAGTACCCAAGCATATGTTTTCGGATATTTTAAGAGCAAGCGGAGGCTGAGCCTGTCGAAGCCGCAGCGGTGGCCGCCGCCTCTGCCTTCGACAAGCTCAGGCGGCGGCTAATACATGAGAACTTTTGCTCAGGTACTTACAGGCCTGCAAATCTTTCGCTGAGTTCGGTGTAGCTGGCTTGCAACTGGACCAGTTTATCGCGCTCTTTTTGCACGACTTGGGCGGGCGCTTTTTGGGCAAAGGGGCTGTTAAGCAGGCCATTTACCCGTTTGATTTGCTTGTCTAATTCGGCCAACTCTTTTTGCAGCCGCTGCCGCTCTTTGTCCAGATCAATCAACCCGGCCAACGGCAGGTAACAGGTGATGTTACCTTGCGCCAGAGTAATGGTCTGGTCGGGCACGGCCGCATGTTCGCTAATAACCAATGTTTCCGCATCCAGACGAGCCAAGAAGCAAAGAACCTCTTTTTGGCTTTGCAAGAAGTGTGTTTTGGAACCGGCGGAGATAACGGCCGTCACCCACTTACCCGGCTCCACCCCATTCTCTGAACGGGCAGCGCGAATACTGCGCACCAATTCTTGTAGTTGGGCAAAGTCAGCGGCCGCTTCGGGGAACTGCTCGCCAGCTTGCGGCCAATCGGCAATGATTAGCGCCTCTTCCCAGCCGCCGGTCGGTTCGATGCCTAAATCGGCCGTTGTAAAAGCATCCTTCAACTGCTGCCACGTTTCTTCTGTGACATAGGGAATAAAGGGATGCAACAGGCGCAAACAATCATCTAAAACTTGTCTGGCAACGGACAATGTTGTCCAGGCACGAGAACCCCCTGTACGAAGCTGCACTTTAGCCAGTTCCACATACCAATCGGCAAAATCACCCCACAGGAAATCATATACCTGCCGCCCTGCTTCACCATAAAGGTAATTATCCATCAGGCGATTGGCGTCGGCCGTTACCTGGCTCAGGCGCGTCAAAATCCATTTGTCTGCATCCGTGTATTCAGGTGATTTCACAGCGTCCGTTTTGTTGGCTTTGTCCAGATTGAGACTGATAAAGCGGGCAGTATTCCAGATTTTGTTGGCAAAGTTGCGGTTGGCGGCCACACGGCCGATAGCCAAATTAAGATCATTCCCCGGCGTCCCCGTTGTCAGCAAAGTAAAGCGCAGCGCGTCAGTGCCATATTCGCCCATCACGTCCAGCGGGTCGGTAACATTACCTTTGCTTTTGGACATTTTCTGGCCGTGTTCATCCCGCACCAACCCGTGTAGATAGACGGTATGGAAGGGGATGTCATTGGTGTACAGCAAGCCCTGCATCACCATACGCGCCACCCAGAAGAAGAGGATGTCATAACCCGTTTCCATCACATCAGTGGGATAGAAGCGTTGCAAATCGTCGGTTTGTTCCGGCCAGCCCAGAGTAGAAAAAGGCCACAAGCCGGAGCTAAACCAGGTGTCCAACACATCGGGGTCTTGTTCGATGGCAGCATTAGAGCCATATCTTTTTTGCGCTTCGGCTAATGCTTCTTCATCACTGCGGGCAACAATCACTTTTTGGGAATCGCCGTTGACGTAATAGGCGGGAATGCGATGGCCCCACCACAATTGGCGGCTGATGCACCACGGCCGTATATTTTCCAACCAGTTATCCCACACCTTTACAAAGCGGTCGGGCACAATGCGGATACGGCCGCGATGGACTGCATCCAACCCCATATGAGCCATTGGCTCTACATTGACAAACCATTGCCAACTTACCAACGGCTCGATAATTTCGCCACCCCGCTGGCTGTGGGGTATGTTATTGGTGTGCGGTTCGGTTTTGATGGTCAGGCCGGCCGCTTCCATATCAGCCCATAGTTTTTGACGGCCGTCGAAACGATCCAATCCCTCATATGGCCCAGCATTTTCGTTTAAGGTGGCATCTTTGTTCATGATATTGACAATGGCTAAATTGTGACGACGGCCGATTTCAAAGTCGTTAGGATCATGGCCGGGAGTGATTTTGAGCGCCCCGGTTCCAAACTCTATCTCCACATATTCATCGGCAATAATGGGGATTTCCCGGTTGAGGATGGGTACAAGGCAAGTCTGGCCAATGACTTGTTGGTAACGCTCATCGTCGGGGTGGACGGCAACGGCCGTATCCCCTAAAATCGTTTCTGGCCGCGTGGTGGCTACAGGGATGTGCCCGCCCCCTTTGATGGTGTATTTGAAGTGGTACAAATAACCTTGTTCTTCTGTGTATTCTACTTCTAAATCGGAGACGGCCGTTTGCAGCCCCGGTGACCAATTCACCAAATATTCGGCCCGGTAAATGAGACCCATGCGATACAGACGCACAAATGCCTCTTTCACCGCCTCACTCAAGCCATCATCCAGTGTAAAGCGTTCCCGATCCCAATCACAAGAAGCCCCCAGATGGCGCAATTGTTTGGTAATGTGACCGCCATATTTGCCCTTCCATTCCCAGCAGCGACGCAAGAATTCCTTCCGCCCCACCTCTTGCCGTGAACTCCCCTCAGAACGGAGCAGTTTTTCGACTTGTAGCTGCGTGGCAATACCGGCATGGTCTGTCCCCGGAACCCAGAGAGCAGCACGGCCTTGCATCCGGGCGCGACGGATCATGAGGTCTTCCAGAGCCACAAACATAGCGTGTCCCATGTGCAATTCGCCGGTAACATTGGGCGGGGGGATGGAAATGGTAAACGGTTCGGCCTCTGCCGGGCGACATTCAGGTTTGAACCAGCCGTTTTCTTGCCACCATTGGTAAAGACGTTCTTCAGTACCATGGAAGTTGTATGCTTTAGGCATGTCAGTCATCAGATTGTTCCTTTATCGAGAGAGATTGGAGATTTGCGCCTGCAATCTCCAATCTTTAATAACGAATCTCCGTATCTTCTCAAAAATTCGGGGTAGCAGAATCAGAGAAACCACCATACCATAGATTGCATGTTAGACAACTTCAACCCGCAAATGATTCAAGATGTAGAAGGAGTGCAAAAAGCAATTGTGCTGCTCTTGAACCTTGTGGAGGAGTTGAAGCAAGAAAATATCGCCCAACGAACAGAGATCCAACGATTGCGCGATGAAAACAATCACCTCAAAGGGGAACGGGAAAACCAGATATAAAACCGATTGCCTTGTTGGAAAATCTCATTGGTCGTGTGGAAACGGCTAAGTTATGTTCGACCAAGTATTCTGTCCGCGGGTCGTTGATTACCGAAAAGTGTTCCTCAAGAATTGCGATTGGCGCAGTTGACATTGTATTACTCCTTGCTTGTTTGTTTTATCGTCCACATTTTACTCGTTTTTCAACAAGTTGGAGTATGCAATCGCCCTACCTGATGGATAATATACTCGCCACAAAATTACAATTTTGCTAAACTTGCCCCCGGTTGATACTGAACCACCTGATCTGAAGAACTCATAACCACATTCCCACAAATGGATTAAAAACCTTGAACAGTAAATCTACAATTACACACAAGTCGCAAGCAAGGAAACCTGGCTGGCGGCTCGTTGTTAGTAGCTTGCATGTACCAACCACCAGCCGCTACTCAGGAGAATTGAATGGACAAAGCAACATTACTTGATTGGTATCGCCAGATGGTACTCATCCGCCGCTTTGAAGAACGTAGCGATGAGCTGTACCAGTTAGAGGGTAAGATTAAAGGCTTCCTCCATTTATATATTGGCCAGGAAGCTGTGGCTGTGGGAACCATTGCCGCCCGCGATGAAATGAGAGATCATCTCATTACTGCTTACCGTGATCATGGTCATGCTTTAGCGGCCGGTCTGGACGCTGGGCCGGTGATGGCGGAGTTAATGGGCAAAGCAACCGGGGTGGCCGGCGGCCGTGGCGGTTCTATGCACATGGCCAGTAAAGAGAAGAAGTTTTGGGGGGGCTATGGTATTGTTGGTGCACATCTATCTTTGGGTACAGGCATGGCTCTAGCCGAGCAGTATAAAGGAACAGGTGGCGTTTGCCTTTGTTACTTTGGGGATGGAGCGACGAATATTGGCTATTATCACGAATCACTCAATCTGGCCGGCGTGTGGGATCTGCCCATTCTGTTTATCTGTGAGAATAATCATTATGGGATGGGCACGGCCGTACACAAAGCCTCTGCCAATCCCGATATGGTCAAAAAAGCAAAAGGATACAACATCCCTGGCAAGCAGGTAGATGGCATGAACGTCATCGAAGTATATAAAGCAACGAAGCGGGCCATCGAAAATTGTCGCCAGGGGAAAGGGCCGCAGTTCCTGGAGATGATAACCTACCGCTACGAAGGCCACTCCATCGGCGACCGTACCCGTTACCGGTCCAAAGTGGAACTGGACAAATGGCGCGACGAAAAAGATCCCATCGCCACCTTGCAAAAAGTCCTGCTTGGAAAACACCAGATCAGCGAACAAGAATTGATTGACATTGACCAGGATGTGCATAATGAAGTTGAAACGGCCGTCACCTTCGCCAACAAATCACCATTACCGGGACTGGATACCCTTTTTGACCATATTTATGTAGAGTAAATAGTGGGTAGTGGGTGGTGGTTTGTACCAGCCACTACCTGCCAACTACCACCCACCGAGGAAAATATGCCAAGATTAACATTACGAGAAGCAATTACCGCCGCCCTGCGCGACGAAATGCGACGGGATGAAAAAGTATTTATTATGGGTGAAGAAGTAGGCGCCTGGGGGGGCACATACGCTGTCACCAAAGGCTTCCTAGAAGAGTTTGGGGAAAACCGGGTACGGGATACACCTATTTCTGAGATGGTTATTGCTGGCGCGGCCGTAGGCGCGGCCATGGCCGGCACACGCCCTGTTGCCGAATTCATGACCATTAACTTCGCCTTTGTGGCCTACGACGCCATCATTAACCATGCTGCCAAAGTAAGCTATATGTTCGACGGTCAGTTTGATTGCCCGGTTGTATTCCGCGCTCCCGGTGGTGGCGGTAAACAATTGGGCGCTACCCACAGCCACACACCAGACGTGGCCTTTGCCCATTTCCCTGGCTTAAAAGTTGTCTGCCCGGCCACACCCTATGATGCTAAAGGGCTGTTGACGGCCGCCATTCGTGACAATGGCCCGGTACTTTTCATCGAACCGGTACCGCTGTACACTTCTCCCAAAGTGCGCGGGGATGTACCGGACGAGGATTACACCATACCGATTGGCGCCTCGGATAAAAAACGGGACGGTTCCGACATCACCCTTATTACGTATGGTGAAGGGCTGCATATTTCCTTAGAAGCGGCCGACATCCTGGACAAAGAAGGCGTAGAAGCGGAAGTGATTGATTTGCGAACGCTGCAACCGTTGGATATGTCGCTGGCATTGGCTTCGTTTAAGAAGACGTTTAAGGGTGTGGTTGTGGAATTCAATCATAAGACGTATGGTATTGGGGCTGAACTGGTAGCCCAATTACAAGAACATGCATTTGATTATCTGGATGCGCCCATTAAGCGGGTTTCTCAGGCAGATGTGCCTGCGCCGTATTCAGGTGATTTGGAGAAAGCAGCGTTGCCGGATGCACAAAAAGTGGTCACGGCCGTGAAGGAGATTCTCTAATGGCGGAGTTTATTAAAATGCCCACGTTGGGTTTTGATATGGAAGAAGGCACGATGGGAACCTGGCTTAAAAATGTAGGCGAGCCGGTTGCCAAAGGGGATGTGCTGGCCGAGATTGAGTCCGACAAAGTGACCCAGGAATTGCAGGCGCGCACCGAAGGCATTCTGCTGGCTATCTTTACCCGATCGGGCGATCTGATTCCCGTAGGAGCCAATCTGGGCATTATTGGCGCCAAGGGTGAAGATATTTCAGCGATGACGGCCGAAGCAGGCGGTAACAGCAACAGCCCAACCCCGGTCGAACCAGAACCAACGCTGGCCGCAGCCCCACCAGATGCCGCACCCCAGGCCGTGCCAGCCGCTGTGTCTAATGCGATCAGCGAAACGTTCCCTGGCGGCGTTAAAGCCACCCCTGTCGCCCGACGTATGGCGCGGGAGCACAATATTGATTTGCAGCAGGTGAGCGGAAGTGGGCCAGACGGCCGTATTCGCAAAACAGATGTGGAATCTTACCTGGCCCAACTACAGACAACGGCCGCGCCAGTCCCAGTTCCGGCCGCCGCCCCCACACCTACGCCTGTTTTCACCGGGCCGGAAATTAGCGAACGGCCGTTAACCCGAATGCGCCGCGCCATTGCCCGCCGTATGACCGAAAGCAAAATAACCGTGCCCCACTTTTACGTGACGACTGAAATTGATATGACGGCCGCTCTCAAACTGCGTAAACAGATCAATGCCACCTTGCCTGAGGCGGATAAAATTTCAGTTAATGACCTGATTGTGAAAGCAACCGCCCTGACATTGCGCCAATTCCCCAACATCAACGCCAGCTATGCCGGGGACAAGCTCATATTGCATAATCGCATCAATGTGGGGTCGGCCGTGGCTGTAGAAGGCGGCTTACTCACCGTCGTGCAAAAGGACACGGACAATACCAGTATCTCCAAAATTGCCCGCGACCACAAAGGAATGTTCGGCCGTGCGCGTGAAGGTAAAGTTCGTCCCGAAGATGTGGATGGGGGAACATTCACCGTCAGTAATCTTGGCCCATGGGATGTAGAGAATTTCATCGCCATTATCAATCCGCCCAATGCAGCCATTCTGGCTGTGAGTACAGCCCGGCAGGTACCTGTAGTTAAAGATGGTGAACTAACGATTGGCACAATGATGAAAGCGACCATTTCAGCCGATCATCGGGTAACAGACGGCGCGGAAGCAGCCCAATTTATGCAAACCTTCAAAACGATTTTGGAAGAGCCGTTGAAGCTGCTGCTATAAGTATGACACAAGTTACCATTCACAAAGCAAAAACACATCTTTCGCAACTCATCCAACGGGCGCTAGATGGAGAAGAAATTGTCATCGCCAAAGGGAAAAACCTCTGATTAAACTCATGGTTGTACCCGAAGCCCAAACTCAACAGCGACTTGGTGACGCCAGGGATGTAATGGCTGATGATTTTGATGCCTCTTTGCCCAACCACACAATCCACAAAAATCTGATATACTATCCAAGCAGGTTCACATAAAGCGAGGTTGGTTGCTAATTGTTTGTGGTTAGTCGTTTATTCGTACCAACCACCAGCAACCAACAACCAGCCACTATTTACAAGGAGTACCTATGTCAACGATCCTGGTTATTGACGATGATGAACTGGTGTCACGGACGCTGCAACGTGTGTTAAAAACGTATGACTACAATGTCATGGTGGCTAACAGCGGCACCGAAGGGCTGCAACTGGCCCGACGCCATCCCCCCGACCTGTTCATTTTAGATATCATGATGCCCGGCATGGATGGGTATCAGGTATGCCGTCAGATTCGCGGCGACCCACTCTTGACAGACCTGCCCGTCCTCTTCCTGACAGCCAAAGCCAAAGATGAAGATAAAATTGAAGGGTTCCGCGCCGGAGCGGATGATTATCTGATCAAACCCTTTAATATGGAAGAGTTACAACTACGCGTACGGGCTATTCTGCGCCGTGTTGTGGCCCAAGACAAGGTCAATGAGCAACCGACGGCCGTGGCGGCCGGCGCGGTTATTCTGGACTGTCGCAGTTTCAAAGTAACAACCCCGCATGGCACCGCTTTGTTAACCAATGTGCAGTTTGACTTACTCTATCATTTAATGAGCCATGCCGATCAGGTGTTTAACAGCCAACAATTGTTACAAGATGTATGGGATTATCCCCAAGATACGGGCAGCCCGGAATTGGTACGAGCGCATATCAAAAACCTGCGCGAGAAACTGGAACCAACACCCAGTCTACCCATCTATATTTTAACAATTCAAGGGCATGGTTATTCATTTACGACCGATCCTCAAGAGAATTAGAGATTGGAGATTGGAGATTAGAAACGACATCATCTCCGATCTCTAAATCTCTAATCTCATCCCCTCATTTATGACATCCGCTGGAACTTTCTCAGAAATAACAACCACCGAACCCCCTTCACAACTACTTATTGTGGATGATGAGCCGGAAATTGCTGAATCTCTAGCTGATTATCTGGTAAAGAAAGAAGGGTATCAGGTCTCCATTTCCAACGATGGGCGACAGGCCATCAATTTTTTGCAGTCTACGCTGGATGAAAGAAAGGCTGACATTGATCTGGTGCTGCTGGATATGCGGATGCCCAATTTGTCGGGGCTGGATGTGCTGAATTGGATTCGGGATCATCCTGATTTACGTTATACGCGGGTGGTTTTGTTAACGGCCGCTGCCGGCAGCAGTGAAAAAGTAGAAGCCCTGTCGGCCGGAGCCGATGATTATATTACCAAGCCGTATCGTCCCCAGGAGCTGTTGGCCCGTGTTAAAACAATTTTACGCACACAGCAGTTGGAAAAGCAGCTGCAGCGACAAAGCCAACAGTTGGCCGATTTAAACTACATTGCCCAAGCGGTGGCGGCGCAGTTGGAACAGGCAGATATTCTGGCAACGGCCGTAGAGGGCATACTCTCTTTGGTAGATGTTGAACTGGCTTCCGCACTGCTTGTGGAAGGGGGCAAGCTGCGCTACAAAAATCTGCAAAACCAGGAGGGAGTGGTGCCTGTTACCGCTATCCCTTCCATTCCCAGTGATAAAGGCGTCACCGGGATTTCGTTTAATAAGCAAACGGCCGTCTTTCTGAACGATGCCCTGGCCGATGAACGATTCACCCCCACCGTTGACGCCCCCCCAAACTATGAAGTTCATTCTTTAGTCATTGCCCCCCTCGTTGTCCGTGGACGGCCGGTAGGCATGATTGGCGGGTATAACAATAAAGACGACCGTTTCTCCGACTTCGACCTCGATATTTTCAATTCTCTAGCCAGTTCCATCAGTGAAGCGATAGAAAATGCGTGGCTCTTCCAACGTATTCGCCAACGACAGCAAGAACTACTAGAAAACCGTAACACCCTGCAAGCCCTCATTAACGGCATTCCCAATCCCATCTACACCATTAATGATGATTGGGAATTGGTAGGCATTAACAAGAATAAAGCGGATGAACTGGAAAAGACACTTGATGAGTTGGTAGGGCAGGTTTGTTATGCGGCTTTTTATGGCCGTGAAACCCCTTGCGCCCACTGTCATGTCGCCCACACCCTCACCCAAAAAGAAGCCGATCACTGGACGCTCAACTACAAAGGGGAAGATCATCTTCCGCGTGAATGGGATATCAACGCCTACCCCATCCCCACCAAGCAAGCCAGTTCCGCCCGCGCCGTCCTCGTCTGGCAAGACCGTACCGAAGAACGACGGCTGGAAAGTTCTCTACTGCAAGCGGGTAAATTGGCCGCCATCGGCCAGTTAGCCGCCGGTGTGGCTCATGAAATCAACAATCCCCTCACCGCCATAAACGCCAATGCAGAAATCCTCAAGATGACGATTCCTCCAGATGAGGACAATTATGAATCAGTAGAGCTTATCCATCTGGCTGGCAAACGGGCGGCCAAAGTGGTACGTGGTTTGCTAGATTTTGCGCGGCAAGAACAATACGCCTTCAACAGTGACGACGTGAACAAATCTATCCGGCAGGCGTTGGCGCTGGTGCAATACCAATTACAGACTGCCAACACCCAGGTCATCCAAAATATGGCTGATGATCTCCCTCCTATCACTGCTAGTTGGGAGCATCTCAAAAGTGTCTGGTTAAATCTGTTCGTTAATGCCCGCGACGCTTTGCAAGATTTACCCGAAAATCGTCAAATCGAAATCAGTACCCGACCGGATGCTGAACGCAGCCACATCCAGGTATTATTTAGCGATAATGGCAAAGGGATGTCTGCGGCCGAGTTAGCCCATATCTTTGAACCCTTTTATACGACAAAAGACCCTGGCAAGGGAACCGGTCTGGGGCTGGCAACCAGCCATCGCATTATCGAGCAGCACGGCGGTGAAATTAATGTTGTCAGCACACCCGGAGATGGCACTACCTTTATCATTCGCCTGCCGGTTAATAATGAACGGTAATATGAGTAAGTATCCTACTCCCCATGACGTACATATAGGTGATGTCCTGCAACTGGCGTTGCCTTTGCAGACGGCCGTAGCCACCCAAAAAGACCCCTCCCGACGAGTCATTAAATGGGTTGTTGTTCTGACATCATGGGAAAACCTGTCTTTGCAAATACAGGCGGATGATCTGGTCATTCTGCCACTGGCGCTGCAAAAACGTATTTCCAATAAAATATTGGTGGAAAAGTTGAACGCTCTAGCACAACTAAAAGCTGCCGGTGTGTGTCTATTTAAGCCGGTGTCCGACACGGCCGTAGAAAAAGCCACCACCCTCGACCTCCCCATATTGGTAGCCCCTGCGAACACATCCGTCCGCGAAACAAACCGGACAATTGCTGCTTTAATTGTAGACCGGCAGTCCGCCACCACCGAGCGCGGGTTGCAACTTTACCGCACCCTCTCCGAAATGTCCCGTGAAGAACAAGGCGTCCCCGCCATGTGTGCTGTTATTTCCAGACTAACCGGGAAAATAATTATTGTGCAAGACAAACGATTGGAGATCAAAGCTGTCAATGTCCCCAACAACAATGCGCTCGACGTGGAAAAGATTCAAGAAGTTTTGGCCAAACGGGAAGAATTACCGGCCGTCTTGCGCAATCGTAAAGCAGCTGCCCGCGCCCACCAAAGTTTATGGCAACAAATTTTGCCCATCGAGAATATCGGTCGTCTTGTCAGTCCCATTGTGTCCGGCGACCGGGCACGCGGCTACCTGTCTGTTATTGGTCCGGCCGATGAGTTGAATTTGTTAGACCAGCAGGCGGTAGAACAAGGAGCGGCCGCGCTGGCCCTGGAAATGGCGAAAGCCAAAGCGGTCAGTGAAGCCAAAAAAGCGCTGCGTGGCGATTTTTTGGAAGGTCTGCTGGCCGGCACATTACCCCAACGGGAAATTACCCGGCTGGCCAGCCGCCTGGATCACAATACAGACAAACCTCATGCGGTAATGACTTTTGCCTGGGCGGGTACAGAAGAAACATCACTGCGTCGTTTGGAAACGGCCGTACATTGGACACTTTCCTCACACGGCCGTTCCGCTCTGGTGCATGTTTATGGCGATACTCATCTCTGCATTTTTCAAGAACTGCACGCCAAAGATGATATGGATTCGGCTCATGAATTGGGGCGACGTATTTTGGAACAGGTGCAGGCCGAGTTTCCCAAAGCCAATCTGGTGGCTGGCATGAGCGGGCCGGCGCAATCATTAACTGAATGGCCGGAAGTTTACAATGAAGCGTTGCAAGCAATGCAGCTCAGCGAACGTCTCCGAATTCGGGGTGAAGTTGTGGAGTTTGACAGTTTAGGCGTGTATCGTTTGTTGGGACAGTTGGAAAACATCCCGGCCGTGCAATCTTTCACCATCCAAGTCATCGGTCCTCTGGTAAGGTATGATGAACGGCACAACAGCGCCCTGGTAAAAACGATTGACGCTTACTTCAACCACCACGGCAACATTAGCCGCACGGCCGAATCCCTATTCATCCACCGCAACACCCTCCTCTACCGCCTGGAACGCATTCAAGACCTGACAGGACACGACCTCAATCAATCCAATATGCGCCTGGGTATGCACCTGGCTCTTAAGTTGTGGCAGTTACGGCCGGATAAAGAGTAAACGCCCGTAACTCCCCCAAAAGAATAAGGAATTCAGTATGAACGAAGAGATCACCTTGGGATGTAATTACAGGAGAACTCCTCTTTGATTTGGAAGGTTCAACCCGCTCTGTTACCGGCATGGACTTCAATTTTGATGGTACGCAATTGGCAACCAGCGATTGGACAGGCGCGGCGAAAGTGTGGGATATGACAACAGGTGAAATGCTGTTGAGGAGTTAGTCAAGTTAACCCAGTCGCGGCTGACACGGCCGTTAACCACAGCCGAATGTCAACAATATTTGCATGCTGATGAATGTCCTGGGGAATGAGTGGTCAGCAATAAGCTTAACTGAGTTCAAGCGCTTTTTCAGTTGTTAGCTATTGCTATCGCCAGTTGCCTGACCCTCGGTCTGGGGACGCATGTAGTTATAATCAAACAGACCAAACAGATAGACTGTTCTGATCGGCGTGATTTGAGTTTATCTCAGCTTGGTTGGCGCTATTTGTTCCGTTTATTAGCCACAAATCGGCTGGCGGAACTCAAAATGAGGTTCTCATGGCAGTTTCAATTGCCACCGCCCGGCTTCCAGCGGGCGTGATCACCTACAATCTATCGCTTTTTTCTTAACGAGCCGATGACAGGTGGCGTTAGCTTGCCTGATCATCTGTAGGGCATTTGTTGCCCCCTTGACCTTTCATGTCGGGTACTAAAACACGTTCATAAAAGGATTATTTAATAAGCAGATAAGCTGAACCATTGTCCTGAACGAACGAATCCGCCAGTTCATATTGTTGTTGCAGTAGTGTCATCATCTCTTTTTCTTCGTCCCCATGTACATGCGAAAAAATCAGCCAAACTTTTGGGGGTTGCCCACCCAGTATCTCATACAAATTTTCTACTTTTTCTTCGGTAGATAATTTCCTGACCCAGGGACTAAAGTAGAGATTGAATTCCTGGCAAATTTTATCTCGAGTTTCTCTACATTGAACAAATGACTGTGAGTAGCTATACGGTTGTGTATCCAGACCATGAACCCGCAAATAATAGCGGAAGGCAGGAACAGCGCCATAGTAAACAAATGTTGCTTCGTCTGGCTGCCGCTTATCGTGCCAATAGGTTATGGCGCCATCCAATTGTTCCAGGGGCGACCAGGTGACTGTATTCCGCATAAGTTATGACATACTAGGATTGGGGAGAGCATATAATTCAACAGCCACGATAAGACTCAGTAAAACGATGGCGACACCTGCCAGCCGGCGCTGCCAAAGTTGTTCGATAACGCTGGTAGTGATGAGAATGAACAAGGGTGTAAAAATGAGAGCATAGCGGAGGCCAAACCCTGCGTATAAACCGGCACGGACGGTAAAAAAGTAAACGATGTAGATTGCCAGAAACCAACCGTAGATTCGTTTGGATTTATTGCCTATGGTAAGCAAGGCCAATAACCCAATAACGATTAGAAAAATAAGCCCTAGGCTTTTGGGTATTTCAGAAATGGGCCAACCTATGAGATTGTAAAGGAAGGTATCTCCTATTCCTTGCAAAAATAGGCGGGCTTCCTGGGATAACGGCCGTACCGGGTAGGCTAATACATTGTCACTTACACGTCTAAACTGGGCTGGTAAAAAGTATAACAACAAGGGCAAAGTCAGCAGCCCACTAACAAGAACAACACTGATCTGTTGACGTAGCGCTTTGCGGCGTCGCGGCCGCAAATTTACTGCCAGCGTAACCAGAGCTAATGGAATAACGACGATAGCTGCTCCGTAATGGGTGTAGACGGCCGTCACGCTAAAAAATACCCATAATCCCCAATACAACCAACGGTTGCGTAATTGCATGGCCCGATACAAAAAGTAGAGTGACCAGGTAAGGGCGCTGACCAAGAGACTGTATTCACCTACATCCTGAGCGTAGTAGATTTCCGTAGGCATGACGGCCGTAATCAAACCGGCTATCAACGCCGCCCGCACCCCAAAGATAATAAAAGCCAATTTCATGACGCCAACCAGCGTAAACATGCTAATTAGTACGGCCAGATAACGAAGCCAAAGAGGTTGTATACTGATTTGCAACCAGGCATGGAGGAGATATGAATGTAATGGTGGTTGATAATTGGAAGCAATAACAGCTTGAGGTAATTGGCGGAGGGGGGTAGCGGCCGTTAAATACTCCACTGCTTCATCAAACCAAAGAGAACGCTTGGTAATGTTTAGCAAGCGCAGACTATATGCCAACAGCAAAATAGGCGCCGTTAATAATGAGAAAGCGGGCAACCTTGAGGGTGTTTTCAACAACATGAAAATATACTCTTTATGATTGATATACTGGTATAAATATTGGCAGCATATAGATTTTCATTCTGGCGTTTCCGACCTTTGGTAACAAAACGAAAAGATGGGCCGTTTGTAAAGACATCTTCTACTTCGGCAGACGTAACTTGATGTTTTCACTCTAACTTGTCAACAACATCGTCTAACCATATAAGATCTTCTATCTTCATGAGGTCATTATACCAAAGTTTATCCGGCATATTCTTTTTTGATTGTAGATGCGGTTTTCAGCCGGGACGGCCGTATCGTAGCCACGGGAGATAGGACAGTATTTGGGGTTACGGCCGTCTAGTCAGTCAAACGATAATACAACATCGCCGCTACTTTGCTGACAGCTAACACGATTAGGATAAGCATTAAATTCTGACGGACTACATCGTTGATAATCGCTTCATATAACAACCAGGCGGCAACGAAAACGGCCGTAACCACCGCCGAAAATCGTGTGGCATACAATCTGTGCCTGACAAACCGTTCATCAAATGATCGCTTCCAAAACATTGCTTTTGTCCTCCAAATTAATTTAAGACCAGAGGTTCCACCTTTCCCAAAGGTGGAACCTCTCTCAGGTTTCTGCGCCCAGAGGAAATAAACCTTCTACCGGACAGTTGAATATCCCGGCAAACTTGAGCGCTAACGCCAGACTGGGTACATAATGTCAGGCATACTTTACATTCGGTGTTCAACTTTGCCTTATTTGTGCCATCTGTACACTTTTACCAGTTGAGAGCCATCCCCTTTCTGATAACTTGACCATAGAAAACACGGCCGCAATTTCATATACTTCTAGCGACTTGTGCTGAAAAGCGCGGTTCAGTGGGAAATAGTGGGAAGAAAAGATCGGGAAGCCGATCTTTTCGCTTTTTAGGGCAAATACTGCCTGGGGATTATTGTTAAAACTGCACAAGAACTACCTCGTTTTTTTTGTAAATTTGCATCTGGCCTAAAGATAGCTACACTACGTATACTTAACGGCAACAAATTGCGAGTTGAGATTTTTGAAATGATTAACATAAACCTGATTAACCTTATCCTTATTCTTGTCCTCCTTATTATTGTCAATAAGGGCGCAATTCGTGTTGGGTAATGGCAAACAGGTTAGCAAAACCGGACAAACAGTAAAAGCCGCCCAATTGGGCGGCTTTTTTTTTGGAAGCAGTGGCAAATGACAAGTAGCAAGTATGCAAGTAGCAAGTTGCAAGTAGCAAGTGGGCAAGTGATAAAACGAACTTGCAGACCTGCAAACATGCACATTTGCACCCTCCCTAACCGATCCCTGTTATTTCAAAGGCGGAAAGCAGACCCTCTGTTTTCCGCCTTTTTATTTGGAGATTAGGGATTGGAGATTAGAGATTAAAAGTGGTCAATTTCTAATCTCCAATCTCTTAATCTCTTCAAGAAAAGGAGCAGAAATATGAGTGAGATAAAAACTGGCGGACAAATTATCTGGGAATGTCTCATGCACGAAGGCGTTGAGGTCGTGTTTGGGCTACCCGGTGGAGCTATCCTGCCGGTCTACGATGATTTAGCCAAATATGAATATCCTATCCACCACGTCCTCGTCACCCATGAGCAGGGCGCCTCCCACATGGCTGATGGGTATGCTCGCGCCACGGGCAAAGTGGGCGTCTGCATAGCTACCTCTGGGCCTGGAGCTACCAACCTCATCACCGGGTTAGCCACAGCTTATTTGGATTCCACCCCCATTGTGGCCATTACCGGGCAGGTTCCCACTTCCCTGCTCGGCCGTGATGGCTTTCAAGAAGCAGATGTCCAGGGAGTCAGCCTGCCAGTCACCAAGCATAATTACCTTATCACCGACATCCGGGAACTACCGGACGCCATCAAAGAAGCTTTTTACATTGCCAGCACTGGCCGGCCGGGGCCCGTACTGATTGATATATGCAAAGATGTGCAGCAAGCATCCATGCCGTTCACGTACTCCGAAACCATCAATCTGCCCGGTTACAATCCAAACTTGAACGCGCCAAACCCAACGGCCGTAACCCGCGCCGCCCGTTTAGTCAATGAAGCAGAAAAACCAGTCATCATTGCCGGACAAGGCGTCTCTATTGCCCATGCTGAAGCTGAACTACGCCAACTGGCCGAAAAAGCCAACATTCCCGTCGCTACCAGCTTACTGGGTATCGGTACGTTTCCGGCTACCCATTCCCTGTCCATCAGTTGGGGTGGAATGCACGGTGAAGCGTACACAAATTACGCCCTGCAAGAATGTGATGTGCTGCTGGCTATAGGCGCTCGTCTGGATGACCGGCTGACCGGCGCTTTTGAAACCTTTGCCGCCAAAGCCAAAATTATCCATGTAGATATTGATCCGGCCGAAATGGGCAAAAATATCACCATCAACACCCCCGTTGTGGGCGACGCTCTGCTGGCATTACGTGCCATGCTGCCCCAAGTTGAACCAAATGAACATCCCGCCTGGCTAGAACAAATTGCCGAATGGAAAGCAGAAACAGGGCATCGGGATATTTTGACTCAGGAAACAGACGAATTGGTGGCTCCCTACATCATGCGTACCTTGTGGCACGCCACCAATGAGGGAGATGCAACCATTGTAAGCGATGTCGGCCAACATCAAATGTGGGAAGCGCAATATTTCCATCACACCAAAACGCGCAGCCTGTTAACCTCTGGCGGATTGGGAACGATGGGGTATGCGTTACCGGCCGCTGTCGGCGCTCAAATGGGCAGCCCCGATGAAGAAGTGTGGGTGGTAGCCGGCGATGGCGGATTTCAAATGACGATGGTGGAACTCTCAACTGTTGTGCAAGAACGGTTGCCCATCAAAATTGCCATCATCAACAATGGCTATTTGGGGATGGTGCGCCAATGGCAGGATGTGTTTTACAACAAGCGTCATTCGGGTACGCCGTTGTTTAACCCGGACTTTGTGAAGCTGGCCGAAGCGTATGGCATTCCCGCCCGCGCTGTCACCCATAAAGATGAGGCGTATGAGGCTATTCAAGAAGCGCAAGCTTATGATGGTCCATTTTTGCTAGATTTCCAGGTGGAAGAGTTTACCAATGTTTACCCCATGGTAACGCCTGGTAAAAGTAATGCCGATATGATCCGACGGCCGGCACCGACGATGACGCAAGAAAGTGAAACGTAATCCGTAATCCGTGAACTGTGACGGAATACGGAACACGGAATACGAAAAAGGAATCGAACAATGCAAGAGAATGGAACGAAGCGACACACAATGATTGCCTGGATGGAAGATAAACCAGGCGTATTGAACCGCGTAGCCGGGCTGTTTCGGCGGCGCAATTTTAATATTGAAAGTCTGGCGGTGGGACACAGTGAAGAGCCGGGTATTAGCCGGATGACGTTTGTAGCCAAAGGCACAAACCGGGATATGCGTCAGGTGGAAACACAGCTATATAAGCTCATCAATGTGACCCGCGTTGAGGATGTGACCAATCAAGGCCCGATTACCCGCGAATTGGCTTTGATTAAGGTGAAAGCAAGCAGCGAAAATCGGGCTGAAGTGATGCAGATTGTGGATATTTACCGGGCGCGGATTGTGCATGTGGATATGCAATCGGTCATCATTCAAATTGTAGGCAAAGAGAATCAGGTCAATTCGCTGATTGATTTACTGCAAAATTTTGGCATTTTGGAAATGGTACGCACGGGTCAGGTGGCAATGGTGCGTAATGGGCATGATAAACGAGAAGATGAGACGGCCGTAACCGCTCATACTAACGGAAATCATTAAAAATAAGAGATTGAGAGATCAGGAGATTGGGCGACTGCTCAATCTCCGATCTCCCAATCTTCAAAAAAGGAGAATTTATTTTGGCAAACATTTATTACGACAAAGATGCAGACTTGGGCTTGCTTAAGGGCAAGAAAATAGCCGTACTTGGATATGGCAGCCAGGGTCACGCCCATGCTCAGAATCTTAAAGATTCCGGGGCAGATGTACGCGTTGGTTTATACGAAAGCAGCAAATCCTGGGCTACGGCCGAGGCGGATGGGCTAACGGTAAAAACAACGGCCAACGCCTGTGCCGAAGCAGATGTAATCATGGTACTGCTGCCGGATACCAAACAGGGGCAAATATACAAAGAATCCATTGAACCCCATTTGAGCGAAGGCAAGACGCTAATGTTTGGGCACGGTTTCAATATCCGCTTTTCCCAGATTGTGCCCCCAAACAATGTGGACGTGACGATGGTAGCTCCCAAAGCGCCGGGGCATCGGGTACGCGAGGTATATGTGGAAGGAACTGGTACGCCTTGCCTAGTGGCTGTCCATCAAGATTATTCCGGCAATGCACTGGCCTTTGCCCTGGCCTATGCCAAAGCGTTGGGCTGCACACGCGCCGGCGCTTTGGAAACGACTTTTGCCGAGGAAACAGAAACGGATTTGTTTGGCGAGCAAGCTGTCCTTTGCGGCGGTGTGGCAGCGTTAGTGGAAGCAGCTTTTAACACCCTTGTCGAAGCAGGCTACCAACCTGAAATCGCTTACTTTGAATGTCTGCATGAGCTGAAGTTGATTGTAGACTTGTTTTATCGCGGCGGTCTCAGTTATATGCGTTACAGTGTCAGCGACACGGCCGAACACGGCGATTACACCGGCGGCCCCAAAATCATTACCGACGATACCCGTCAGGCAATGAAGCAAATGCTAACCGATATTCAAACGGGGGCGTATGCGGAAGGGTGGATTGATGAGAATGTGAACGGTCGTGCCTGGTTCAACAAACGGCGTGAAGAAGCCCGCAGCAGTCAAATTGAACAAGTGGGCAAAGAACTGCGGCAGATGATGCCGTGGTTGAATCCGGTAGAGATTGAGTAAACAGTGTTCAGCAAACAGTTTTCAGTGTTCAGTTGGAAGAATATACGCTGAACACTGAAAACTGAAAAATGCTCCAAAGGAGACTGAAAAATGAGCGAAGATGATGTCGAGATTCAAAAAGAAACAGTAGTCATTTTTGATACAACGCTGCGGGATGGGGAGCAATCTCCAGGAGCAACGTTGAATGTGGAAGAGAAGTTGGAGATTGCCCGGCAGCTTTCCCGGCTAGGGGTAGATATTTGTGAAGCAGGTTTTCCGATTGCCAGCCTGGGTGATTTTGATGCCGTTAGAAGAATTGCCGAAGAGGTGGGGCCGCTTACGGACGGCCGTAAATCCGGTCAACCGATGATCATTGCCGGACTGGCTCGTGCCAGCAAAGGTGACATCCAACGGGCTTATGACGCCGTAAAAGGCGCGCCGCGCCATCGCATCCACACCTTCCTGGCTACCAGCGACATCCATTTGAAACACAAGCTCAAAATAGACCGCGAAGAATGTATTGAACAAGTCATTGAGTCGGTGACATTTGCCAAAACGCTGTGTGATGATGTTGAATTTTCACCGGAAGATGCCGGCCGCTCTAATCCTGACTTTTTGGTACAGGTATTGAGTGAAGCGATTAAAGCCGGCGCTACTACCCTGAACATCCCCGACACGGTTGGCTACACCACGCCAGAAGAGTTTGGTTGGCTAATTAAATATCTGATTGAAAACACCCCCAATTCTGACAAAGTGGTATGGTCAGTACACTGTCACAATGATTTAGGGTTGGCGACGGCGAACACTTTGGCCGGGGTACAAAATGGGGCGCGGCAGATGGAAGTGACGCTCAACGGTATCGGCGAGCGGGCCGGTAACACCTCGTTGGAAGAAGTAGTGATGGCGATTCAAACACGGCCGCAAAACTTCGATGTACAAACAAACATTGACTCCACCCAAATCACCAAAACCAGCCGCATGGTGGCCGCTTACACCGGCATGGTGGTGCAACCCAACAAAGCGATTGTGGGCGCCAATGCCTTTGCCCATGAAGCAGGCATCCACCAGGATGGCATGTTGAAAAATGAGCGGACGTATGAAATTATGCGGCCGGAAACGGTGGGATTGGGCGCTTCCAAATTGGTGTTGGGAAAACATAGCGGCCGTCATGCCTTTCGCGTTCGTCTGGAAGAGCTGGGCTATGACGATCTGGAAAAAGAAGAGTTAAACATCGCTTTCAAACGTTTTAAGAAGTTGGCCGACAAGAAAAAGGTGGTTACAGACGCCGATATTCAAGCCATTATTGCCGATGAAATATACCAGCCGCCGGAAATCTGGAAGCTGAATCAAATTCAGGTATCGTGCGGCGACCAAAGTATGCCTACAGCCACAGTCAGCATTTCGGGGCCAAACGGTCAGGTGTATAGGGATGCGGCGCTAGGCACGGGGCCGGTGGATGCAGCTTACCAGGCAATTAATCGCATCGTGGGCGTGAAGAACCGGCTGACGGAGTTCACTATCAACGCCGTCACGGAAGGTTTGGATGCCCAGGCAGAAGCGATGATTCGTATTCAACCCATCAATGGCGAACGGGAATATGGCATGAATCCGCAAACAAACCGGGTGTTTGCCCGCACGTTTAGCGGGCATGGGGCCAGCACAGATATTGTGGTAGCCAGCGCCCGCGCCTACCTGAGCGCCCTGAACCGAATGTTGGCAGCGCGTGAGGAAGAGGCAAGCGCACTCAGTGGTCAGTAATCGGCAGGTTGTTTTCAGTTTTTGGTGTTCAGTTAATGGGAAAGGGTTAGGAGATGAAACCAATGGAAGTTAACGAAACTGCCTGGCAAGGTGAAAACCTGACTGAACGTTATTTGAATGGGGTGCGGGGGGCCATCCCGCTGGCGGAAACGCAGATGGATATAATGCTGCGTTTGATTCGTTGGGTGCAGGAGGAGGTCACGGCCGTACTCGACCTCGGTTGTGGCGATGGCATTTTGGGTCAGGTGGTGTTAGATCATTATCCAAAAGCGAAAGGCGTTTTTGCCGACTTCTCCGCCCCCATGCTGGAAGCTGCCCAACGCCGTCTGGCCGACTATAAAGAGCGGGTGACATTGGTTCAGGTGGATTATGGAAATAGAGATTGGAGATTGGAGACTTGTTCTGAACAGGATCGAAGAATTGGAGATTGGCAATTTGATGTCATCGTTTCCGGTTATTCAATTCACCATCAGACAGATGAGCGTAAAAGAGAAATCTATGCTGAATTGTATGAATTATTGGTTCCAGGCGGCATCTTTATCAATGTGGAGCATGTCTCTTCCCGCTCTAAATGGGGTGAAATGATGTTTGAGGAGGCGTTTGTGGATTCGCTGGTTGCTTACCACAAGCAAATCGGTTCCAGCCAAACCCGCGCCCAAATATCCCACGATTTATACAACCGACCAGATAAAGCGGCTAATAAGTTGACGGCCGTAGAAACTCAATGCGACTGGCTGCGCGACATCGGCTTTATTCATGTGGATTGTTATTTGAAGTATTTTGAACTGGCGCTGTTCGGCGGTGTTAAATGGCAGGGGTAAGACATGAATCAGGAAGCAGTTGAACGGCCGTGCAGCCATCGTTCCAATGAGCGTTTGCTTTCACCGCTGCGTCGTCCAGCCAATAGCCCTTCAATGCCGATATGTTCATCCAAATCAGGCCATTCGAGAGCATATCCAGCGCCTAATAGCTGCCAATTATTTCTTTCGGCAGATGTGGCATGGTACAGGCGTGGATACCAGGCAAGGGGTACAAGAAGTGAACGGCCGTCGCTCAGATCAACGGTTAATTTATCGGCCGTAAAGGAAATATCAGTGACTTGCGGATCAGCCTCAAGAACTAAAGTATTCATGCAATGCCTCCAACAATATGGTCTCATGTTTGATAACTTGTCGGGCAATATCACGCAATTCATGCTCTTTAAACCCTCTATTTTTAACCAGCGAGACCGGAGCCAATCAGAATTTGGCAATTTTCCTGTCACGCTTAACATGAATATGAGCTGGTTCGCCCTGATCTGAACTAAAAAAGATGAAGTGATAAGGGCCATCCTGTAATACTGTCGGCACATTATGATTATAGCATAATTAAACTGGAGATTTGTATGACTCAACATAGAACAATTATTGACAAGATTTGGGACAACCATATTGTGGTAGACGAGCCGGGCAATCCGGCCGTGCTTTACATTGATTTGCACCTGATTCATGAGGTGACGTCGCCGCAGGCTTTTTCTGGTTTGCGGGAACGGGGGTTGACAGTGCATCGGCCGTCACAAACTATCGCCACCATGGATCACAGCATCCCTACCACGCCCATTAATATTCCCATTACCGACGCTATTGCCGCCAAACAAATCGCCACGCTGGCGGAAAACTGCCGCGAATTTGGCATCCAATTGTTTGGCATGGACAGTCCCAACCGGGGCATTGTCCACGTCATCGGACCGGAATTGGGGTTGACGCAGCCAGGCATGACTATTGTCTGCGGCGACAGCCACACCGCTACGCACGGCGCATTTGGGGCGCTGGCTTTTGGCATTGGCACATCAGAGGTGGAGCATGTGCTAGCAACCCAATGTTTGCTGCAAACCAAACCGAAGACGTATGCGGTAAATGTAAGCGGTGCATTGCCAGATGGCTGCACGGCCAAAGATATTATCCTGCTGCTGCTATCCAAAATCGGTATCGGTGGCGGCACGGGGCATGTGTTTGAGTATGGTGGTGAGGCGATTCGCGGTTTGACAATGGAACAACGCATGACCATATGCAATATGAGTATTGAAGGCGGGGCGCGGGCCGGTTTAATTGCGCCGGATGATACGACAATTGAGTACATCGCCGGGAAGAAACATGCGCCTAAGAGGGAAGTGTGGGACACGGCCGTAACCCATTGGCGCACATTAGCTACCGACGAAGGCGCCACCTACGACAAATCCATTGACCTAGATGCCAGCGATCTGGAACCGATGATTACTTACGGAACCAATCCCGGTCTGGGAATGAAAATTACTGAAGCGATTCCCGACCCACAGAGCATCCCCAACATTAGCGAACGGCAGACGGTGGAAAAGGCGTTAGCTTACATGGATTTGCAGCCCGGCCAACCGCTGCTGGGCAAAGAGGTAGATGTGGTTTTTATCGGCTCCTGTACCAATTCTCGCATTTCTGATTTGCGGCAGGCGGCTGTGGTGATAAACGGCCGTACAGTAGCCAAAAATGTACGCTTGATGATTGTGCCCGGTTCGCAAGAGGTAAAGCAGCAAGCGGAAGCGGAAGGGTTGGACACCATCTTCAAAAATGCCGGCGCTGAATGGCGCGAAGCGGGCTGCTCGATGTGCATTGCCATGAATGGCGACCAATTACAGCCGGGTCAATACGCTGTCAGCACCAGCAATCGTAATTTTGAAGGGCGGCAAGGCAAAGGCGGCCGTACCTTTTTAGCCAGCCCATTGACCGCAGCGGCTACGGCCGTGACCGGTAAAGTAACAGATGTGAGGACGTTATGAGGTAACCATTCAGGTGCCCGGCACTTCATTACCAAGTCTACTGGAGTAGCACACTCGTTTATAAGTGCCGGGCACCTTGGGGGAGTGAATGGTTACGTTATGAGTAACAAGTTTCAAGTAACAAGTACTGAGCGCTTGCAACTTGTAACATGTAACTTGCAACTTTAAGAGGAAATCATGCAGCATCCTGCCTACCAAATAAAAATCAACTTCGCCATTGAATTGGTGAAACAGCTATTGTCACAGATGGATGCGGCCGCTTGTTTAGTGTTGGCGGGCGACCTTTCCCGATTTCGTTCTTTTGATTTAACAGATGTTAGCCGGGAGGAGATTGAGGTGGAGAATAATGTGTACCAGGCCAGTTACGGCCGTCTCTACATTCCCCTCATCGGCCACAACAAATACATTCTCAAAAAAGAAGCGTTACCCCATGTCGGCATTCGTACCTTGATTCAAGATGTGCAGTTAGAGCGTTACGGCCGTCTACTCTTCCACGCGCCCGATTATTGTAAAAACGGGGCCTGGCTGTGTGATTGGTTCAAATTGGATTTCCTGGAAACGCTGGAATATGAAGGAGTTATACAAATTGAACAAGCACAGCCGTCGGCCAATATCATCCAACGCCGGACAACTGCTTATCAAGCAAATTTGGAGATTGAAAGATTGGGAGATTGAGAGATTGGTCAATCTCCAATCTCCTTATCCCCTGGAGAAAATAATGCAACCATTTACAACCTTAACAAGTCACATGGCAACCATACCTACCGAAAATATTGATACCGATCAAATTATTCCGGCCCAATTCTTGAAGACGATTAGCAAAAAGGGGTTGGGTCAGAATCTTTTTTTTCATTGGCGTTACCGTGAAGATGGATCGCCAAACCCAGATTTTGCTCTGAACCAACCTGAAGCGCAAAGCGCTAAAATCTTGCTGGCAGGAGATAATTTTGGCTGTGGTTCCAGCCGGGAACATGCGCCCTGGTCGTTAATGGATTATGGTTTTACGGCCGTTATCAGCACCAGTTTTGCCGACATCTTCCGCAACAATTCATTGAAAAATGGTCTATTGCCTGTCATTGTGGATGAAGATACTCACAGCCAGCTTCTCAGTCTGACGGCCGAAAACCCAACCACCCAGGTCAGCATTGATTTAGAGACACAGACATTGACACTGCCCGACGGCCGTGCCATCCCCTTCCCCATAGACAGCTTCAGCAAAACTTGTATGCTCGAAGGGTTGGATCAACTTGGCTACTTACTTAAGCAGAGTGCGGCCGTGGCCGCTTATGAGGCTGCGTATCCTGCTCGTGTTAACACAAGCGCATGACGCTTAGAAATCGGATTTCTTTGAAAAATCCGGCTTTTTTATTTTGAGAGGAAAAAATGACAAAGATATTCTTATACGACACAACCTTGCGCGATGGAACCCAAAGGGAAGGGATTTCTCTCTCTTTGGATGACAAGCTCAAAATTGCTAAGAAGCTAGATGAATTTGGCATTGATTACATTGAAGGCGGTTGGCCTGGTTCCAATCCTAAGGATGTGGAGTTTTTTCAGCGCGTCCCCACATTGAAATTAAAACATGCTAAAGTAACGGCGTTTGGCAGCACCCGGCGTAAAGGGGTTAAACCAGAAGATGACAGTAATCTCAAGCTGCTCATTGAGGCCAACACTCCTGTCATTACCCTGGTCGGCAAAAGTTGGGATTTGCATGTAAAGGACGTGTTGGTCACTTCTATGGAAGAAAACCTGGAGATGATTGGCGAGAGCGTTGCTTATTGCAAATCATTCGATAAAGAGGTTATTTACGACGCCGAGCATTTCTTTGACGGCTACAAAGCCAATTCTGAATATGCTGTTGCTACGTTGCAAGCTGCGGCCGTTAACGGAGCCGATAGTGTGGTATTGTGCGACACCAACGGCGGGGCGCTCCCCTGGGAAATCGAGGGAATTGTGACCGACGTGCAGCAAAAGCTCGGCCCCAAAGTAGCCATTGGCATCCACACCCATGATGATGGTGAATGTGGGGTGGCGAATACGTTGGCGGCCGTGCGCGTAGGCGCAGTGCATGTACAGGGAACCATCAACGGCTACGGCGAGCGCGTAGCCAACGCTAACCTGTGCAGCATCATCCCCGATTTACAGCTAAAAATGGGATGCGATTGTGTGACCGATGAGCAGATGCGCGATCTGACAGAACTGTCTCGTTACGTGGCCGAAGTAGCCAACTTAGACCTGGACGACCACCAACCCTTTGTGGGCAAAAGCGCCTTCGCCCATAAAGGGGGCATCCATGTGGCTGCCATGCTCAAGAACCCGTTCAGCTACCAGCACATTGAGCCAACCCTGGTGGGCAACGAACAACGCAGTGTCGTTTCCGAGCTGTCTGGGCAGGGAAATCTAGTAGACAAAGCGGCTCAATTTGGCCTGAATACCGAGAGTCTAAATTTACCGGCCGTGTTAGAGAAAATCAAAGAGTTGGAAGCGCAAGGGTTCACCTTTGAAGGGGCCGAAGCGTCGGTGGAATTAATGCTGCGCCGCACCCATCCGGCTTATGTGCCTCCGTTTGAGGTGATTGATTATTCAGTTAATGTGCAGCAGCGACGAGGGCGTGGTCTGAATGCGGAAGCCATCATCAAGGTACGGGTTGGCCCCAAACGGATGCACACAGTTGCTGAAGGAAATGGCCCGGTAAACGCGCTGGATGCCGCTTTACGCCGAGCGCTGGTGGATGTGTACCCCAAGTTGCGCGGCATGAAGTTGGTAGATTACAAGGTGCGTATTTTGGATGGGGAAAATGCAACGGCCGCTACCACAAGAGTTCTCATTGACACACGCCTAGGCAACAATACCTGGTCTACCGTTGGCGCCAGTACCAATATCATTGAGGCAAGCTGGCAGGCATTGGCGGATAGTATGGAGTTTGCACTGCTGAATGGGAAATAATAGAAAACTCGTAGAACAAGACGCTGTCTTGTCCTAATGTTCATCATTCTTAGACGTTTGCAACAGATCAGCAAACTAGGCAGCTTCTTTGTCTCGCAACGAAACTGAAGGCGGTCGGCTGTAATTAATCAATAAATCGTAGCCGCCCACATCATAGCAGCGGCTGAAAACGGCCGGTAAATCCAGAACAGCATCCGGGTCAGGCGGCCGTAAAGGGATACGACAGCGTGGCAATCTTTCTCGCAAAGGCACGGCATAAAACGATAATTCATGCCGCTGTTGGGCGCGGCTGATGCTGATTTTGTAGGTATTGTTTACGGCCGTCGCCCACTTTGTTAGCCGGACTGAAAACTTCAATCAACGTCACCACGTCCCCCGTGTCCCGATAGATGATTTCAATGTAAGGGACACGCCGTTCTTCATCCAGGTAAGCAATGGTTTGTGGTTCATCAACCGCCAGCGTCGCGGCTGGGGTCAGGGTGGGAGATGGTTCACGCAGAGGATGAACGAGGAGGACATCGGGCACATAACTATGCCGCATCTCGGCCAATTGTATCCGTTCACCAATACGGGCAACGTACTTGGGCCGGATGTGCGGCTGTAAGGCTTCAGAAATGTAAGCGATCAGTTGTTGGTGTACGTCGGGCCATAGGGTGCGTTCTTCAAGATAAGGATCCCATACCAGGGAATGGGCTGGGCATTATTAACTGTCCTGAAAATAGAGATTAAGAGATTGAGAGACTCAATCTCTTAATTTTCATATGAGGCAGCGCCGCTTTGTGGCACATTTAACTCGCTGTTAATAAAATCTAGTATAGCATAAGATTATCAGGCAAAGTTGCACCTTTTTTGCTTCGGCGCTCTTTGTTTTTTCAGTTACAATGGAACTCATGATAGAACAAACCCTCACCCCCACAACGGATGATTGGCATGAGCAAGTTGCCCATTTACAGGCAGAATTAGACGCGCTTTTACCGCAGTTGGTAGAGGCGGAAACGGAACTGGCCGAACGTCATGCCGCGATCAATGCGTTTGAATTTCGTCTGCGCACGGCCGTCAATCAAATAACCCAGAAACTGGATGTGTTAGACGCCGAAATTCGGGAGCTGCGCCATAAACTGCGTTGGCATGGAGATGAGTGGTATGAGGTAGCGGCCGATGATGCGACGGCGTGGGCGCGTGGACAAAGCGCCACGGATGGCAGCGACTATCGTTACCGGGATACGCCAACTACGGCCAGACCGGTACAAGATGAGGATACTCGGGCAGAGTTGAAACGCTTATACCGCCAACTGGCCCGCCGTTTTCATCCAGATATGGCAGTAGACACGGCCGACCGAGAATACCGCACCCAAATGATGATGGCTATAAATGGGGCCTATGCTGCCGGCGACCTGGAAAAGCTGCAAGAGTTGGTCGCCTCACCGGAAGCGGCACAGGCATTGGAATATGCAGACGCAAATCAAAAGTTGGCTGAGACACTGCTGCGAGAGGTGACGCGGATGCAGCGGCGGCTGGCTGAAATTCAGAAAGAGTTAACTCATTTGGAGAAACATGAAAGCGCCAAAATGATGCAGCAAATGACGGAAGCGGCGGCCAACGGCCGTGACTACTTCACCGAAATACAAGAACTAATGGGAGATGTGGTAGCCGAGCGAACGGCCGTGCGTGATAGCCTCCTGGTGCAGCTAGAAAGTGTAAAAATGGGATACGACGTTGGCGTCTCCGATGATGAACTGGCTGACATTGTAGCCAATGTAACCTTGGAAACCAGTTTTGACGCCGACATCTCGGCCGAATTTGACCGCTACATCATCCGCCGCCGCGACCAATTCTACCGGGAAGACAATTATGAATAAACCAAACGTCATTATTTCCCCGGAGAAAATCGAAGTGTTTTGCCAACGTTATCACATCAAAAAATTGTCCTTGTTCGGCTCCGTGCTGCGTGATGACTTTCGGCCAGATAGTGATATAGATGTGTTGGTTGAATTTGAAGCAGGTCATGTGCCGAAATTTGATTTTTTTACTATTGAAGAAAACCTTACTGAACTCATAGGGCGACCGGTAGAACTACATACAGCCGGTTTTTTGAGTCCCTACTTTCGAGACGAGATACACGAAATAGCCGAGGTCCATTATGCCCGATCGTGAACGAACCCGGTTACAACATATGTTGGATGCAGCACAAAAGGCGGTTACATTTGCCAACGACCTTCCCCTACTGATTACCGCACTTCAAGATAGGTTATCAACAAACGATTAATTACTGAGAGGAGATATTTCATGGAAGCAAAGATTTCACTATTGCCCGGTGACGGCATCGGGCCAGAAATTATTGTAGAGGCGAAGAAGGTGTTAACGGCCGTCGCCCACAAATACAACCACACCTTCGACATGACCGAAATGACGTTTGGCGGGGCGGCCATTGATGAATGGGGCGACCCTCTGACGGAAGAAACTTTAGCCGCTTGTCAGAACAGCCAGGCAGTGTTGATGGGAGCGATTGGTGGGCCAAAATGGGATGATCCCACAGCGGCCGTGCGTCCAGAGCAGGGTTTGCTTAAATTACGTAAAGCGTTGGGTGTGTTTGCCAATTTACGGCCGGTGAAGGTGTTTGAGGCATTGGCCGAAGCTAGCCCGCTTAAGCCGGAACGAGTGCGCGGTGTGGACATCATGTTTGTGCGCGAGTTGATTGGCGGCATTTATTTTGGCACGCCGCAAGGACGGGAAGATGGGGAATACGGCCGTGCCGGTTACAACACCATGCGCTACAACGAAATGGAAGTACGGCGAGTGCTGGAAGTGGCCTTCGATCTGGCTCGCAAACGTAAAGGCAAAGTCACTTCTGTAGACAAAGCTAACGTTCTGGCTACCTCCCGCGTTTGGCGTGAAGTAGCTCATGAAGTGGCCGCCGAAAATCCGGATGTAGAATATGAAGATATTTTAGTAGATGCGATGGCGATGTACCTCATCAACCGGCCGGCCGATTTTGATGTGGTAGTGACGGGCAACATGTTTGGCGACATTCTCTCTGACGAAGCTTCAATGATCAGTGGCTCATTGGGAATGCTGCCTTCAGCCGCGTTGGGGGAAGCGGGTTCGATTGGCTTGTATGAACCGATACATGGCTCGGCGCCCGATATTGCCGGTCAGGGCATTGCCAATCCGCTGGCTACCATCCTAAGTGCGGCGATGATGCTGCGCTCTAGTTTGAATTTGGCTGAGGAGGCGACTGTGATGGAAACGGCCGTGTCTCATGTATTAGCCAACGGTTACCGCACAACCGACCTGGCAAACCCTGGCAATAAAGTGATTAACTGTATTGAAATGGGTGATTTAGTGGCTGAGACGATTTAGAGATTGGAGGGAGATGAACTATCCACGAAATCATCGTCCACATTTCTGACAGTGAAGCCAATAGTTATATTCGATGCCGTCGTTTTCTCACGGAACCCGGTGGTACGATGTTGGGATATGACAAAAACAAATGGGGGCACGATTTGTGCTACCACGACCAAAGTATTGACAAGACATTACATATGAACGTCATACTCCTGAGTATGTGGAGCAGATGTAGGCTAATTATGATGATTGGGTAAGACAGAATGGGATAGGTTAACTACAGAAGATAAAGGAGAAGAAAGTGGCACATCAACTCAACAAATACAGTTCACGAATTACCCAGATAAAATCGCAGGGGGCGTCGCAGGCGATGTTGTATGCCACTGGCTTGCAGCCGGCCGATATGGAGAAAGCGCAAGTCGGTATTGCCAGCATGTGGTACGAGGGTAATTCATGTAACATGCACCTGAATGATCTGGCAGCCAAAGTGAAGGAAGGGGTAGAAGTTAACGGTCTGGTAGGAATGCGCTTTAATACGATTGGCGTCAGCGATGGCATTAGCATGGGCACGGACGGCATGAGCTATTCCCTACAATCCCGCGACCTGATTGCCGACTCGATTGAAACGGTGGTTTCCGCTCAATGGTATGATGCTGTCATTGCCCTACCCGGCTGCGACAAAAATATGCCTGGCAGTGTTATGGCGATGGCGCGGTTAAACCGGCCGGCAATCATGGTGTATGGGGGTACGATTAAAGCGGGTTGTACGGCCGCCCATCCCAAGCTAGATATTGTGTCTGCCTTTCAAAGTTATGGGGAATATGTGGCCGGTAAAATGAGCAACGAGGAACGGCAGGAAATTGTAGAGCATAGCTGCCCTGGCGCCGGCGCCTGCGGCGGTATGTACACGGCTAACACGATGGCCTCTGCTATTGAAGCATTGGGGATGAGCCTGCCTTACAGTTCCTCCTACCCGGCCGAATCGCAAGAAAAGCTGGCCGAATGTATCCAGGTGGGGGCGACCATACGGAAGATGTTGGAGCAAGACATTAAGCCGCGAGATATTATGACGCGGGTAGCCTTTGAAAACGCAATGGTGGTGGTGATGGCTTTAGGCGGCAGTACCAACGCGGTTTTGCATCTGATCGCTATGGCTCGCGCAGTAGATATTGATTTGACGATTGATGATTTTCAGGCAGTCAGTGACCGGGTGCCGTTTTTGACCGATTTGAAACCGAGCGGGCAGTATGTGATGGAAGATTTACATGCGGTGGGGGGCGTTCCGGCGGTGATGAAGCTGCTGTTAGAGCAGGATTTGCTGAATGGTGATTGCCTGACGGTGACAGGGCAGACGGTGGCCGAGAATTTGGCAAATGTGCCAGAATTGAAAGAAGGGCAGGCAGTGGTACGGCCGTTAACCAATCCCATCAAAGCTACCGGCCACATTCAAATCTTACGCGGCAATCTAGCTCCAGAGGGGGGTGTAGCCAAAATTACGGGCAAGGAAGGCCTGGTTTTTAACGGCACGGCTAACGTCTTTGATTCGGAAGAGGAGATGTTAGCGGCGCTTGAAGAAGGCAACATCCAGAAAGGGGATGTGATTGTCATTCGTTTTGAAGGGCCAAAGGGCGGCCCCGGTATGCCGGAGATGTTAACGCCAACAAGCGCCATTATGGGGGCTGGTTTGGGTAAGGACGTGGCACTGTTGACCGACGGCCGTTTCTCCGGCGGCAGTCATGGGTTTATTGTCGGGCACATTACCCCAGAAGCGCAGGCAGGCGGCCCTATTGCCCTGGTGCAAAACGGCGATCAGATTACGATTGACGCCGATAACAACACGTTGGATGTGAATATTTCTGCTGAAGAATTAGTCGGCCGTCGGGAAGCGTGGGCAGCGCCGCCATATAAAGCCACACGGGGGACGTTGTATAAGTACATCAAGAATGTAAAGTCGGCATCGGAAGGGTGTGTGACAGACGAGTAGAGGAATTGACAATGTAATTGTAAGTGGGTGATGATGGAGTGGGAGACGGCCGTGTCATCCCCGGCAATCATTTGCAACACAATCTGGTAATAATGATGCCACAACAACGTATATTGGCTGGGCGTTTCTGCGTTTGCCAATGCAGCATCCATCTGCGAAACAGCTTCCCACAATCCGGCCCAACCCCCCTGCACAGTCATTTGTATATTTTTTATCATGTTCGAGGTCTGTATCAAGAAGGGAACCGCATACTGGACAGGATCCCCTAAAATTGATCACCCTCATTGAAAGTATGTTAGCTATAGAACAGAAAAATCGTCCCTCCCCGATGCGGCAGGTGGCTGTTACTCTGGAAGCAATACGCAGTGACGGCCGTGATTAAATATCTGTTCTGCAATCTGCGGTCATCTATTGTAAAAAAACGTTAGTTTTTCGTTAGGGCAATTGTAAGAGGCTATTCCTAAACTCAGAGTATCCAAGATTTATGAAGAAGTTTATTTTGGTTTAACAACTCATCCGCATCTGAATAATTTATAGAAATTCAGAATTATCTCCAAAGATGTCGGAGGAGAAAGGAAGAAAGGCAGAAATCATGGTATCTCAATCCATCTTCACACCACAACAATATAATACCCTACAAGCTTATGATTGCTTAAAACGACTCTTGGATTATGTCCTGGTTGTTCCCGTACTGCTGTTTACCTGGCCGTTATTTGCAGTTCTGGCACTGGCCGTTAAGCTGGACTCTCCTGGCCCGATAATTTATCGGCGGCGGGTATTGGGGCACAACGGCCGAGTCTTTAACGCCTATAAATTCCGCACCATGCACATCAATGGGAATGAGATTCTGGCAAACAACCCTGCCCTCAAAGCTGAACTCGACAATAATTACAAATTGAAAAACGACCCCCGCATTACCCACGTAGGTAACTTCTTACGCAAATATAGCCTGGATGAACTGCCGCAACTGTTTAATGTCTTGTTTCGGGATATGTCATTGATTGGCCCACGCATTATTGCTCCCGAAGAAATTGTCAAGTACGGTAACAATGGCCCTAATCTGTTGACAGTTATGCCCGGCATGACCGGTTTATGGCAGGTAAGCGGCCGTTCCAACACCACTTACGATGAACGAGTAAACCTGGATATGCACTACATTTATAACTGGTCGGTCTGGATGGACTTAAAAATTCTTTTCCGAACAATTCCCACTGTCTTAAAGGGTGACGGCGCTTACTAAAAACAATTTTCAACACACAAGAAGCGGCTGCCAACAAAATTGGTAGCCGCTTTTTTTATTTCTTGCATCAGTAAAAAAAGCGCCTCAACCGTTTGGTTGAGGCGCTTTCGTTTAGGAGATCATATTATCGTCGTCTTGTTCTTTGAACTTTACGCTGACGGCGAATTGCCTTTTTCTTCTCAATACGCTTGAGTTCGCTTCTAGAAACATACCAGCGTTTCCGGCGCACATCGGTTAAGATGCGGCTTTTCACGACAGATTTTTTAAAGCGACGAAACATCTGTTCCTGTGTTTCGTTGGATCGTAATTCAACTTTTGGCAGTATTCTCACCCCCTTGGGTTAAGTTTAATCTTTTCATCATAACCATTTATACCGTGACTTCCAATTTTTGACCACCTAACTATCACGAAAGGGATAGAAAATCTCGCCCTTGCAAACGATCTGTTATTTTGTGCCAGATCAGGTCTACCTGCTCGTCATAACGCACATAATCCAAGTTATCTGTATCAATCGTTAAAACGGGGCTTAATGTGAAGCTGGCAATCCAGGCATCATATAAATCGTTTAATTGGGACAGATAACTGTCGGCTATATTTTGTTCATAATCTCGGCCGCGCTGCCCGATGCGACGGTGCAGGGTAGGCACAGAAGCCCGCAGGTAAATGACCAGATGGGGTGGTTGTAGTAAGGTGGACATCGTCTGGTACAGTTCATAGTAGCAGCGCCAATCACGCTCACTCATGTTGCCCTGTTGGTAAAGGTTACGGGCAAAAATCTCGGCATCTTCATAGACGCTGCGGTCTTGAATGATGGAGTTGTTGTGCAAGAGCAAATCGTGATGCTGGCGCAAACGACGGGAGAGGAAAAACACTTGTGACTGAAAACTCCAACGGCGCATTTCCTGATAAAAGTCACTCAGGTAGGGGTTTTCAGTCACTGCTTCAAAAACAGGGTCCCAACCGTTTCTTTCTGTAAGCAAACTGACTAAGGTGGATTTACCTACGCCAATGTTGCCAGCTATAGTAATAAAATATTTTGTCATGGATGGTTTGGCGACAGTCATCGTTTGATCCAGACTGTAGCACAAACTGTTAGTTTGATCGGCGCAAACTAACAGTTTGTGCTACGAGTGGACGAAGGGATGACCATCCCCGATGGTTTAGTCGGCCAAATCGGCGGCCGTCTCTAATTCGGTTTCTTTGGCGGCTTGCAACGGCCGTGTTCGATGCTGCTTTATTATCGTCGTTACCCCATTGACAATCTCGCGTGTGTCCTGAATTTTCAACTGATCAAACAGGAATTCAAACTGCTCTTGCAGCACGGCTCCAATTTTTATCTGGTCTGCTTGGAGCAAATCCCACCACTGTTTTTTGAGCGGGCCAAATGCCTTTTTACGAGTGGAGTAGAAGAATTGTTCTTCGCTTTTGCCTTCTTTCCATTCCTGTTTTTTGTTAGCTAAAATGTAATCGTAAGCGGCCGTCACAATCTCCTGAGGCGCATGATCGTAGATCATGTTTTGAAAGCCAGTTGCCAGATGAATTTCAACCGTGCCTATTTCTGGGAATTTATGGAACGCTTCGGCTGGTAGTGTAGACGCGCCATGCTGCACAGCCCCGCCGATATTATAGTCGTCACGGGCTGCCCGACTTAGATCATGCAATGTATTGAAATCTACTTTTACCTGAGCCAGCGTGCCATCGGACATCACAACGCCGCCATGGCTGGTTCCGGTCTGCACTGAAATTTTGGAGATGCCTTGAATATCTCCACATTCGCGCCGGTATCCCTGCATGAACGCATGTAATTCGGCAACGGTTGAGTTTTTATGCCCGACCTCGCCAATTTCGCCGCCGAGTGAAATTGTGATTCCTTCCGGTTCAATCTGGCGAGCAAATTTTGTCAACTCGGCGCTAAGTGTGTAATTGATCCGCTGTTGTTCGTCCAATGTATCAAAGCTGAGGTCTACTAATGTGGAGGTATCTATATCAATGTTATAGAATCCGGCCGCAACCGCTTCTTGCATCAATTCTTTAACCGCATTCACTTCTTTTTCGGGGTCGGCTTTATACCCTTTGGGGGATACTTGGAAATGATCGCCCTGGATAAAAAGCGGGCCATGGAAGCCTTCTTTGATGGCTGCGCCAATGAGAGAGGCGACGTATTCTGACGGCCGTTGACCCGTATACCCAATTTCTGATCGGGCAATTTCCAACAGCAGAGCGCCAGCATTGTATTTATTAGCGGCCCGGAAAATGGCGCGAGAGGTATTGAAGTTCATACCACGCACGTTTATGGCTGGCACAGTGAAGGTATGGGGCACATCGCCACAGCCGATAGCCATATACAGTTCATGGATAGAGGCGGGATAAATGCCCAATTGTTGTCCGGTTTCCCACAACAGCCAGCGAGCGGTATCGCGGGCTAATCCTTCTGCAAACACGGCCGTGTACACAACCCCATCTACTTTTTCTTGCAACAAGGCTTCATCTACGACAGTCACGTCGTCCCCTTCTACCTGCAAAGCGCCGGCTACATGTTTCCATAACTCATCTAATGATTTAGCTTGCATTTGTTTTACTCCTTGTAAATTGTGATAGGTGACTGGTGGCTAGTGATTGGTTGCTTGTACCAGCTACCAGCGCCTATCTTATCCTTGCTGGCATAATTGCCAACAGTTGCAATTGACGGGTATGGTCACGATGATTGTCACATAATAATCTTGTTGGACAAAAATGCCCAAATATCATAGCTGAATAGCGGACAACTTATCAAGATGTCAATTCTGGAATTTCGGGATATAGTGAATAAATATTGTGACTATACGGGTCATTCCCCCACCTTCGTGAGGGCAGGCTCTGCAAAGGCAGAAATCCACACACCTGGATACCCGCCTTCGCGGGTATGACAGTTGAGAAACACCTATATAGTCACCAAATATTTACGGCCGTGACAATGATAAGGAGCAATAACTTGTGAAACGAATTGGTGTATTTACCAGCGGCGGCGACGCGCCTGGTATGAATGCGGCCGTGCGGGCTGTAGTTCGCATGGCCTTGCATCGGGGTGTAGACGTTTACGCCATTTATGAAGGGTATCAAGGTCTTGTAGATGGCGGCGGCCGTATCCGACCCATCGGTTGGAATGACGTCGGCGGCATGATGCACCAGGGGGGAACCATCATCGGTTCAGCCCGCTGCCAAGAATTCAGAGAGCGTGACGGCCGTTTACAAGCCGCCCACAACATAATCAGCGCCCAAATCGAAGGGCTAATTATTATTGGCGGGGATGGCAGCCTGACCGGCGCCAATGTTCTCTATGAAGAGTGGCCTGACCTGATAAACGAATTGGTCGCCAATGGGCAAATAAGCCGGGAAACGGCCGACCAATACCCCTCACTGCGAATTGTGGGATTGATCGGTTCCATTGATAACGACATGTACGGCTCCGATGTAACGATTGGGGCGGATACCTCTTTACATCGCATCGTGGACGCGATTGACGCCATCACCAGTACGGCCGCCAGTCACCAGCGCAGTTTTGTTGTGGAAGTGATGGGGCGTAACTGCGGCTATCTGGCCCTGATGGGCGCTTTAGCCTCCGGCGCCGATTGGGTCCTCATTCCCGAAAATCCACCCAACCTGGACGATTGGGAAAGCAAAATGTGTGAAGTTTTGAAAACAGGACGCGAAATGGGCCGCCGGGATAGTATTGTGGTTGTAGCTGAAGGAGCCAGAGACCGGCAGGGCAATCCCATTACTGGCCAATACATCAAACAGGTACTGGAGGAACGGTTAGAGGAAGACACGCGCATTACGGTGTTGGGACATGTACAACGCGGCGGCTCACCCAGCGCCTTTGACCGCAATTTGAGCACCTTGTTGGGAGCGGCGGCCGTAGATGAAATCCTCAAAGAACAGTCAAACCCCGAACCGATTGTAATGGGAATTCGCGGCAATAAAATCTCAGGCACACCCTTGCGTGAATGTCTGCAAAAAACAGCGGCCGTTACTGCGGCCGTAAACAATCAAACCTTTGCTAAAGCGATGACCTTGCGGGGGAAAAGTTTTCAAACTTCGTTTGCTACCGTGCGTACATTGATACGCTCCATGCCCCACGAACCCAAACCCGGCCAACGCCGCTTACGGATAGGGGTGATGAATGCCGGGGGGCCGGCGGCCGGCATGAACACGGCCGTGCGTGCGGCCGTGCGTCTAGGCATAGACAAAGGCCACATCATGTTAGGCATCAAAAATGGTTTTCAGGGGTTGATTGATGAAGAAATAGATGAACTGGAGTGGATGAGCGTCGGTGGTTGGGCTTCCAGGGGCGGGGCAGAATTAGGCACAAACCGTACCGTCCCCCAGGGCAGCGACTTTTATAAGATTGCCCGCAACTTAGAAAAACATCAGATTGAAGGCATCATTCTTATCGGCGGTTGGCCTGGTTACATGGCCGCTCTGTCCATTTTGCAAAATCGGCTCAATTACCCGGCTTTCAACATTCCCTTCTTCTGTGTGCCGACAACAATCAATAACAATTTGCCGGGAACAGAATTGAGCATTGGCGCTGATACAGCCCTGAACAATATTATTGAAGCGTTAGATAAAATCAAGGAATCGGCCGTGGCTTCCCGCCGGGTGTTTGTGGTAGAAGTGATGGGGCGATATTGTGGCTATCTGGCTTTGATGAGCGCTTTAGGCAGTGGCGCCGAACGTGTCTATTTGCGGGAAGAAGGGGTGACTGCCCATGATTTGATGGCTGATGTGGAACAGCTCATAACTGGCTTTAAGCGAGGCAAGCGGCTAGGCGTCATGATTCGCAACGAAAATGTGAACGACGTGTATACAACCAGCTTTATGAGCGCCATGTTTGAAGAAGAAGGAGGCGACCTTTTTGATGTGCGTCAGGCCATATTAGGTCATTTACAACAAGGTGGCAGCCCTTCCCCCTTTGACCGAATCATTGCTACCCGATTGGCAGTGGAAGCGCTCACCTTTATGGAAGAACAAATTGGGCAGCCCGAACCGACAAGCGCCTGCATTGGTCAGGTCGGCAGCCAACTACGCCTGACAAATCTGGAAGATATTCCTCGCCTCGTGGATATGGATAACCAACGGCCGAAACAACAATGGTGGTTAGATTTAAGACCCATTGCCAAAATTTTGGCCCAGCCAGCGCCTAATGAGCAGGGTGAGTTGGGAGATTAGGGGATTGGGAAATTTAGGCATAAGGCCAATTCCAGAAAATAATGATCCCGAATTGATGCTATTTCGGGAATTGGCTGGAGGCTTTTTCAAAACGGGTAGGATCATTTAATTTTTGAAAAAGCCTAATCCAAAACCTGATCAATTTATTTTACAATTGGAGATTTTTAATAGAATGGAGTAAAAACAATGAAAATTGGCATATTAACCGGCGGTGGTGATGTACCTGGATTAAACCCCAGCATTAAAGCTGTTGTCAACCGTGCAAATAGTGAAGGTCATGAGGTGATTGGCATTCGTCGCGGTTGGGGCGGGCTGTTGTATCTGAACCGGGATGACCCAGACAGCATCAATAAAAACACAATGCCGCTGGACAATCAAGCAGTACGAACCATTGACCGCACTGGCGGCACAATGCTGCATACCAGCCGCACACATCCGGGTAAGGTCACACCAAAAGCAGTCCCACATTTTTTGCGCGACCCAGAACATCCCGAAGCGGAAGCGGCCGATAAACGTCTGCGTGACTTTACACCCCATGTTTTAAAGAACCTTGAGTTTTTGGGTATTGATAGGCTGATTCCGATTGGCGGCGATGATACGTTGAGCTATGGGGAACGTCTGCACAGTGAGGGTTTCCCCGTAATTGCTATTCCCAAGACGATGGACAATGATGTGTTTGGCACGGATTACTGCATTGGTTTCAGCACGGCCGTTACCCGCAGCGTCCAATTCATTCATCAACTTAGAACCAGCACCGGTTCCCACGAACGTATTGCCGTTGTTGAACTATTCGGCCGTAACAGCGGCGAAACCAGTCTGATCAGTTCCTATCTGGCTGGGGTAGACCGGGCGCTCATTTCCGAAGTTCCCTTTGATCCCGAAAAACTGGCTGCTTTAGTGATGAAAGATAAAGAAACAAACCCCAGCAACTACGCCATGGTCACCATTAGTGAAGGGGCGCATATTATGGGCGATAAAGTGGTGGAGTTTGGAGAAACAGATGCTTATGGTCATCGTAAATTGGGCGGTATTGGGGAAATCACCGGAGCGGCGCTTAAAAAGATAACTGGTGAAAATATTATCAACCAGCGTGTATCTTATCTGATGCGTTCCGGCGCGCCAGATGCTTTAGATTTGATGGTGGCCGTCAATTATGCCCATTTGGCTATGGATTTGATCATGGAAGGGCAAAGCGGCCGTATGGTGGCCTTGCACCAGGGAAAATACACCCACATCCCCATGAGCGATGTAACCAGCGGCATTAAACGGGTAGATGTAGCTGCCTTTTATGATAAGGAAGCCTACCAACCCAAAGTCCACCAAATTTACGGAAAACCAATGTTCCTTTATTAAAAGTGAGCAAGTCTGCAAGTGGCAAGTGGTTTCTAACAAGACGGCCATGATAATTACATACTTTCAGACTTACCTTAAACAACTGGGCGTCACATGCTTTTCTACAAATTTTGGGCCGCTCTGGTTCGGTTTGGTTTCCGGTTGCTGTATAACGAAATGGCCTGGACGTATGATCTGGTTAGTTGGGCCGTCTCTTTGGGTGAATGGGGCCAATGGCAGCAGGCTGCTTTACCGTTTGTTAGCGGGCAAATGGCGCTGGAAATCGGTCATGGGCCGGGGCATATTCTGTTAGCTTTGCAAAATGCAGGGGTGGAAGTCGTCGGTTTGGATTTGTCAGCTTTTATGGGACGGCAAGCCCGGCGGCGTACCCAGCGCACTGTACCGCTGGTGCAGGGCATGGTGCAAGAATTACCCTTTGCCCCGGCCGTCTTCGATACCATCCTCTCCACGTTCCCCACCGATTATATTGTGGACCCGGCCACGTTAACGGCCGTCCATCGAACGCTGAAAAGGAACGGCCGTCTCATCATCGTGCCAGAAGGACATCTTAATGGGCAAGGAACTGTTTATCGTTTCATCGAATGGCTGTTTGCCATTACGGGTCAGAAAGAGGAGTATTTCGGAGTGAATGACGGCCGTTATTGGCCCAGCAATACCCGCTGGCAACCCATCCGCCAGCGATTTGAAAACGCCGGATTCCAGTTAACCATCGAACAACGGCAACTAGAACGCAGCGGCGTCACCATTCTCATCGCCGAGAAAATTGCCAGTTTGTAGTACCCACTCCTATCTTCGGCGATATTGCGAGAATTGCATTAGTGTTACAATGGTAATCTTCGCTCAGGCTTACGGCCGTTGGTACAATATACGCCATAAACAACAAGGTGAAAAAATATGGATGAACTCAAACTAAATGATATGCTCCCAACGGCCGTTACAGAAGAACAAGATCGTGCCCCTGCCGGCCAATTAGCCATCATGTTTGTCATGGCCGGACTGGTCATTTTGGTAGACCAATTCACAAAATATCTAATCGAAACAAATCTGGAGATATTTGAAATATGGGCGCCCATACCGGCGATTGAACCATTCTTCCGTATCATGCATGTGTTCAATACCGGCACTGCTTTTGGTCTCTTCCCTAATGGCAGTTTCTTTTTTGGGCTGATGGCCGTCATCATCAGTGGAGCAATTATCTATTACAATCATACTCTTCCCCAGGGCAACGTCTGGCTGCGTGTGGCTTTGGGTTTGACGCTAGGCGGCGCAGTGGGCAACCTGATTGACCGTGTCCGCCTGGGGCATGTTACCGATTTCTTAGATTTTGGCCCCTGGCCACTGTTTAATGTGGCCGATATGGCCATTGTAGGTGGTGCTATTCTGTTGGGCTGGCTGGTTTTTCTGGATGCCCGTGCGGAACAAAAAGCAAAACAAGCATCGGCCAACCCCTCCCCCGAAGAGTCTCACCTGGAAATATGAACAACTCACATCAAGCTGAATTGACAATCGAAAGATCCGGTGAACGGCTGGACAAAGCATTGGTGCGGAAACTGCCGCAGCTTTCCCGTACTCAAGTGCAAAAGTTGATTAAGAATGATCTGGTGCTGGTTAACGGCCGTGCCGCCAAAGCCAACTTGCGGCTGGCAGGGGGCGAACAAATCCAAGTCACCCTGCCCGAACCAGTGAGTACCGAACTCATACCCAATCCTATTCCCCTGGATATTCGCTACGAAGATGAGGATTTACTAGTGGTCAATAAACCGTCGGGCATGGTCGTCCACCCTGGAACCGGCCATTATCAGGGCACATTAGTCAATGCAGTGTTAGCTTACTGCCCCGATGTATTAGGCGTTGGCTATGAAAAACGGCCGGGTATTGTCCACCGATTGGACAAATATACTTCTGGCCTCATCGTCGTGGCCAAAAACGATCATGCTTTGCGCTACCTGCAAAAACAGTTCAAAAAGCGCACGGTAGATAAACGGTATCTGGCATTGGTGGAAGGGCAGCTTGAGCCACCGGAAGCGTTGATTGACGCGCCCATCGGCCGTAACAAACAAGAGCGCAAAAAGATGACCGTCATCCCCCTACACCATTCGGCCACCTCCCGCCCAGCACAAACCAAATATCACACTGTCACCAGTTACGATAACCACACTCTGGTTGAGTGCCAACTGCTAACTGGCCGTACCCATCAAATCCGGGTCCATCTGGCATATATTGGTTTTCCAATTGTGGGGGATAATGTATACGGCCGTCGTCGCCAACGCACCAAACTCGGCCGTCATTTTTTGCACGCGGCACAGATAGCTTTTTTACGGCCGTCTGACCACCAACCCATCACCTGCAAAGCCGAACTTCCCCCAGAATTAGCCACCTACATACAAAACCTGGAAAATGCCTGACGCTGTATTCAGCAGCCGATGAATATATCAAACAGTGTAGCTAATTTCTTTTTCCTTAAGAATTGTAAGTTCTGAGTCAGAAGCCAACACATTCGGTCATTTGTTCTGTTAGCACAAGTAGCGTTGATGAAAATAAGCCGGAAGTTCGACACAAGAATTGAGCCTCATCCATTTGA
>JAAEOP010000208.1 GCA_024223125.1 Chloroflexota bacterium
AATAACGCAGATGCAGATTTTAATGGCAATGTCACAATTGGTACTTCGGGGAGTTTTGTGTTGCAGAGCGGGACTGGCGATATCACCGTTGCTGGAAGTTGGGATAACAGCGCAGGCGGCACATTTACACACAACGGCAGTGGGGTGACATTAGATGGCGTGGCTCAAAGTGTCAGCGGCACAACTACTTTCCAACGGCTCATTACTGGCGGAAGTGGTACAAAGAGCTTTGGTGCGAGCACGGTCGTCATTGACGAGCGGTTTACACATGGTGGGGGGACAATGGACGGAGAGACTAGCACCTTTCGGTTCGATGGGGGCGGAGGCACAAATCTCAACGGTACTAATGCCAAAAACTTTCACAATGTAATTATCAATGCTTCCAATGTGACCCACTCCGCGGGGAATAATTTTGATGTCTCTGGTGATTTTACGGTAAATGATGGCGCCTCCTTTCTCCAGACAGCCTCTGGCACGAAAATTGTGAGGTTTGAAGGGAATGGGGTGCAGACCATTACAATCAATGGCTCTGGTTCGGCATCGTTCCGAAGGATGACTGTACAAAGTGGTGCGATTGTTGTGCTGCCTGATACCGGCAGCACACAGCCTTTTGTTTTAGCGAGCGCAATTACCAACAACGGCGCTATCCGCCAAACAGCCGCGAGCGTGAGCAGTTCGACGAATTTTGTGCGCATTTGTGATGATGCCAGTTGTACCACCGAACAATACATCGGCATGACCATCAATCCAACTTTAGGAACGCCAGACCTGACCGTAGAGATTAAAGGCAACACCTCGGTTTGCAATACCAACAACGGCGGAGTGTACCGGGACCGCTGTTACAGGGTCAATGCCAGCGGCGCTGCAACAGTTGACATTACATTGTATTCAACGTCTGGCGAGGATGATATTACAAACGACGCGTTATACCAATACGATGGCACAGGAACGAGTTGGACAAATCGCGCAGCTTGTTCAGACGGGGTTGGGGCAGGAGGCTCGTGCAGTGCGTCTGGAATTAGTCTTGCAAGTGGAGATAATTATTTTTTAATCGGTGATTCAACGAATGCGCCCACCGCCATCACGCTCACCACCTTTACCGCGCAGAGCGCCGTTCATGCGCCGTTGGCATTTCTGATAGGCGGGGCGGCGCTGCTTCTGGTGGGTGGCGGGATGTCCGCTTTGCGGCGACGAATTAGGCGCTAACGGCGTCAACATCGACAACTTTTTGTCGATGTTTGCAAAAAACAACAAAAAAGTAGGACTTACGCAGCTCGGCAAAAAGTTGCCCAAAAAATGGGTATCGGGGGGTGTGAAACACCCCCCGATAC
>JAAEOP010000209.1 GCA_024223125.1 Chloroflexota bacterium
GGCTCACGTGGCCTGTGCCGGCCCCAGCCGGCCGTCCTTTCCAGAGACCACGGCCACTGCCCGACCCACTCCAACCCAATCGAACATTTCTCCCACGACCTTCTCGCCCCAAACGAAGCCTATCCCCTCACCCACATCCGCTAAAATCGAGTCTCCGCGCCATCCTTTGCAAGCTTGGCACCTTGCTGCCGATGGGGCTGTTTATATTCTCGACGCTGCTTACAGCCTTTACCATTTGTCGCCCGCTGACCTGTCGCCCCTGGCCAAATCTGATCTGCTTTTTATCGCTTCTATCGACACCCCATCATTTTTGCTTGTAGACGACTCGCAAATCTTTGTCGGGAGTCGCGCAGACCGGCAAACCCTTATTCTTAACCGTGATGATTTTTCTCTTATCGACTCCTTGAATCAGGCGGGGCCAATGGCCTTGGACATCGCCGGTCAACGACTTTTTCTTGTGCCGGAGCGCGACCATGGCAACGCTCTTAACGGATCATTTGTGGTTTATGATTTGTCTGATCTAAACTCGCCCCTGCTCACATATGAACTTTCCTGCCAACAGCCAAATGATTTTGCTATCCAGCCCTTTATGCATCACTTATATGTGCGTACCTTGGGAATATGTGCCTCACCTCCCCACCAGCGCGAGACGTTTGTCATTTACGATTTAGATACATTAACCGAAGTTGCTCAATCAGACCCGCAGCTTGGCCGGCTGAGCCGTCCCGCGGTCGCCAACCGAGCCGGTACATTTTTCACCACGCTGTACGCCAAGAGCGGCCAATTTTCCGATAACAGCCTTTTGCTGCTCGACTCTTTGGGCCAACTTCGTAACGCCCATCCCGCTTTGGACGGCATCCCTGCCCTCAGCCCCGACAACACCTGGCTCTACCTGCTGCGGGAGCGCGGCCTGTGGGTTTTTTCTGCCGACGATATGCTGCTAAAAAGTATTCTCTTTTTCGATCAATCTCCGCCGGCCGATTTGGCCGTCTCACCAAATGGAGACACGCTCTATCTTTTTGGTAATGGCTGGTTGAGTACGCTATCTACTGTCGATTTGCAAAACTTGGGCATTCCGTCATTATCCCCATTTCCGGCAGCGTGGCGCCGGCCCACCC
>JAAEOP010000210.1 GCA_024223125.1 Chloroflexota bacterium
ACCTTCCAGCGGGCGCGCCCGTCGCGCACGAGCTCGGCCACGTTCGCTTCGGTGATCGGGTGGTTGGTGGCAAAGGCGTTTTTATAAACGACTTTGCCGTCATCCCGGGTGGTGGTCAGCTCGCACCAGTTGACGTTGAGGGCATCCTCACCGTCGCGCAAAGGCATCTGGTTGGCGAAGCGGCAGGTATCGGTATAGTGGCGTTTGCCCTGACTGCGTTCGAGCGTGAGCGTTTGGATGTCGCCGGTGGCCTCCAGTCCCGCCACCCATTCATACAACGTCTCGTGGGAATCGGGCTTGCACACCAGGATGAAATTCAGCCCCTCGCGGATGAAGGCCTCGCACAGCGGTTGTTTGCAATAGAGGTCATCACCCGGGATCGTCACACCCAACGCGGCGTATCGCGTCCCATACCCGGACAGCCAGCGTTTTGCCGCGGCGTTCTCGCAATCTTGCTTCTCATGGCCATCCTGCGGGGTAACGAATTGCGGCTCCAGGGGAATCACCCGCGGATTGCCCGGCGCCACGATCACGGGGGTGACAGCAGTGTGGGAATAGGTGACGGTGCCGTTTTTGTGCTGCTTGACGCTGCACTTCTCACAGTGAATTTTGGATGAAGAAAAGTACTGGGTCCCATCCATGGCCACCAACAGATCCCCGTTGATCGAGCGGTAGGGCGCCAAATGCCCGAGTTCATGCAGCGCATTGACCGCGTGGGAGAAAACGGGAAACACGGTGTCGGGCGGGACCGGATCGAGCAGATTACGGATGTGGTTGTCGCTCGGGGTCTGTGTCATCCCAAACAGACTCCGGGCGTTGCTGCATCCCTGCGTCACTTCCAGGTTGCGTTGGGAATCCAGGAACGACGGGCTTTGGCTGAAAAAGACCGAGAAGGCCCCCATGGCGGCATCGGCCTTGGAATACACCACATTATCGCCGGTGCGTTCATCCGGAAACCGCTCAACGGTCGCGCGAAAGAGCTCCACAAGGCGATTGAAGGTCGATGGATGGTAGTCAGATCGAAAGGGGAAACTCATAGACACCGAAAATTCTGTTGCTCGTTCCCAGTGTCTTATACAGAAAGATTGGTGAGTTGTCTAATGGGATGCTGGTAATGGTTGTCATTCGTATTTAGAATTGCTGATCTCCTATCCTTTGCTTTGACAGACCTGACAAAGAGCGTTTATTCTTGTGCGCAGAAGACTCTTCGATTAGGGCATACTTCACAGCTTTGAAAAATGGGGGCCTTGATGATCGTGCCGGCCGAGACTGGTTGGCGCCCGGGCACGGAGGGCTCAACCAGTTGATTTATCAGAGCTTCCAGTGGCCTCCCCTACCTCAAAGCATGGCATTGGCCGAAACAATGATCAAGGCCAATCTGAATAACACCCTGAATCGGAAGAATAAATAACATCCTGGATCCGTGAGCTAAATAAGCATCTATTAATTGTAACAACTTGACTATTACAGGAAAAACGGTGATTTCCGACGCGTATGCAAGCTCACCCATTGGGTGAGTCCGATAAACGTCCTGTTAATCATTGTTATTCTTTGAGAATCATGGCATTACAATTATTATGCACTCATTCAGCTCACGGAATCAGGAATATCGAAGCGCATTGATTTTAAATCAAATATATAAACTGAACTACTATGATCCTAAAATTATTATCCCAAGAAAACCGTACTCCCAGCACTTACTGGATTAAGCATATCGATCAAAAAATCGATAAAAACGGGAACCTTATCGTCACCGTGCGCACCGCTCCCATTAAACCCCAAACCCAAAAAGCGCCAACTGGACTTAAAAAATACGCTCGGAAAATAGGCTATTCACTTAAATACATTTCACTCATCGCGCCCTTTGCCTATCTTGAAGTCGTTTTCATGCGCCAATACCTCAAACACCCCGGGTTTACTTCCTCATCAGCACTGGTGTTACCCCTAGTGGGCTTACACATCGTAAAAAAACTACTTGAGGCATACACAACGATTCTTTCAGAGAACGTTGTCGAAGATACTTATGCCTATCCTTACCTCCGAGGCGAGCACACGGTTTTTACGGAAGATCATGTTACTGTTAACGTAAAACCTGATGAGAATCAGGATTCTTTGCAATCGGGCCGGACCACGCCAACCAATTGATTTCAAAGCTTATTAGGTAGAATAAACCACCTTTTTTAGAGGGGTCGAGAAGTACGGAAGTCAATAGAACCTCAACCGACAGGCATTTAAGAAGCCGTATCTATTTCGAAGGTCATGGAGGGGGATCATACCCAATGACATTAAGTCAACCCTTTAATGCCTACCGGCAGCGCTTGTAGTTGCGGTGGAAACCGTGGAGTTTGGACGACTTGATGTTGCGCGGCGCGGATCTATTGGGTCTGACGGCCTCGAAGCTTAAGGCCATAGAACAGACGAGCGATGTGAGTACCCAGCATAACGGGGTCGGGCCAAGCAAAACACTTGTTTTATCAGCCAAATCGTGCCGATAGAAGCCGTTATCAGCTCTTAAAACGGCTATTTCAGGGGTAAAAAGGACATTGTAGTTCGCTGTTGGTTCTTTCAGTTCGTAGTGGTCAGCCCCTTTGCGTCACTTTACGCGTCACTTTACGGCCCTTCGCCCGTATTCCGAGTTCTTCCAGTATGTCCTCCACGAATCCCTCGCCTCCAACCGCAAGACTTTCCGTCCATTCCAGCTGTCGGGCTTTACAGTCATTGTTAATTGACTCTTCAACCCATAGCTGATGGCTTTTTCGAAGTTGCTCATCGGATCCAAGACCACAACAGGCAATCAGCTTTTCACGATTGATCAAAGC
>JAAEOP010000211.1 GCA_024223125.1 Chloroflexota bacterium
GCCGGTCGGCCGCTGGGATGCAGACACGTTTTATGGCCCCTTGCCTGGTCAGGCTGCTAAAACTTATACCAATTATGGCGCTTTCATAGACAACATCGAATATTTTGATGCCAAGTTTTTCGGTATTTCCGATGAGCATGCCCTGACTATGGATCCGCAGCATCGCATAATGCTGGAACTGGCTCAGGAGCTATTAGATGGAAGCGGTTACAGGCCGGATGAATTAGCCGGTACTAATACAGGCGTTTTTATCGGGGCCAAAGAAAACCTCTATGTTCGTAATTCCTATCATTTGGTGCCTCAACCAGCCCTGCAGCAGGTGCTTGTCAGTTCAATCGGCAATATGATCGCCGCGCGAATATCGGATTTTTACAATCTAAAGGGCCCCTCGCAAGTCATTGACACAGCCTGTTCGTCTTCGCTGGTGGCCATCCATAACGCCTGTCAAAGTATTTTAAGGGGCGAGACAGAGTTGGCTATAGCCGGAGGCATATTCTTGATGGTCGATGCTTTTGCCCATATCGGCTTAAGTCAGGCAAAGGTGTTATCTGATGACGGCAAATCGCACATCTTTGATGAACGGGCTAAAGGTTTTGTGTTAGGCGAAGGCGGTGGGTTGGTTGTTTTGAAGCGGTATGATGCCGCCGTTCGAGATCATGATCAGATTTTGGGAGTCATTTTGGGATCCGCGGTTAATAATGATGGCAAAACCATGGGCTTGACAGTGCCAGATCAAGCTGCCCAAAAAGCGGTGATAGAAGAAGCGCTCAATCGAAGTAGGATTACACCGGATACCATCACCTATCTGGAAGCAAACGGAACCGGAACGCTGTTGGGAGATCCGATCGAGATAAAGGCCACCTCGGAGGTTTATCGCCAATACACTACTGATAGACAATATTGTGCGGTCGGATCGGTGAAATCAAATGTTGGTCACACTATGCTGGCAGCGGGCGTAACCAGTCTGATCAAAGTGATTTTGAGCCTGAACCACCAACAAATACCGGCTACACTGCACTGCGAAAAGCCACACCCTCGCTTTCGGTTTGAAGAGTCGCCTTTTTATCCCAATACTCGATTAAGAGCGTGGGAGCCAAGAAACGGGCGTTGGGTAGGCGCAGTCTCCTCATTTGGATTTGGGGGTACCAATTGCCACCTGATAATTGAGAGAGGCCGGCAAGACCATCAAACCAGACAACCGTTGCCGCTTACCCAATTTAATCGAAAGCGTTATTGGTTAGGCAAATCCATTGAGCCCGAAGCACACACGGTGGATCGAGCCTATTACGCCCAATTGCTGGATCAATTTGAACAGAAAAAAATTGACAAACAGACACTCGAGGCCCTCATTAAGGCATTCCCGAAAAAATAATGATCCCAAAACCGTTTCAGACATTCCTGAGTTTTAGGTTCTTAGCAATTGAATTCTTGCACAATGGGCAAGAAGTGTCAGGTATCAAGTGCCAAAGCGTCCAAAAGATTAGCCCGTGACACTTGACACGTTGATACCTGACACAAGACAAAGCATATTACTTTTTTGATTCTGATTCATCCAAGTGAGGAGATTACCATTAACAATAAATTTGATATTCTTTTTGAACCCATACAGATTGGTCCCGTGGTAGCCCCCAACCGTTTTTATCAAGTTCCTCATTGCAACGGCCTTGGGTATCGAATGCCCCATGCCCTGGCTGCTATGCGGGGCATAAAAGCTGAAGGGGGCTGGGGCGTGGTTTGTACTGAAGAAACGCAAATCCATCACACCTCTGATCAAACTCCCTACATTGAGGGGCAACTTTGGAGCGACGACGACATTCCGGCTATGCGGTTAATGACTGAGGCTGTCCATAAACACGGTGCTCTGGCCGGTTGTCAATTGGCCTATCATGGGCTTAGTGCTACAAATTACTATTCACGCGTGCCCACAATATCGCTCCGCTCGATGTCTATCTGGGGAGCTACCGGCCTGGAACCGGCCCAATCACGCCGCATGGATAAGGAAGACATTCGCAACCTGCGTCGTTGGCATCGAGAAGCCGCCCTGCGAGCCAAACGAGCCGGTTTTGATATTATCTACGTCTATGCCGAAGCGATTGTCTGGCAATTCTTGTCGCCCTATGTTAATGACCGAACCGATGAATATGGCGGTAGCCTGAAAAATAGAGTTCGCTTCTTCCGAGAACTGATCGAAGACACAAAAGAGGCCGTTGGCGACACCTGCGCCGTTGCTGTACGTATGGCCGTTGATGGGCCAAGGGACGGGGATGACGACATTACCAATCCGGGAGAAGGCCGCGATGTTGTGGCTATGTTGGCCGAACTGCCCGATTTATGGGATGTCAACATTATTGGCTGGGATAACGACTCGGCTACGTCCAGATTTGAAAAAGAGGGCCATCAGGAACCTTACATAAATTTTGTTAAATCGCTAACCAGTAAACCTGTGGTTGGTGTTGGTCGTTTTACCTCGCCGGAAACAATGGTTTCGCTCATCCAGCGCGGCATTGTGGATTTAATCGGCGCGGCCCGCCCTTCAATTGCCGATCCCTTTTTGCCTAAGAAGATTAAAGAAGGTCGGATTGAAGATATCCGTGAATGTATTGGTTGTAATATATGCGTTATCAGCGACCTTTTGTTTATGCCCATCCGCTGTACCCAAAATCCAACGATGGGCGAAGAGTGGAAGCGAGGCTGGCATCCTGAAATTATTACCAAAAAGAAGAGTGATAAAGAGATTTTGGTTGTTGGTAGTGGCCCAGCCGGTTTAGAATGTGCTCGTGCTTTGGGTGATCGAGGTTACACGGTTGTGTTAACTGAAGCCCGTCGAGAATTGGGGGGACGGGTCGCCCTGGAATCGCAATTGCCCAATTTAATTGAGTGGCGGCGGGTTATGGATTGGCGGTTGACCCAAATCGAAAAGATGCCCCATGTTTCTGTTTATCCCGGTAGCCAGATGACTGCTGCTGATGTTTTGGAAGCTGGGTACGAGCATGTCATTATCGCCACGGGTGCAACTTGGCGGCGGGATGGTATTGGGCGAGGACACTGGCAACCTATCCCCGGACATGAGTTAAGCAACGTCTACACCCCGGATGACATTATGGCCAACCGTCTCCCCACGGGTCGGGTGGTTGTGTTTGATGATGACCATTATTATCTAGGGGGAGTCATCGCCGAACGGTTGGTGGAGGCCGGCTGTCAGGTAACGATGATTACCACAACGCCTCTTATTTCTGAGTATACAAAATTCACCCTTGAGCAAGAACGTATTCAAAAGCGATTGATGGATTTAGGCGTTTCTCTGTGCGTCCGGCATACCCTTGATGCTATTCAACCCAATGCGGCCACGATATCCTGCGTCGTTTCCGGCACCACCTCAGAATTGGCTTGTGATGCTGTGGTTATGGTCACGGATCGCTTACCTAATGATGAACTTTATCAAGCCCTAAAGCCCAAACTGACCGAGCGCAAATTGAAATCTTTACAGGTAATTGGCGACGCCGACGCCCCAAATATCATTGAGCGAGCCGTTTTTGCCGGTCATCTGGTGGCCCGCGAATTTGACGAAGCGCCGGTTGAGGGTACGCCGTTTCGGATCGAGCGGGTTCAGTGTTAACTCTATAGATTTAGTACCTAACCAGTGAATTTCTTGTCTTTTGTGCAACAATTTTTATGCCAGCAACCTTTTTGGCTCCGGCTCGTCCGGGTTAGGCCCTAACCAGTGAAATTCTTGTTTTTTGAGCAAGAAGTTTAAAACAAAAAACCTGTTTGGTTCCGGCTCGTTCGGGTTAGGTATAAGAAGGCTATTTCGAGGAATGCGGCAATGGGTTTCATTGCAAAAGCTATTTTCGCGTTAATGTCAACATTTCTGAGTTTACGACCATTGTTGTTCATACATTTTGGGACCATTTAAATTTCGGGAAAGCCTAAAGCTCGC
>JAAEOP010000212.1 GCA_024223125.1 Chloroflexota bacterium
GAAAAATTGCCCGATTACGCCAAACTCAGCTATGAGCCTGGCTCAGAAGGAGTCTATACCAACGTCGGGTATATGGTACTGGCCGCGATTATTGAGGCGGCATCCGGACAGACTTACGAGGAGTACATCGTCGAACATATTCTTAAGCCGCTGGAGATGAATCAAACGGGTTTTAGCTACACCCCCTCAATGATCGCGGCCGAGGCCATTGGCGCTCATCCCAGTGTTGACTTACAAACTTTGCTATTGCCAATTGTGGGCGTAGACAAAGACACGCTAGTACGAGAGAAGCAAGATGGGATATTGTGGTTCAACCATATCTACTCCGACCAAAATGGCCCAACGGGCCTCATCGGGTCACCGACTGATTTGGCCCGCCTTGCGATGGCCTACCTAAATGGGGGCGAACTAAACGGTCAACGCATTTTGTCAGAAGAGTCGGTTGCCATGATGACCCATGAGAGTCATATTGCCCCTGGGAACACATCTGACGCGGCCGCATTTGATGAGATGGTTCAAGGTCTTGGTTGGGCTGTTGTGCCCGCGGGAAACAGCTTCTATCTCACTCATTCCGGTGGTGGGCCAGGGTTTTCAACCAACATGCAATTGTATCCAGACCGCAATCTTGGTTTGGTAATTATGGCCAATGGCACTTACCTTGATAGGGATCGCATTCTAGACCTCGCTGCCAGCCTGGATTGGTAGAAATCAATCAAATTAAATTCACACACCATCAGTTTGAACATGAAGAAGGAAAGGAAAATGAAAGTGCCATCTATGAGAAAGTTATTGATCTTTATTTTCACCGCCATGCTGTCTCTCATACTTCTGGGAGCCTGTGGCGGCAATGAAGCAATTCCCATCACCGTGCCAGAAGGAGCAAAAGCAGGAGAGTTGTTTTTAGAACCTTGCGTTTATACAGTTGAAGCGGATCAAGTCGAGTACGCTGCCGACTGTGGCACGTTGGTTGTCCCCGAAAATCGAAACAATCCGGATTCACGCTTAATTGCCCTCCCCGTAACCC
>JAAEOP010000213.1 GCA_024223125.1 Chloroflexota bacterium
CAAGCCCACCACGGCATGTTTGCTGGCCGCGTAGGCCGACAAGCGGGGCGACCCCACAAGGCCGGCAATCGAGGCTAAATTGACAATCACGCCATAACCTTGGCTCAGCATCAGCGGAATTTCATGCTTCATACAGTACCAAACTCCGTTGAGGTTAACATCAATGACCCGGTGCCACAGATCGTCGGGATAGTCTGCGGTGTTGGTGCGGGGACCCCCAATACCCGCATTGTTCAGGGCAAAATCGAGCCGGCCATAGGTGCTTTGCACAGCATTTATCAGGGCCGACACTTCAGCCTGATGGGTGACATCGGCTCGAACAAAGCAAGCTTCACCATCGTCATCATGAATCATCTGCACCGTCTCTTGACCCCCATCCTCATTGAAGTCAGAGACAACCACCTTGGCCCCGCGCCGAGCAAAGGCCAGCGCCGAAGCCCGACCAATGCCGGACGCGCCGCCGGTGACCAGAGCCACTCGATTGGTGAATGATTGCGTCATGTTTGCCTTACTCTAACGTAGGGGGTCTCAATTTGACAGGC
>JAAEOP010000214.1 GCA_024223125.1 Chloroflexota bacterium
ACCATTCAATATCCTGAGGTGAAACGGCCGGTTCGCAATCGTTTTAAGGGGCGGCATGAACTGAAGCGGTATGATAATGGCCTGGAAAAATGTATTGGCTGCGCTTTGTGCGCGGCCGCCTGCCCGGCCAATGCGATTTTTGTGGAAGCGTCTGAAAACAGTGATGAAGAACGGTATTCACCCGGTGAACGGTATGCCAGCGCTTATGAAATCAATATGCTGCGCTGTATCTTTTGTGGTTACTGTGAAGATGCCTGCCCTACGGAAGCGATTGTGTTGGAACAGAATTATGAGCTAAGTTACTATGATCGGGCCAGCGCGATTTATACCAAAGATATGTTGATTGTGGATGTGCCGATTAACGGCCGTATCACCCCGCAAAAAGTAGAACCGGGTCTGTTTAATCGCTCTATTCCTGATATGGAAAATCCGAAGTAGGCGTTGGTTGCTGGTGGCTTGTTGCCGGTACTAACCACCAACCACTAGCCACCAACCACTAACAACAAGGTAACTATGGGAACACCTCTAATTTTTATGATTTTGGCACTTGTAGCTGTGGTAGCGGCCGTGATGATGGTCACAAGCCGTAATGCTGTCCACGCAGCCCTATGGTTAGTGTTAAATTTTATCACCATTGCCGTTTTTTACATTGTCTTGAACGCCCCCTTTATCGCCATGGTGCAGATCACAGTTTATGCCGGGGCAATTATGGTTTTGTTCTTGTTTGTCATCATGCTTCTGGGCGCGGAACAACTGCGCGGCGCCGGTGATGTCCAGGGTTTTGAACGTGTACATCAGGTTGTGGCTGGGATTTTAGGGGCGCTGCTGCTGCTGGCTTTTGGGTTGACATTGCTGGGTAGTGATGGGGGACGAACGGCCGTGACTACTATGCCCGATACCAGCCCCCAGGCGCTCGGCTTTATCTTGTTTGAATCCTACATCTTTCCTTTTGAAGTGACCGGTATTTTACTGATTGCCGCTATTATTGGCGTCGCCATCTTTACTTTACGCAAAAAACGAGGTGCCGCATGACAGTTACGATTGAATGGTATGTCGCTCTGAGCGCATTATTGTTTACCATTGGCGCCCTCGGCGTCTTGATGCGGCGCAATGCCATCATCATCTTTATGAGTATTGAGTTGATGCTCAACTCGGCTAATTTGCTGTTTGTAGCTTTCGCCCGCCATTTAGGCGACCTGGATGGGCAGGTGTTGGTCTTTTTTGTCATTGTAGTAGCGGCCGCTGAAGTAGCAGTCGGTCTGGCGTTAATCGTCACCATCTTTCGCACAAAACATAGCATTAACATAGACGAGATCAACTTGTTGAAGGGTTAAATATGAATGGAATTTTCGGAATCGCCCCCCTCATTTTAATCTTCCCCGTTATTGGCGTGTTGTTTAACGGTTTAGTTGGGCGCCGCTTTGTGGACTATGATCGCAAGACCGGGGAAAAATGGTCGGGTTGGTTTGCCACTTTTATGGCATTAAGCGCCTTTGTGGTTGTTGTTTTGTTAGATTTAGGATTGCAAGCCAATCATCATCAGACTGTCATTGTGCCCTTGTGGGATTGGATTATCATTCCCTCGGCCGAATTTTCTGTCCCCTGGGAAATGCAGATTGACACCCTGTCGGTGACGATGATGCTGGTTATCACCGGTGTCGGTTCCATCATCCACATCTACTCCATCGGTTACATACACGGGGATAAAGATTTCTCTCGCTTTTTCACATACTTAAATTTATTCCTGTTTTTCATGCTCATTCTCGTTTCCGGCAGCAGCTATTTGGTTTTGTTTGTCGGTTGGGAAGGGGTCGGTTTATGTTCCTATTTGCTCATCGGTTTCTGGCATGAACGGCTGGCTAAAGATGGCACAATGGAGAATGCTAATGCCGCCCGCAAAGCGATGATTGTTAATCGCATCGGCGATGCAGCCATGATCCTGGCTATCATTATGACGTTTTGGGCTTTTGGCAGTGTGGCTTTTGAGCCAGTTTTCCACAGCGCAGTAGAGATGTTTGAATCCGGCCATATGGTTCATATTTTTGGCGCGGAACTAACGCTAGGCACGGTCTTAACCTGGATCACATTCTTGTTTTTACTGGCGTCAACAGGCAAATCAGCCCAATTGGTACTGCACATCTGGCTACCAGATGCGATGGCTGGGCCGACGCCGGCGTCGGCCCTTATCCATGCAGCTACCATGGTCACCTCTGGCATTTACCTGATTGTTCGCAGCAATGTGCTGTTTGAACTGGCTCGCGCCAGCCAGGAAACGTTGATTGCCGGATTGAATTCCTCAGATATTGTGGCTTTGGTGGGGGCGGCGACGGCGCTCTATGCCGGTTTGATTGCCTTTACTCAAAATGATATTAAAAAAGTATTGGCGTACTCTACTGTCAGCCAATTGGGTTTTATGATTGCGGCCGCTGGTATGGGAGCGTATGTGGCGGCTATGTTCCATCTGATTACCCATGCCTTTTTCAAAGCGCTGCTCTTTATGGGCGCCGGGTCAGTCATTCATGGCATGGAACATGGACATCATGAAGTTGCTCATGGGGACGACAACCACGACGATACGTTTGACCCGCAGGATATGCGCTTTATGGGTGGTTTGCGTCATAAAATGCCGGCCACATTCTGGACATATTTGATTGGGGCGCTGGCTCTTGCTGGTATTTTCCCCTTTGCTGGATTTTGGTCGAAAGATGAAATATTGGCTCATGCCAACGCCAACCAGGGACACTATTCAATTTTTCTGGTTGTTTATATCATGTTGTCTTTGGCGGCCATGTGTACTGCTTTTTATATGGGTCGCCAATTACGGATGGTTTTTTGGGGCAAACCGCGGCATGACGCGGCCGAACATGCTCATGAAAGTTCCCGCCTCATGACTGTGCCGTTAATCATCCTGGCCTTCTTTGGCATTGTGGCTGGCTTTTTTAACTTCCCCCTCATTACGGGGAATGATGTTCTCCCTTTTGAAGCGGGACTCACGTTGGAACATTGGTTGGAAGAGGCGATTGATGTTATTGAATTAGCTGAAGAAGGGGTGTTAGACGAGGAATTGTTGCCGCATACGCCTACGTCTTTAGTGACACAGGTTGCTGGTATATCCTTGGTCTTAGCGTTGGTTTCTTTGGGGGCCGCATTTTACCTGTACCGGGACAAACCCCAATCGGCCTCCGACCCCGACCCGACGGAGAAGATTCCGGGCTTGTGGACTTTCTGCGGCCGTTTGCCGCTGAACAGTTTGTATATGAACCTGTTCATTCCCTGGTTTAACCGTTTTGCCGCCTGGTTGGGTTTCAAATTTGAATGGCGTTTCTGGCACGATTTTATTCACAACAACATTATCCGAGATACCTTCCTTTGGTTTGCCAATTTGATTGACATTTTGGATAAAGAAGGTGTGGACGGTTTGGTTAATGGGCTGGGCAGCGCCACAAAATGGTTGGCGGATGGTATCCGCGTCTCACAAACGGGGTATGCTCGGACGTATGCGCTTAGTGTCTTTTTGGGCGCGGTAGCTTTGTTAATTTATTTCTTATGGCCTTACATTGTGGGATAGGAAAGTAGGACAAAACGCTGTTTTGTCTGTACAAGTCAGCGACTTGTCTTACGCATTATTTTGGAGAAGCAATGGAAAGCGAATTCACTGGTTTACTAACATTACTTACTTTCTTCCCCCTGGTGGGGGTATTGATTTTATTTGTATGGCACAACGCCAGCGATGACAATATCAGGTGGACGGCGATTGTGACTTCGGCCGTAACGTTAATCTTGTCAGTTGTCGTCTTGCTTAGTTACGATTCCAATCAGGCTGGTTTGCAGCTTGTGGATCATGTGCCCTGGATTCCCTCGTGGAACATCTCTTATTACATGGGTATAGATGGCATCAGCATTTTGATGGTGCTGTTGACAACTATCATCTCGCTGCTGGCTATCATCTCTTCCTGGAGTGCGATTCAGACCCAGGTGAAGCAATACTACGTGTTTATGCTGCTGCTGCAAGTGGGTATGATGGGCGTCTTCCTGGCCCAGGATATGTTCCTGTTTTACATCTTCTGGGAATTTACGCTGATACCGATGTATTTCTTGATTGGTATTTGGGGCGGCGGCCGTCGCGTTTACGCAGCTATCAAATTCTTCCTATATACCATGGCCGGGTCGCTGCTGATGCTGTTGGCAATCCTGTTTATGGGTATTCAGGCGCAAACATTTGCCGTGCCAGATTTAATTGCCCACCGGGAACTATTTGGCGATTGGCAAAATATCCTGTTTATCGGTTTCTTTATTGCCTTTGCCATTAAGGTGCCGATCTTCCCTTTCCATTCCTGGCTTCCTGACGCTCATACAGAAGCGCCCACGGCCGGTTCCGTCATTCTGGCCGGTATTCTGCTAAAGATGGGTACATATGGCATGATTCGCTTTAATCTGCCGTTGTTTCCGCAGGCGTCGGCCGATTATGCGCCAGCGATTGCGGTACTGGCCATTATCGGCATTATTTATGGGGCGATTGTGGCTTTTGCTCAGAAGGATGTAAAGAAGTTGGTGGCTTACTCCTCTATCAGCCATCTGGGTTTTGTCATTTTGGGTATATTTTCGCTAACTGAGGCTGGCATTCAGGGCGGTATTCTCCAGGGGTTTAATCATGGTATTAGTTCCGGCGCTTTGTTTTTCATTGTCGGCATTTTGTATGAGCAGCGACACACGCGGGAGATGAAGGAGTATGGCGGTATCTGGAAGGTGATGCCCGTCTTCTCAATTTTGACGTTGATTGTGGTACTGTCTAGTATGGGTCTGCCCGGTTTGAATGGCTTTGTGGGCGAATTTACGATCTTGTTGGGTTCAATGGGCGCGCCTACGTTGACGCCTCCCTGGATTTATACGGCGTTTGCAGTTTTAGGTGTGATTTTAGCGGCCGTGTACCTGCTATGGATGTTCCAACGAGTTTTCCTGGGGCCGGTAACTGTAGAAGCCAATAATAAGCTGCGGGATATTAATTCTCGTGATTTGTTTGTCATGGCTATCTTTCTCCTGTTTATTTTTTGGGTGGGCATTGCTCCATCTGGCTTCTTTAATTTAATGGATAACAGTGTTTCTACATTGTTGACGGATATGAATGTGCCTGAGTTAGTAGGGAGGGCGACAAGCCTGGCTTTGTTAAGACAATGATCGATGAGCGCCCTGCGGCCGACTTCAGGTTAGAGCGCATGTTAGCCGCATTAAGGCCCGTTGTATAATTGGTCTATGTCTACGCCAATTTTAGCCACGAAACTTTATATCTCTGATTCCGCTGCAGAAAATGGGGAGAAAAATAATTTTGAAGTATCCTGGAAAGCATGGATATACAAGCATACGAATACGAGATAAAACGGATAGACCATTTAGGCATTGTGGCTGGAATATGCCGTGAGATAGATTTAGTGAATATTATTGACCACTCACTCCCTACTCCTTCAAACCGGAATGTTAGTTGTGGCGAAGCCACCTTGGCGATGATACTCAATGGGCTAGGATTCACCGGGCGAGCCCTGTATCTGATGCCCGAATATATGGAAAACAAACCGGTAGACT
>JAAEOP010000215.1 GCA_024223125.1 Chloroflexota bacterium
AGCTGTAGCCGAGGAGGGCAGCCGCGTTATTTTTCTGCACAAGATCGTGCCTGGTGGCGCCGACCGTTCTTACGGCATTCATGTGGCTCAAATTGCCGGGGTTCCCAAAGCTGTCACCGACCGGGCCAACGAAATTCTGGAAGAACTGGAAGGCAACGCCGATTTTCGTGATCGTCAGGAAAAAACCCGTCAAACCTTTGCCGGGGTGCAGATGTCTTTCATGACCCCGGAAGCCCACCCCCTGATTGACGAAATTCAGGCCATCGATGTCGACTCGATGTCGCCGCTGGAGGCCCTGAACAAGCTATACGAATTAAAACAACGTGCGGCAGAGTAGTATTTTGACGGGGTAGGGGGCCTAATAAAAATATGAGCAGTTCCCCAAGTTACGACGCCAAAGCGTCAAATTCGCGGCGATATCCGGCCCGTACGGGCCATCACCAAATCGAAGACAGGAGAACTACTCATAATACAATTATAGCACATTTTTTGTAACGTTGGAATTTGGCAAAAATATCCGTCAGTCTGGGCTTATCCCTAACCCGGACGAGCCGGAACCAAATAAGGAATGAGTTCTAAATAACTTGTGCATTTGAAATCGTTGGCTGAGCCTGTCGAAGCCAAAATCGCCTTCGACAAGCTCAGGCTACGGCCAATAACCAAATAACACCCTGGCTAAATGCACAAGTTATTAAATTCCCA
>JAAEOP010000216.1 GCA_024223125.1 Chloroflexota bacterium
GAGCTTCGAGTCGGTCAGAGTGCCCAATTTTCAAAAACAATCAGCGAATCGGATGTTTACCTTTTTGCCGGGATAACGGGCGATTTCAATCCGGCCCACGTGGATGAAGAGTATGCCGGAAAAACTTTTTTTGAAACCCGTGTCGCCCATGGCATGCTGACTGCCAGTTTTATATCTACCATTATCGGTACCATGCTGCCGGGGCCGGGGTCGATTTATGTCAGTCAGGAAGTGAATTTCCTGGCACCGGTGAAGATCGGTGACACAATTACTACAACTGCTGAGGTGACCGAACTCCTGACGGAAAAAAAGCATGTTCGGCTAAAAACATACTGTACCAATCAGGAGGGAACTGTGGTGATCGATGGCCAGGCTGTGGTCAGCACACCGAGACCTTGAACTGGAATATAATTTACAATTTTTCAAATGTTTCTGCTTGGTTTCACGAATTTGTCATTCTTGTTTGACTGAACAAGGTCTATTTTATTCTTTTAAGCGTTGTGGCGCAATTGGTAACAGCCGAACCGCCGACGTTGAATACGACCCCGATTTCAGGGTGTCCCTTTTGAGGTTTTGCACCTATCGGCTCACCCACCAGTTGTTTATATGCCAGTGCATGCATGGAAACACCAGTGGCACCTACTGGATGACCTTTGGACTTCAGACCTCCGGAAAGGTTGATGGGGCAGTCATCACCGGGCGTATACTTTCCTTCAATAAAATCCCATCCACCCAGACCGTCTTTGGACAGGCCAAGGGCTTCAACACTGAGGATCTGGTTGATGGTGAAACAATCATGAACTTCGGCAAAGTCGACGTCTTCTATGGTGATGCCGGCCTCATCAAATGATTTGTTTATCGCCAGTTTACCCGCTGTGAGTTCATGCATATTGGGTCTGACGCTTTCCGCCAGCCTTTCCGTGGTTTGGCCGATGCCGACGATTTCAACAACCTTTTTGGTAATGGAACCGGCTTCATCTGTAGGCGCGATTACCAGAGCAGCCGCACCGTCGGTAACCAGTGAGCAGTCATGCAGCCTCAAAGGGGGTGCAATCATCGGGTTGCTGCCTTTACCTTCATCGGGGAGATTTAAGATTGCTTCGGCGGTGGTCAGGCCCAGCCTATCCGGAGGACTCCCTTTGCCGAAATGGGCCAGAGGGTTCTCCAGCCCGTTGCGGTAACACAGGGCTGATACGGCTGCCAGCATTTGTCGTAGTTCTTGGGAGCTGTAGTTGTAATACGCCTGATAGCCTTTGGCATATTCGGCAAACAGGCCCGGAAACGTCATTCCTTTTGCACCCTCCGTAGGCCAGTGGGAGGAACAGGCCAGAACATGGGTCATATCTTTGGTGC
>JAAEOP010000217.1 GCA_024223125.1 Chloroflexota bacterium
AACGGCTTTTGCAAAGTCTTATGGCCTCAGGAGCGATATCAAAGGCGGTTACCTCATAACCGGCAATACTCATAACCTCAGCATCATCACCAACTCCACAACCAATAGCAATTGCTTTTTTATCTTGTAAAGACGAGCGCTTCTCTAGCCATTCAAGAAGATAAGGACTAGGTGTCAATGTGCACCCTAATGGAGCCACCCATGTTCACCTAATGGAGCCACTTTCAAGGTATGATTTAGCTCCTCAAACTGGGTGAATTTTTACCCTGTTTTACTCCCATTTTCAACTGTCTTTTTTATCTCATCCTGGTAGGGTCTGGGCGTGCGGTAACTTTCGCCGTCCAGAACCAGACGATAAGCATTGTGACGAAGGCGATCCAGAGTGGCAGCACCAAGTAATTTATTGGGGAAGGCATCACCCCATTCACCGAAATCCAGATTACTGGTAATGATGGTTGCTCCACGTTCATACCGTTCATCAATCAGGTCATGCAGATCTTCATCATGCGGTGATTTTAGTGGTTTCAGTCCAAAATCATCAATGATGAGTAACGGCACTTTCACCAGTGCCTGGAACCTTCGCTGAAAGGTATCGGTGGCACGGGCTGCGTGCAGATTTCCGAGTAGCTTGGCCTGGGTATGGTACAAGACATCATAGCCTTTTTGCGCCGCGCAATGGCCCAGTGCTTGAGCCAAATGACTTTTGCCGGTGCCGCAAGGACCAGCGATCAGTACAGCTACTTTTTCTTCAATGAAACTACAGCTGGCCAGCTCCGTAAGCTGAGCCCGGTTGAGATTGGGATTGAAGTCCAGATCGAAGCTTTCCAGCGTTTTGTTGATTCTGAACCCAGCTCGTCTTATCCGCATGGCATATTTCTTTTGCTCACGACGGGCGACTTCATCCTGGACTAAGAGCGCCAGGAATTCCGGATATGAAAGCTGATGTTCAATGGCTTCACGATTACGGTTGGCCAGGCTTTCTGTCATGCCAGACAGACGAAGTTGTTTCAGCAAAGGTGTTAATTCCGGTATCGGATTTATCATGGTTGTTATCCTTTTTTGATGGTTAGAGTTTGCAATCAGTGTTTAAGCAGGCTGCCGGTGTCACGGCTGAATCGGCCGCTACCGGTATAGCTGTCTGCCAGGGTGTCGAAGCTGGATTCTGAATAGGATTGTTGATCCAGACCTTTTTCGAGGATTTGTTTTACTGCGCTATAACGCACATTATTGAAGGCCAGCGCCCGGCGACAGGCAGCATTAACTCGGTCTTTGCCATAACGTTTTCTAAAACCAACTATGCCTTGGGCAGCCCGTAGGTTATCCAGAACTTTGTGGTTAAACAGGCACTTAATCAGGTGGTCACAGTGCTCGCCTATCTCTCCAGCCTGGCTAAGACACCATTGCGGATCCCGCATCTTGTATGCCAGAGCATTTGGTGGCAGATGTTCATCCAACGTTGATCGTCCGCCTGGGTGTTGCAATCGAGGATGGATCGCTTTGAGTTCATGGTCTTTGTAGACCCGTACCGAGGTATCACTGGCCCTGAGCCAGAGAGATTGATGAACCAGGGGGTATGGCACCGAGTAGCGGCACTGTTCAAATTGTACATGGCAATCACCGTGCACTTTGACTTTGGCCCATACTGCCAGTTCAGGCGGTACATCCGGTAGGGCCTTCAGTAAATGTTGTTCTGTTTCAACAAAACGCCGTAATGGCTGAACCCGCGTGGTGCCATGGATTCGGTTACCGGCAACCTCCATAAGCCACTGTTTCAACTGGTCGTTGGCATCACCCAAGGTGCGAAATTCACGCAATGGTACAAAAGCATTCTTGATATATTTGACGTTGGATTCCACCCGACCTTTTTTCTGTGGGTCCCGGACTGGACAGGGGGCGATGAGAAAACCATAACCTTCCGCACAGTCCCCGTAGGCGCGTTGCACTTGAGGGTCGTGATAACAGGCCTTGGTGATAGCGCACTTTGGGTTATCGATGATGATTCGCGCAGGCAAACCATTAAACCACTGGAATGCCCGGCGATGGCAGGCCAACCAGGTGGATACACTTTGATCCCAGATAAACTCAGCATACATATGCCGACTCCAGGCCAGAGTCATCACAAAGATCCAGGTCTTCTTCAGTTCACCCGTATGGATGTCAATCATCCTGGGGCCAGCGCCGAAATCCACTTGCGCCGCATCTCCAGGAGCAAACTCTATAACTGTCGTGACAACTGGATTAGCTGCTACCAGTTTCTTTAGATACCGGCGCAGGGAAGAGTAACTGCCGGTAAAGCCATACTTGTTGACTAGAGCCTGATGGATCGTGGTTCCCTGCACCCCGTTCTCCATCCAGGTTTTTACCTGCTCATGGTAGGGCGCAATCAAAGATGCTGTGGAAACAGTCTGAGGCCGAGCTGTGAAATGTGCTGCCAGCGTTGTGTCATCAGGTAATGGATGCTGAAGATCAAGCCACCCCTGTTTTGTTGCCAATCCACGTAACTGTGCAGCCTTAACGCGGCCCATCAGCCCAGCTTTGGCAACGGCGCGGTTGGATTCACCCATTCTCATACGAACGAGCACTTGTCGGATTTGATGCATTTCAAACCTCCGGTTTGTCATTGTTGGTATCTCCAGACGCAAAAGCGCCCAAGATACGCAAAATTAAACGGAAGTTTGAGGAGAAATCAGCCTTTAAGTGGACCCATTAGGGTGAACATCTGGTGGCTCCATTATGGCGATCACAGGGTGGCTCCATTACGGTGAACATGGAATGGATCCATATGGGTGATCATTAACATGTGGCAAGGTTCTTGCCTATTATCTCAAACACGGGGATGAATCAACCACCACGTTGCTACGGAAATCTCCCTTACATAGGCCCAACAACCAGGGAGCGCGCCCTTAAATGAACACTTGGAAGCAATGCGTACTCGCAATAACGCTGTCGATAGTATCTTCTTGGGCAGCGGCCACCGCGATGGAACATCTTTCGGAGCGTGATTGGAAAGCAGCTAATGATGGATTGATCACGTATGATTCGACC
>JAAEOP010000218.1 GCA_024223125.1 Chloroflexota bacterium
GCCGTATTGAGCAATTAATTCGCTTTTTTCAATGGTAGGACGGGCAATAATCAGATTCAGATTAAACCGTGCTTGCAACTCGTCTCGAAAGGAGAGAGTTTCTGAGAAATGAAAGCCCGTGTCGAGGAAAATCAGGGGCATATCGGGACAAATTTGTGAGATTAAATGCAGTAGCGGCACGCTCTGGGTTTGAAATGAAGAACTGGCCGCTGCCTTAGGACCAAAACTTTTCCAGGCCCACTGTAAAATCTCTACCGTTGATGTATGCTCAAACTGCTTATTTAACAGATCGATGTCTAAGTTTGGCAAACCTGATGAATCTCCATCCGTATACGTTACAACGGGGAATTTGTCGAATCCCCTCCAAAAGTAAGGGCGAGGCAAGTCGGAGCATGGTTTGTTTGCGTTGAGATCTTTAATCCGACTTGCCTCGCCCCTACGCTACCTGCAAATTTGAAGAGGATACGATTTGTCGAATCCATTGCATGTTCATCAATAAACAGTCACTATAAATTTTACTGATTCCTCGCCTCTCGCCAAATCCAAGCGCCGACCGTCTACAGGTAGGTATAATCCAATCGATAATTCGTATTCTCCTGGAGTAATATCAGGTGGAATCCATAAGCCGTGCCGGTCAATTACAGTTTCTCCAACTATCCACGTAGATGTAGGGCGACTCCATTGGGCCGGCTGACCATCGGCTTGAGTGACAACCTGGCCGTTGTTGTCTAATAAGTGAATAAAGACGTGATAGTTTTCGTTCAGTGGAACTGCTGCTTGCCATTGCAACTCAACCGGAAAAGCGACACCTTTAGCCGTGTTAGGTGAGAAAACCGCTCCCATCAAATTAATTTGACCAGACAATCCGCCCTCCGTTATGTGGAAACCGCCAGCGACAGTGCGCGGTCGGGCGATAACAAGCAGACACTGTCTATCCAAATCATCATCTCGTGTTCGAACAC
>JAAEOP010000219.1 GCA_024223125.1 Chloroflexota bacterium
GGGGGCATCTTCTAACTCGTACTCATCCAAATGATCGGCCCCGTTATCGGTCACAAGTAGGTGGCCGTGGGCGTCAAATACAAGCGCATAGGGATTGCGGAACCCTTCGGCAAAGAGTGATTGCTGATAAGTGGTCGGGTCTACGGTGAACACTGTCCCTTCCCATGGCTGTGTTAATTCTTCGGCATTCCCTACCGCTCCCTGACTCACATACAGCAGCCCGTCTGGGCCGAGCACAATGCCGTTTGTCTGGTGAATTGATTGGGTTGTTCCGGGGTTTCCTACGGGCAGCCCTTCAACGACGGATTCCACAGAATCCGCTTGATCGTCGTGGTTTGTGTCTTGCAGCGCGAAAATTTGGTGGCGCGCGGTTACAAAGAGTTTCTCCCCGGCAAAAATCAGCCCCAGCGGGGTATCCAATCCTCCGGCAAATACTGTGCGGATTTCGGCCGTTCCGTTGTAGTCGGCGTCGTCGAGAATCAAAATTTGACCCCCGAAAATGGTGCTTGCAAACATGCGCCCTTCATCGTCGAACGTCATAGCCGTAATGCCTGGCTCGTTTGCCCAAACGCGGATGGCAAACCCGGGGGGGACATAAATCCATGCCCGCCGAGCTTGATCTAGTTGTCTGTGCGACAGGCTGGGTTGGGCTTGAAGCGTAGAAAGCGAAGGAAGAATGAAAACAGCAATGAGGGTAAGGAAAAAGATAAAATGAATGCGTTTCAAAGGCATGAACAGGGATGACGGGTGTGAGCGAGAAGTAAGCTTATGTTTGGCGGTAGCGGTGCGGCTCCCACTCGATTCCCCACTTGGTTTCAAATTTGCGTTTGTTTTCTTCAAAAATTTGTTGATAAACAGGGTCTGCCAGCTTCGTGAAACTGGCGTTTCCCCAGTGATGGACGAAAACATCCTCCACGCACAACAGCTTCAGGCCGGCCGCACGCAGCCGGTGAGCGTAGTCATCATCTTCAAACATGCCGCGCCCGAACCGCTCGTCCAACGGGCCAATCGTTTCATACACTGCGCGGCGCATGGCCGCACA
>JAAEOP010000220.1 GCA_024223125.1 Chloroflexota bacterium
CTGGATGCGGATTGGTGCAGGTTTTTTAAGAAATATGATTTTCTTATCGGCCTCAGTGTTGATGGGCCGCGCAAACTTCATGATGCGTACAGGGTCAATAAAGGAGGGGGCGGTTCTTTTGACAAGGTGATGGAGGGTTGGGAATTATTGAAAGAATTCGGGGTGAAATACAATGTTCTCTGCACAGTCCATGCGGCCAATCAAAACCACCCTCTCGAAGTGTATCGTTTTTTTCGAGATGAATTGAAAACGCAGTTCATTCAGTTCATCCCCATTATCGAAAGGATAACAACACAGAATTTACCCCTGGCAAACACCGGATGGAACGAAAGAGACGGAGGAGATCAACCGGTATACACCCAAACCGGCTCCCAAGTTACGAACCGCACCGTGAACTCAAAAAGTTACGGCCGCTTTTTGACCACGATATTTGAAGAATGGGTGCGGCATGATGTTGGAGCGGTTTTCGTGCAGATGTTTGATGTGACCCTGGGAGCTTGGCTGGGGCAACCGGGTGGTTTGTGTATTTTTGCGCCCACGTGTGGCCATGCACTGGTAATGGAGCACAATGGCGATTTATTCAGTTGTGATCATTTCGTCGAGCCGGATTATTTCCTGGGCAACATCGATAAAGACGCGTTGCCGAAGTTGGTTGCCTCAGAAAAACAGCGCCGGTTTGGAGTAAATAAACAGGCATCCCTTCCCCGCTACTGCCGGGAGTGTGAAGTCCGTTTCGCTTGCCATGGGGGGTGTCCGAAGAATCGGTTCCTCACCACTCCAAATGGGGAACCCGGGCTGAATTATTTATGTGAAGGCTATAAAATGTTCTTCAAGCATGTTGCCCGTCCGATGAAAATTATGGTAGGCTTATTGAAGCAGCGTCGCCCCCCGACAGACATTATGAAAGTGATGGCTATTGAAGACGAAGAAAGGTTGCAACAAGCACTTGGGGCTGCGAGACCGAATGATCGGTGCCCTTGCGGCAGCGGTCAAAAATATAAACGGTGTCACGGCCGCCGGAGTTAAAACATCCTATA
>JAAEOP010000221.1 GCA_024223125.1 Chloroflexota bacterium
GACGTTTGCCAGATATGTGACAAGATGTTTGTGTAAGATCTCGACCTCCTCATACATTTCCCGCACTGCCAGCAGCGATTCCTTGTTGCCGCTCAATACGGCCGGCATCATGGCAATGTTCATCAGGTCCACCCTTTTGCCCATCCGTTTAGTTTCATGCCGGGCGGCATCCAGGGCCAGGCTGGGTGTATGAAGCAGCATGTCGTTTATATATTTTGGCTTGATTTCATAAACCTCCGGCATGGGTTTATCCGGCACCAACCAGAAAACGAATCGGGCAAAATAAGTGACAAATGGAAGAAAAAGAATCCCGATCCCTATATTGAACAATGTGTGAGCATTGGCCACCTGGCGCGGGAGCACTGCGGCGGCGGCCTGCAGGCCGGTCAGTCCTTCGGCCGGGGAGGGGGAGATGGAAACGACGAACTTTGCAAACGGCCCAATAAGAGGTAACATTATCAGCACTCCTATTATCTTGAATAGCACATGACACACCGCTACCCGGACCGCCTCGCGCGGTTTTCCGAGCGAGGCCAAACCTGCCGTCACACACGTTCCGATATTGGCACCAAGTGCCAGGGAGATTCCTGCTTCGAGAGTAATCAAACCCTGCATCGCCAGTACGATCACCACTCCCATTGATGCGGAACTGGATTGAACCAAGGCCGTAAAAACGGCCGCTACCAAAATTCCCAATATCGGGTTGGACATATTGGCCATTAAATCAATAAACGGCTGATAAGTTCTAAGGGGTTCCATGGCATCCTTCATCACGCCCATGCCAAAAAAGAGCATTCCCAATCCCATGACCATATAGCCGTATTGCTGGATTTTTTCTTTTTTTGATATAAAAAGCATTCCAAAGCCGATGGCCATCAACAGCAAGGCATACTTGGTCACCTTAAATGCCACAATCTGGGCCGTGATGGTTGTGCCAATATCCGCGCCTAAAATTACGCCGATGGTTTGAGAAAGCGACATTAAACCGGCGGTTACAAAACCGACCAGCATCACTGTGGTGTCCGAACTGGACTGAATAACGGCCGTCACTATCGCTCCCGTTATAAGCCCCATGATACGGTTGTTCGATAATAC
>JAAEOP010000222.1 GCA_024223125.1 Chloroflexota bacterium
TCCTACAAGTAATGTACGCCAGTCAATTGTTCAGACGCTTCCCAAAATCGCTTGAGAATGGCGGCGTCATCCAACGCAGCATTACACTTCTGTTCCGCAGGATAGCCCCGCATGCGCATCGTCTTTGGCCCGTAGAAAACGCCCCCCTTCGCCCCTGGCGCGACCGAGGCGTAAAGCTGTGGCAAAACGCCCATGCCCACATCCTGCGCCATCAAATTGCCAAAAATGCCATACAGAATCCGTTCAGCCAGCGGGGCTCCTGATTGTTCAAGGCTGTTGGTCTGTAGATTGGTCATCACAAGCCCAGGATGTGATGAATTGGCAATCGTGTCGTGGCCTGCCGATTTGAGCCGCCTGTTTAGCTCCGTGGCAAACACAGCGTTGGCCAGCTTACTTTGGCCGTATGCGCTCCAGCGACCATAGCTTTCTTTACTCATCAGATCGTCAAAATTGATACGGCCGTTAAACGCGACGCTGCTGGAGGTATTGTGAATGCGCGCGCCGGGTGTGTTGATAATAACATCAAGCAGCAAGCCGGTCAGGGCAAAGTGGGCGAGATGGTTGACGCCTAACTGCATCTCGAAGCCGTCTTCCGTAAGTGTGCGCGGAATGGCCATCACACCCGCGTTATTGAGTAAAAGGTCAAGACGGCCGTATTTCGTTTTGAATGCGTCGGCAAAAGAGCGCACCGATTTAAGACTGCCATTGTCCAACGGCATCAGGTCCAGTTTGGCGGTTGGGTTTCCTGCCAAAACCTCCGCTTTTGCTTTTTCCGCTTTGCTCATATTGCGGCACGCCATGACAACAGTCGCGCCTTTTGCGGCAAATGCTTTGGTTGATTCTAGCCCTAGTCCGCTGTTTGCCCCGGTAACAATGATGACTTTGCCTGCCAGATTGGGGATGTCTTGCAATGTCCATTTGTTGCTCATAATGTTCTCCTAAAGTGTTATATTGAAAAACGCTGTTTCATGCCGGCAATAAAAGCATCGTCGCCAACCTGCTGGCGCATGGCGTAGGTTTGTTCAGCGTCTGACCCAATCAGATAGCGCAGTTGGGTTTTGCCATCTGTCGCCGCCGCA
>JAAEOP010000223.1 GCA_024223125.1 Chloroflexota bacterium
ACGTTATTGATCGGCAACCTTATTGTAAACAATTTTGGGCAATTCGACATCTGCAATCACAAAATTATCGTCAATTATCCTGCATTATCGTAGAGGCGAGACAGGCGGGTAAAACCTTGGCCATTCACCAATGCCTTGTCTCCCGTTTGTCTCGCCCCGAACACGGCCAACCCCAGGGACAAGACGGCGCGAGAAAAGGTTTTTTGTTACGGTCAAGGTCATACCGCGCCGTCCTGCCCCTACAACATCATGGGAATTGCCGGGGGCAATCCTACCCGATGCCGCTCATTTCAAGTATAGTTATTCATCGTGAAATAATATAAAATGTGGCTGGTGGTTGGTAGTTTGTACAATCCACCAACCACCAGCCACTATTTCCAAGGAGGCCCCATGCTAAAATCATTACGTCGTCTGTTTGTCATTCACAAACATTTTCGCGGCCGTCTCATTTTGTCTCAGGTATTACTGCTCATTTCAGCTTCCAGCATGATTGGTATTGCCACTTTGAATCAAAAGTTGATCAATGACGGTATCGTTGCCGAGGATGCAGACATGATTCTCAATACCGGCTTCAATATGATCATTCTAACCGTCATCGCTGGCGTGACGCTGGCAGGCACGGCCGGTCTGGCCGTTTTCTTCTCACAAGGCACAGCTTACATTTTGCGCGTGTATGTGTATAACGCCATCCAGACCTTTTCCTTCGCCAATTTTGATCAGTTTCGCACCGGCAACCTGCTGGTGCGTTTGAATGCCGATATTAACAATGTCCAAAATGCGATCACCTATATGATCATTTTGCTGTTGTATGCCCCTTTCATGGTGTTGATGGCTTTTATTTTGGCGTTCATTTTCACGCCTAGTCTGGCCTGGATTTTACTTGTCGTTTCGGTGGTAGTGTTGGGCTTGATGGTCTTCATTGTGCCGCAGGTGTTTAAGGCGTATGACCAACGTCAAAAACGGCTGGATGATGTGAACAACACCTTGCAAGAAAATCTGTCCGGTGTGCGCGTGGTTAAAGCATTTGTGCGTGAGAATTTAGAAGTTAAGCGGTTTGATCAGCGGGCTGATGCGATGCGAAAACCGGCTTATGCGGCCGCCTTTCGGGTGGCGATGCTGTCACCGCTGCTAACCGGCATTTCTCAAATTTCGATAGCGATAACCATTGGCATTGGGGGCACACAGGTACTAAACCAGACAGGTTTGAATATTGGCGAGTTGATCACTTTTATGCAATATCTCAATCTGGTGGTCATGCCCCTGGCAATGTTGGCCATTGTCATTCCCTTTATGCTGCGTGGTGATACTTCAGCCGGGCGTATTTTTGAGGTGATTGATGCCGAGCCAGCCGTGTTGGATAAAGAAACGGCCGTACCCCTGAACCCAGAAAAAGCAAACGGCCGTATCATCTTTGAAGATGTCTCCTTCGCTTTTAGACGGCCGGATGGGGAACTGGACCCGCCCGCCCTGAAAAACATCAATCTAACCATTGAACCGGGGGAACGAGTCGGCTTTTTAGGCGCTACCGGGGCCGGCAAAACTGCCCTGGTCAACCTGATTCCTCGTTTTTATGATGTGACTGACGGCCGTATCACCATCAGCGGCACAGACGTGCGCGACATCGCTCAAGAAGATTTACGCCAAATAGTGGGCATTGCCTTGCAAGAAGCCGTTCTCTTTCAGGGAGACATACGCTTTAACCTCAAATTCGGCCGTCCCGATACAGAAGACCGCATCATGTGGGAAGCGGCCAAAGCGGCCGACGCTTACGGCTTCATCAACAATCTGCCCCAAAAATGGGAAGCGCCCGTCTCTCGTCGCGGCTATAACTTCTCCGGCGGTCAGCGGCAGCGTCTTTCGATGAGCCGCACCATTGCCACCCAGCCCAAAATCCTGATTCTGGATGACAGCACCAGCGCCCTGGACGTAGCTACAGAAAGCCGAGTGCAAGAGGCTATCCCTGAATTTGCACCCCACTTAACCACACTCTACGTCGCCCAGCGCATCAGCACCGTCATAATACCTAGATAAGATCGTCCTGCTGGAACATGGGGAAATTACCGCAGTCGGAACCCATGAAGAGCTGATGCAAACCAGCCCCCTTTACCAGGAAATCTACGAATCCCAACTAGGCGGCGGCATTACGGCCGGCCTGGAGGTGTCCCCATGAGCGAAACGAAGAAAAGAAAACATTCCCTACTGGGTAACAAATGGCGCGACCTAGACTTGTCAGAAGCCAAAGCAGTACAAAAGAAGGATGATACCGGGCTAATTATAAAACGTCTGTTAGGGTATATGATTAGCCAGAAGAATCGGGGTAAATTCGGCATCGCTATGGTTGTGCGCGTCCTCAGCGTCATCTGCCTGATTGCCATACCAACGCTTACTGGGCAAGCCATCAATGTAGCCAGCGACCCCAATGGGGCCGTAAATGACCTGCTGCAATGGGTGGGGATAGCTGTGGTAATGGGCGTCCTGTTCTTATTATTGAGCCTTGTTGCCGAGCGTGTTTTTTCCAGCCTAGCTACCTGGGGTTTATACAATCTGCAAACATCTTTATTTGCCCACTTGCAAACCTTATCGCTCAACTTTTTTGACCGCCAACCAGTCGGAGAATTGATGAGCCGGGTCACAAATGATTTAGAAACAGTCGCCCTCTTCTATGAAAGCGCTGTCGCTCAAATCATTCGGGCGCTGATTCAAATTATATTGATTTTTGCTGGTGATGCTGCTGATTGATTGGCGATTGATGGGAGCTGCATTATTGGTGGTTCCGTTGATGTTGATTTTAACGGCCGTCATCCAACGCATCGCCACTCCAGCTTTTGCCAAATTACAAGAAGAATTAGGCGAACTTAGCGGCTTCCAGGAAGAGACAATTGCCGGGAATAAAGTCATCATCAGCAACCGGCAGCAAGAATGGGCCAGCATTAGCAATGAAGAATTAGCGGCCGGCGTCTATGATGTGGCTGCCAGCGCATTTTTCACCTCCCTGCTGCAATTCCCCCTCACCCAATCATTAACGATGTTGATGATTGTCATCGTATTAGTGGTGGGTGGTTTTCTAGTGTTGGCCGGCGAGGCAACATTAGGGACAGTCATCGCCTTTACCGGTTACGCAGCCCTGCTGGCTTCCCCTTTATCAGAAATTGCCAATCTGACAGCAACCTCCCTGAATGCGGTGGCGGGAGGACGGCGGGTCTTTGCTATTTTGGATGAGACGCCGACTGTGAAGGATGCGGCCGATGCCTATGATTTTGAGTTCAAAGGCGGCCGTATTGAATTCAAAGATGTAGACTTCAGCTATGTACCCGGCCGTAAAATTTTGCGTCACAACAGTTTTGAAGCCAAGCCAGGGCAGATGATTGGCATTTGCGGTCCCACAGGAGCGGGCAAAAGCACCATCATGAACATCCTCACCCGCTACTACGATATTGACAGCGGCACAATTTTGATTGATGGGCAAGATTTAGCGAAGTTGTCTCAAGCAAGTTTACGGCAGGAGGTAGGCATGGTGCTGCAAGAAGCATTCCTCTTTTCCGATACCGTCATGAACAATTTGCAATATGCGCGGGCAGGAGCCACGGAAGATGAGTGTATTGCGGCCGCCAAACAAGCCAACGCCCATGAATTCATCGTCAATCTACCCCAGGGGTACGACACCATGATGACTGAGCGCGGGGCCAACCTGAGCCAGGGACAACGGCAGATGATCACCATTGCCCGCGCCATGGTCGCCAATCCTAAAATACTTATTTTGGACGAAGCCACGAGCAATGTAGACACCCGCACCGAAAAATTAATTCAGCAAGGGTTGCAGCGGCTGATGGAAGAGCGTACCAGCTTTGTTATTGCCCATCGTTTAAGCACCCTTCGTCCGGCGCACAACATCATGGTCGTCAACGGCGGCGAGATTGTGGAGTTTGCCCCCCACGATGAATTGATGGCCGCCAAAGGCTTTTACTACAAGCTGTACATGAGCCAGTTTAAGGGCAAGGTGTCTGGCAGCGAAGCAGTGGATACGAGTGGGTTTGTAAGCACATGAGTTAACAGTTTGCTATAATGATTTCCATGAAGATTGACAAAATCGTTATACCCATTGCTATCCAGGATAAGTTGGAAGGCAAACATCAAGTAAGGGTGGATGAGATCAGACAAACACTTCTCCATCATCCACGTATCCGTTTTGCCGAAAAGGGACATACACCGGGAGAGAATGTTTACTCGGCCATGGGTCAATCTTTTGAGGGATATGACTCGAAAAGAGAGAAAACAGTATGGCAGAAAATAAAAGCTCAATTTCACAGGCAGATAGCTACGAAAAGATCGGATCGTTTTGGGATGAACACGATTTTACAGATTTTGATGATCCTGAACGTCCAGATGTTATCTTTGAAATTCGGGATACGGTACGTATTGAAGCAGAGTTATTAGCAAAGATCACAAAGGTTGCTACTTTGCGTGGTATCGGAACCGAGACGCTTATTAACTTGTGGCTACAAGAAAAAATTCAAGCTAATTAAAACCCATCTCCTCAAAATATTATTTTAATCTATACCCATGAAGACAATGTATCTGGATATTTCTGTACCCCGCATTGTATTGACGCGGCTGTTGAGCAAGGTATGGTCGGGGGCTTATTACGCCCCCACTTCGCCGCTATATCTGGCCGAACTGCCGGATGTTCCTTTGCCACGGCCGGATTGGGTGCGGGTGCAAAATCGTATGTGTGGCATTTGTGGCAGCGATTTGCACCAGTTGACGGTGGATGCCGGGTTGGATGTGGCCCCGGTGGCGCTGCCGGCCCATAAACGGATTTATCTGGGGCATGAGATGGTGGGGGAAGTGATTGAGACAGGCACGCCTGCGCTGAGTGGCGACCAAAGGTCGCTGGCCGAAGTGGCCGGAACCAACTTCCAGATTGGCGACCGAGTTGTACGCTGGGGGCGGGCCGACGATTGTCGGGCACGCGGCCGTACAAAGTTGTGTCCCGCCTGTACCAAAGGCCATCGTGTCCTGTGCGAAATTGCTTCCGAAGAACGGGAACATCATCCCGTGGGCGGTGGTTTTGGCAATACATTTATTACCCCGGCTTCTGCCTTAGTGCGCGTCCCGATGGCGTTGACAGATGAGCAAGCCATTTTTACAGAGCCAACGGCCGTCGCCATCCATGCCTCCTATCGTAAAATTCCCCAACCAGGGGAGAAGGTATTGGTGTTAGGCGTGGGCACGATTGGCTTCCTTCTCATTCAGGTTTTGCGTTTGTTGCAGCCAGATTGTGAGTTGACGGCCGTAGCCCAATTCCCCTGGCAAGCCGACATCGCCAAAACATTGGGGGCGGATGAAATTATCTTAACCCAGGAAGATGGGTATGAAGCAGTCAGCCGTTTAACAGGGGCGCGATTGTACCAGGGGCGGGGCAACAATCGGATGTTGTTAGGCGGCTTTGACACTGTGTTTGATGTGGTCGGCATTCCCGTCACCCTACAAAACGCATTGCGCTGGACGCGGGCTGGGGGTACAGTCGTTTTGGTGGGCGTCCATCTACACAAGATGAAAATTGACCTAACTCCAGTCTGGCATCAGGAAATCAATTTACTGGGCGCCATTGGGCATGATGTGGTCATGTGGCAAAATGAAGCCATCTCGACATTTGATTTAGCCATGCAGTGGATGGCTGAAGGGAAGGTGCAGACGGCCGTTCTGCTCACCCACTGTTTTGATTTGGAGGAGTATAAGGCTGCATTTGCAACGGCCGTGGACAAACGCAGCCATCGTTCAATCAAAGTAGCGTTTGATTATCGTATTCGGTAATCCGTATTCCGACGATCTTACGCGCGAGAAAGAGGAGGAAGAGACATGGCAGCAGAGACAATGATAGAAGCCACATCAACCCGGCGGGAGCGTTGGGCCTGGTATTTATACGATTTTGGGAATTCAGCTTATGCGGCCGTGGTGCTGTTAGCCGTCTACTCCGCCTATTTCCAGGGGCAGGTCGTCGGCGGTGCGGAAGGGTCTCGTTTGTGGGGTCTCTCCGTCGGCATTGCCATGCTCATCGTGGCCGTCACCTCGCCCATTTTAGGTACGATTGCCGACTTCTCCGGCGCCAAGAAGAAATTTTTACTTTTCTACACAGTGATGTGCATTTTGTTCACCTCAGCCCTATTTTTTGCCACCCCCGGCCAGGTTGCCATCGGCATGGGCTTTTTTATTTTGGCGGAAATTGGCTACCGCAGCGCCCAGGTTTTCTACAATGGCTTTTTGCCAGAGCTGGCCACGCCAGAGGAGATGGGACAAGTCTCCGGTAATGGTTGGGCCGTGGGCACAGCCGGAGGCGTCGTTTGCCTGCTGCTGATTTTGCCGCTAATTGTGATGATTGAGGGGATATTTATTGTCCGTTTGACGTTGGTGATTACGGCCGTGTTCTTCGCCCTCTCCACCCTCCCCCTGTTCCTTTGGCTACCAGAAAAAGCACAAAAGCAAAAACTACCTGATGGAGAAAATTATCTCAGTCTAGCCTTCAAACGATTGTGGAAAACCATCCGCACCGCTCGTCAATTCCGCGAATTCGTCAAATTTATGGTCGCCTTCCTCATCTACAATGACGGCGTTATTATGGCTCTCGATTTTGCCGCTATCATCGGGGCGGTTTTGTTTGGTTTAGAGCAGCAAGGGCTAATCATTTTTATCATTATCGTCCAATTGACCAATGTCGTGGGCGCGTATGCGTTTGGCAAATGGGTAGACCGGCTGGGCGGCAAACGCTCGCTCATCATCTCCATTTTGATAATGATCGGCGTCATCCTGGCTCTCTATTTTAACCAGACCCAGATCGGTTTTTTTATTATCGGCGCCGTGGCTGGATTCGGTATGGCCGGCACCCAGTCAGTCAGCCGGACGATGGTGGGTATGTTTGCCCCACCGGGAAAAGGAGCAGAATTCTATGGCTTTTTTGCTGTGGCTGGCCGTACATCTTCCTTCATCGGCCCGACAATTTACGGCATTATCGCCGCCGAAGCGGCCTTGTATTATTTAGCGCAAGGGCAAGGGGAAATATTGGCCGAGCAATCGGGGCAGCGGTTGGCAATCTTGTCCATTGTCGCGTTTTTTGTAGTGGGACTGGCTGTGCTGCTGTTTGTAAATGAAGACAAAGCACGGGATGCGGCCGTGGAAATGACGGTGGTGGATTGATTTCGTGTTCCGTATACCGTGTTCCGTCACGGAATACGGACAACGGATTACGGACAACGGACAACGGAGAACGGAGAACAATAACCATGGGCAACCTAAAAGACAAAGTAGCATTTGTAACGGGGGCGGGACGGCAAGATGGGATTGGGGCGGCTATAGCGCAACAGTTGGCGCAGGCAGGGGCGCATGTGGCGGTTGGCGACCTGTGCGCTGCCCCAACTGATTTACCACATGGGGGAAATGCGGCCTGGGAAGAGTTAACGGCCGTCGCCCAACAAATCGCAACCCTCGGCGTACAAACACTGCCCATCAAAGCGGATGTGACTAAAATGGCGGATATGGAAACGGCCGTGTCCCAAATTAAAGAACAGTTCGGTCGTTTGGATATTCTGGTTAACAACGCCGGAGCCATTATTGGACCGGCTCCCGTGCTGCACATGGCCGAAGAAGCGTGGCGCAAAACATTGGAAGTGAATGCCACCGGCGTCTTTTTAACCTGCAAAGCAGCTCTGCCCTTGCTGCTGGCCGGAGAACAAGGCGGCCGTATCATCAACATTTCTTCAATTGCGGCCGTGCGACCACGGCCGTATATGAGCGCTTACGCGGGTAGTAAAGCGGTCGTCATTGCCCTGACCAAATCATTGGCCCAGGAAGTGGGCGAAGCGGGCGTCACCGTCAATGCCATTTTGCCCGGCGATATTGATACATCTATGAAGCAGTGGGGGATGATGTTGGAATCGGCCGTGACCGGTCAGCAGCCGGAAGATGTGAAAGCGGCGCTTACAGACCGCATCCCGTTGGGACGTTTAGGGATTCCCGAAGACGTAGCCAAACTGGCGCTGTTTTTAGCCTCAGATGAAGCCACATTCATCACCGGTCAGGCATACAATCTAACTGGCGGCCGGGAGATAGCGTAGACCAAAGAGACCTCATAATATGAAACATATCATTTTTTTGCACAGTTCTCTTTCGTCGGCAAACGGCCGCGCCCATCCCACTATCCACGTCTATACGGCACAGTCACCGTAATATCCGTCATCGGGTAATGCTTCACATTGACGGACATTTTGTACATAATCCACGCCATCCCTGATCGCATCGTCTCGATCCGCCCACATACCAAAGGTAGCTTCTAATACAGATTGCCACTGCTCCTGGCGGAGGCGCTCAACAGATTCACTATTTGTTTCTTTGGTTTTGAACTGCAAAAACATCAGCAATTCCCGTAGCTAATCAATTTGTCCCCCCGAAAGAAAGGAGGGGGTAGGTGGTCGCCATTTTTGACCTCAAAAAGAGAAAAACTAGGTCATGAAATGAAGCCAAAATCAGCTTACCTCCAGCCATAGGCAAGCGCC
>JAAEOP010000224.1 GCA_024223125.1 Chloroflexota bacterium
ACCGCTTCAACATCCGCCATTTCAGCCGGTCGCAAAGTAAATTGGGTCATGAGAAAACCTCCTCCAATAGATCGTCGGGCAAATCGCCGCTTTGTCGGGCAAGACAGCGTTTTGCTCAACTGCTATAACGATTGAGTTGTGATGTCTAGTACAGCGCGGCGCAAGTCCGTGTGCATCTAAATAGTTTCGCGCTGTACTTAAACAGGTTGGCAGTTTGCATTATTTATTGCACACGCATTTATGCCAACCTGTACTAGTCCGGGACGCAGCTCTTTTTCAAAAACCATGTCGTGCCGTTGGACGGTCATACCTGCTTTTTTGTACAGACGGGTTGCTCCGGTCAGGTTGTCGGCGTCTACGCCCAGGCCGACTCGCTTACGCCCTTTTTGGTAGAATTCAACAAAGCTGTGTTGCAGCAGAGCTAGCCCCAGCCCTTGGAGGCGATACGGCCGTCGTACTGCCAAGATACTAACCCAACCCATCTCCGCATCATGATGCTCCTGCTGACGACAAAGGCAAAGACCGGCAATTTCTTCCCCATCCATGGCCAGCCACCAGCCGGCCGGGTCATGGTGAGGGTCGTCTGCCAGCCAATGCCGCCATTCTGCTTCTTGCTCTTCAATGGGACGGGGCACATGTCCCCAATGATCTTGAAAGGCTTCCTCTCTGGCGGCAATAATCGGCCGTAGCTCAGGTCGTTCAATCAGGGAGTTTAGTGTGATGCCAGTGGGCCATGTAGGGGCAGCCGGTTCACCGTTGAACTCAATGACCATGCGCCAGAAGTCGCGGGAGTGGGTGTAGCCATGTGTTTCTAGTAGTTGAATAGACGGTTTCGCGGCCGCCCAAATGCCGGTATCTACCGTCACCCTCAAATCTACTGGAATTTTGGGGAGGACCTGTCTGGCTCGCCGCTCGGCCCAATTTACCAGGGCAGCGCCAATTCCCTGCCCTTCAAAATCGGGATGAACATGCCCCAAAAAGTTGGGGCGCACGGGCCGGGAACCGGTATCGTCTACATCAATATAGGCGATGACACGGCCGTTGCCATCCACCGCCACCCGGGCGCTTTTTTCCAGGTCAAACTCAGGCAATTGCCAGAAACGCGCCATTTCTTGGGCCAGAACGCTCGATGTTCCAATGTATTTGTTGGCTGAAGCATTGGCAACATCGGCCACAGACGCAGCGTCTGCCAACACCGCTGGCCGAAACGTAAAATCGTTGGGCAAAACAATATCGTTCATGTCAATTCTTGCCTCGGCGATTCTATCGAATCCCACTCAATCGTATGCTACTTACAAACCCGCCACTCACCGCTTGCAATTGACTACTCTCCCCAATGTATGCCTAAATTTTGCAATTCCTCCGTTAGATTAATGTCGGGGGTAAAAAGAATGCCTTTTATCCCTATCTCTCTGGCGCCGGCGATGTTGTGGGCAAAATCGTCAATGAAGATGGCTTCTTCGGGGTGGCAGTCTAACCGCTCCAGCGTTAATTGATAGAGGCGCGGGTCGGGCTTCATGATTCCTTCTTCGGCCGAAATAGCAATCACATCAAAAGCATCGGCAATGTCAAATATATCGGTGAGGACACGCTGCAGATCGTCGAAGGCATTGCTGATGAGGGCAGTTTGGTAAGACGGCCGTAAACTGCAAATAAATGTTACTAACCCCTTATCCAACACATCCCCGGCCCAAAAATCCGTCTCAAATTCTGTCTGTTCGGCCGTTGTTAAATTGAAATGATTTCCCAACCAGGCCCAATGTTCATCATAGCTCACCTGACCGTGTTGGGCTTTTCGTCCCATGTCGCTGTTAAAGACGATGGCTTCAGCTTCATTCTTAGCCAACCCCAGCCGCTTCTCCCACTTGCGGCGGCCAGACCAATCTTGTGTACGTAAAATGACGCCGCCAAAATCAAAAATCACTGCTTTGATCATTTGATCACATTTCTTTTTTCATTTCAAGGCGACGGAAAGAATCAAAATAGCCCACTCGTTGAAACCCGTCCCAAACAACGTCTTCACAAAAGTTTTCGGCAATGGCATCTTGCCGTTTGTGTCGCTGGTGCATAATGCTCAATACGGATTCGGTCACATCAGCTTCATCGCCGACGGTTACTTCCACAATGATGCGGGTCAACTGTAACAGACCGGCATGATAAGTAACCCAGCCACGGCCGCCATCATGAAGTTCAACCAGCAGTGCGGATAGGTTGCGTACATTTTGAAAGGTTTCAGTTTCATTTAGCCAGTTGGGTTTTGCTTTGCGATGGGAAAGCAAAATGAGAGCGTCTTCGTGGTTGAGCGGGGTGACACGCTTGATCCGATCTAGCGCTTTCTGGTTAAACTTGGGTGCTGGGGGACGGCGAGCAACAATAAGTTCACGGGTTTTGTGGAAGCCAAATTTTCGGAACATTTTATGGGCGGGGGTGTTCCCTTTGATCACTTCTAGCCAGATTGTGTCTATATCTTGGGTTTCTGCCTGGGCTATAAGACCTTCCATAATGAGTGTGCCGGTGCCTAGACGACGGCCGTAAGGCAGCACACCCAACCGCGTAATCCAAGCTCGCCCCGGACGCACCCCTAACATGCCCAGGCCAAACATCAAGTCCATTTCCTGATCATAAACGACACGAGAACAGGCCATGTTAATATCATAAACGCGTATGTATTCCTGAAACCGGGCCACATTCATAGGCATGGGCACCAAGTAATCCATACGAGTTTGGTTATAGGCGTCGGTCAGTTCTTCGACTGAAAATGTGGGTGCAGGTACAAGTTCCATGAAGCAAGTTATCAGCGCAGAATCAGGCGTCACGGAGATAGGCGGCGACTTGATCCGGAAATATTCTAATATCAATGGGTTTGGTAATGCAGCCGTCACAGCCATACTGCTCTGCGATTTGCTGCGCTTTATCTGGCGGCCAGGCCGTTACGGCGACAATGGGAATATCACGCAGGTCTGGAATTTGACGCAGCAGGGTTACAACAGTTTGCCCATCTACATCTGGCAGCCCCATATCCACCAGAATGAGGTCGGGCTTTTCTTCAATGGCTGTGTTGACGCCAGTTTCGCCATCAAAAGCATGAAGGAGACGATAGTTGAATGGTTCTAAAACCCGTTCAACAAGCAGTTTGTTGGCGTAATTATCTTCAATTTGCAAGATTGTAACCATGAGTGTACCTCTCCCAATCAGGTTAGGCAGTAGGTGGTGGCACCGGCAATTTTTCTACAGGCGTATCTTTCCATTTTTCACCCTCTTCCACCAGCATAACGGGAATGCCATCACGGATAGGATATTTCAGACCGGTGTCAGTACAAACGAGCCAGCAGTTGTGAACTAGGTCTAATTGACCGGGATCGTCGCCGTATTGATCGGATTGTACGGCCACGGGACAGCGCAAGATTTCTAGAAGTTGGGGGCTGATAGGTGATTCCTGAGTTGTTGTCATGATAATTGAATCCTCGTAAAAATTGATTAGGGCATAATTCAGATATAGGATGATACGCTCATCAAAAAAATGAAGCAAATCTGTTTTTACCAAAAAGATGGGGGGATTAGGGATCCACAATGCAGCGGAAGCCTACGGTGGAACTGACAAAGTCTGGCGCCAGCGAACTGCGATTGGCGGAACGAATGCGATCTTTGGCGTTGTTATTGGGCCAGGCGCCGCCGCGAATTGATTTGGTCAAACCTGTTTCGGGACCGGGTGGATTGTGATCAGGACTGATTTCGTAGTAGTCTTCATCATACCAATCGGCCGTCCATTCCCACATACTGCCCGCTAGACCATAAATGCCGAAGGGGCTGACGCCTCTGGGTAAGGCGTCTACCGGCTTCAAGTTGTCAAAGGAATCGCTTTGATAAACGGCTCTTTCAGGGTTGGGTTGTTCGTCGCCCCAGGGATAAGCACGGCCGTCTGTACCCCGCGCCGCATATTCCCATTCTGCTTCAGTTGGCAAACGGCCGCCCATCCATTGACAATACAAAGTGGCCCCATACCAGCTCACATGATTGACAGGATAATCGGCAAAACCGGTCAGGGGATAATATTGTACTGTGCCATCTCCTAAATCTTCTTCAATAAGATAACTGGTGAAACCGCTAACGTCACGCGGGTGAGCGCAATCAAAGTTGTCACACGCTGCCTGATAGCTGCTCAGCCGGTTGAGCAAAGCCGCATACTGCTCTACATTGACCTCATATTGATCCATATAAAATGTATCTACCGACACTTCATGCTGCGGCATTTCATCGGGTGCGGCCGAAAAATTATTGACATGTGATCCCATCACAAAGGCGCCCCCTTCCACAAGGTTCATCGGCATCCCATCTTGCTCGCGGATAAAACTGTCGGCCAAAACAGTGGGACTGGGTGTGGGGGTGATGGTGGGGGTGATGGTGGGTAAAGTGGGTGTGGGTGTTTTTGATGGTGTAGGGGTCATCGTTTGTGTGGGAGTGGGTGTGGCTGTTTCAGTGGGGATGGGTGTGGGTGATTCTACAATGATGATGACAATTTCAGTTGGCTGTGATGAGGGCTGGGGTGTCGGTGAAGACCCCAAAATGCCAGACCTATCAGCCAACTGTTGGGGGATGCCTGAGCGGGCCAATGTGGGCGAAAAAATGACTAGGATAAACAAGAAAGCTGCCAGAACAGCTACGACCCAGAAACGGGGTTTTTGCCAGACAGCCTGCCTTTCTGTTCTTTGGAAAGTTTGCAGTGAGCCTTGTCCAGAAGCAACAAAAAAGGGCAGGTCTGATTTGGTTTCTGGGGCATTCTGGAACTTTTCTTCTTCTGAAAGGCGGCGACGGACGGCTCTGACATCGGCAACCGTAATCAGGTTCAGGTTTAATGATTGCTGCCGTTCAAATAACGCCTGGCAAATGAGTTGGGAATCGTAAGGGTGATTGCGTGTTAGGCGGGAGATGTGTTCGGCTACGTCTTTGAAGATGGTATATGTGACAGGTTCCTGTACTAGAGAAATGACGGCTTCGGTTTCCAAAGGGCCTACGTCCAATATTTGGGCTTGGATAAAAAGATTATTTATTTCGTCCGAGTAGGGTTGCCCTGTTTCTTCCCAGGTAAACAGGCAAGTAGCGCGATGATTTTTGTAGATAATCTGATGCAGATCGTGGATGGTTTTTGAATTTAAGGCGCCGGCTGTTATTTGGGCCAGCAACGCATTGAGATTGTCGAAAAGGAAGAGGAGTTTGGGACTGGTGTGGGCGCTGGATGCTGCCTGGTTTCCGTTGAGGGCGACGGCTGCCGGCAGCAGTAGTTGTTCTCGAAAAGCCTTAAAGGGATCGGCGATGAATGGGGTGCGATTTAGGGCGGGGAATTCTACTTTGGTTTGTTGCAAGCGGGTGACGGCCGTTTGCGCCACTTCCCACAAAAAGGCGCTTAAGCTGTCTAAAGATGTACGGGCCAGGTCAATGTACACGGCCGTAAAAGGTGGCTGTAATTCTCCGGCGGCAATTTGTTGCAAAATGGAAGTTTTGCCAATGTGGCGCGGACCGCGCAAAATCACCGGATGATCGGGGCCTTCTTCTGGTTTAGCTTGCAGCAGGGCCGCCCGTAACCAGGTAAAGACTGATTCACGGCCGACAAATAGTCGGCCGTTACCAGCCGATTCAGCTACATTATATGGGTTTTGCTCAACTGTTTGCTCTGCCATCATAGTCTAAATTTAACATCAATTGGCCTACTAAGCCATGTGCACTTACGAACGACATAAACCAACAATTTTCCACCATGTCACCATGTCACCATGTCATTTTGTCACCTTATCAGGTATATGCCGCTAGCGCTGTTTCGATTTGTTTCATTTCGGCGGCCGCTTCATCTATCTTGTGGTTAACAGCCGTTAAAGGAACATTAGATAAAGCCAGGGTTTCAATCTCATTAAACATAGCGGCCAATGAGAGCAGCCCCACTGTGGCAGCGCTTCCTTTTAAGGTGTGGGCTGTTTGCTTAATTTGGAGGTGGTTGTTTTGCTGGACGGCCGTTGTTAACCGGGGAAACAAGTTGGTAAATTCTTTCTGAAAAATGGGCAGCAGTTGGCGCAGGATGGCCGGACTGTCATCACCCATTGTTTTGAGCAGGGTGGGGTGGTCTACCGGCCATTGAGGATGCGGTGAAATGGCGGTAACCGCAAGCGTTTTCATGAGCTGTTCTGCTTGAACTGGTTTACCCAGTACATCATCAAAGCCGCTGGATAGGTAAGTTTGGGGCGCAGAATTGAACACGTCGGCCGTAACGGCCACGAGACGGGGTTGGCGGGCGGCTGGCATTGTCTGCCGAATTTGTTGGGCTAATGTGACGCCATCCACATCAGGCAGGTGAATATCAATCAAAGCCACATCGTAAGGTCGTGTATGGATTTCATGCAGCAGTTGTCGCCCATCCGGCACGATGATTGCCTGGTAGCCAAGCTGGGACAATAGCCAGGCGATGACTTTTTGGTTGGTAAGACTGTCTTCGGCAACAATAATTCGCAGGGGGCGCTGCCGGGCCATGTGGGGGTTTAGTTGTGGAGCGGCCGTGTCCATGATGTCGGCCGTCTCTTCTGCTGCCTGTACCGGCAAGACGATATGGAAGGTTGTGCCTTTGTGCAGTTCAGATTTGGCCCATAGACGGCCGTTCATCAATCTGACCAGCCGCTGCGAAATAGTCAGCCCTAAACCGGAACCGCCAGACGGTCGCAGTTGGTGTCCTTGTTGGAAAGGTTCGTACAATGTCTCCAATTGTTCCGGGGGAATACCGATGCCACTGTCTTTTATGGTGATGTGTAATTCTAGCTGTTCTGGGGTTTGGTTACGGCCGTAAACTTGAACGGCCACCCCACCCGCATCTGTAAATTTGATGGCATTGCTGAGGAGATTTACCAATACCTGCCGAAAACGTACAACGTCAGCCACAATTCTGTCGGGCAAATTATTCTGGAAATCAACCGTCAGTTTTAATTCTTTTTGCTGAGCCTGGCCGTCAAACAAATCTAAAACTTTATTGATGTTACTTTGTAGAGGAAATGGCCGTGGCAACAACGCCAATTTCCCCGCTTCTATACGAGATAAATCCAGGATGTCATCCAAAATCGTTAGCAAGCTGTCTCCACTGTGCCGAATGGTATTGGCTAAGGTACTCTGATCAGCCGTCAGGTTCGTTTCCCACAGCATGTCGATCAACCCCAAAATGGCATTGAGCGGGGTGCGGATTTCATGGCTGGTGTGGGCCAGAAATTGAGATTTGCTCTGGTTAGCCTGTTCCGCTTCTTCTTTGGCTTCCCATAAAGCAGCTTCGGCTTCTTTGCGGGTAGTGATGTCACGAGCGATGCCGATGAATTTGCGCTCCCCTTGCACCATCATCTGGCTGATGGCGAAGGAAAGGGGAAATAATGTGCCATCCTGCTGTTGCCCGGTTACTTCATTACGAATGGCAACGATGTCGGCACGGCCGTGATCCTTATCCGTCACCAGCCGCAGGGCATCTTTTTCTACCTGTTGTCGGTCGGAAGAGGAGAATAAGATTTCCAGATTTTGGCCGGTGACTTCATCCGCGCCTAGATCAAACATCTGCTCGGCCGCACGGTTAAACGTTTCAATGGCGCCCTCTTCATCAAACGTCAAAATGGCATCAGCTACATGATTCAGCACAGCTTGCAAACGATCCTGTTCAGCGCCCCGTTCCTGGTATGTCTGGCTGACATGAGCCAGAAAATGTTGCCAGGCGGCCGCATCGGGGGCATGTTTGGCTGACAAGCCAAGTGCATTTAATTGCATACCTAATAATGGATGAAACATGATTGTCCTTATTCTTCACCCTCAGCTTAATTTTAGCCCTCACCAGAGATGGATACACTCCCCTAACGGTACTGGCATAGGGAGTGTGCAAGTAGCAAGCTTGCAAGTGATCTTTGGCCGAATGTACTTGCAAACCTGCATACCTGCAAACTCATTGCTATACTTCTGACAATAAAATGGGAAGGCTTTTATGCGTCAAATGTGGATAAGTAAAGCAGGCGCTCCCGGTGTGCTGCAATCACAGGTTAGCCCTGACCCCATTCCACGCAGCGGCGAGGTTCGTATTCGGGTGGAAGCGTGCGGGGTTACATTTGCCGATCTGATGGGGCGCATGGGGCAGGATAAAGATGCGCCCAAGATTCCCTTTGTGCCTGGCTATGAAGTGGTGGGCACTGTGGATTTGATTGCTCAAGGGGTCGCTCATGTTAAAGAAGGGGATGCAGTTTTTGCTCTGACCCAAAGCGGCGGTTACAGTGATGTGGTTTGTGTGCCCTACAAACAGGTGTTTCCACGGCTGGATTGGATGAGTGTGCAGGATGCAGCCGCTTTGCCGGTTGACTATCTACTGGCCTATTTAATGTTGACCGTAATGGGGTCATTACAGGTGGGGAATAAAGTGTTTCTTCACGGAGCGGATGGCGGTATTGGTCTGGCGGCATTGGACATCTGCAAAATTTTGGGCGCGGAAACATTGGGCACAGCTTTGCCTGAGAAACATGATTTTCTCAAAGTGCGGGGACTAACCCATCCTATTGATTACCAACATTTTGATTATGAACGGGTGGTAATGGATTTAACTGGCGGCAAAGGGGTTCATCTGGCGCTGGATGGGTGGGGAGGCGTACATTGGCCTAAAACGTACCGTTTGTTGATGCCGACCGGACGGCTAATTCATTATGGATTGCAAAGCCTGGCGCCTGGGAAGCGACGCTCATTTTTAAGTTGGTGGCGTGGTATGATGATGCTGCCATTTTACACGCCGTTAAAGTTGATGCACGATAATAAAGGGGTGATGGGGGTGAGTCTGGCAAATTTGTGGGGGGTGGCAGAATGGCTGCGGCCGTGGATGCAGCAAATTATCTCCTGGTATGATGAAGCCTTCTTCCGACCCCATATTGATGAAACATTTCCCCTGGCCGATGCAGCCCTGGCACATGAATATTTACATGAACGGCAAAATACGGGGAAGGTGTTGTTGATTCCGTAGGTTAAGAGACAATCATTTAGATCGGCGAGGTTTCAAGCGACCTTCGGTCGCAAACCTCGCCGGTCTCTACTTAAGGTTCGCTCGTAAACAACTTTGGAGTTTCCAGATTGGTTCAATCTTGAAGATTGAACCAATCTTACCAAGTTAAAAACGAATGGACCCTTACAACAAACTTAGGCTGATTGACGCCGCTGCCATTCCAGGCTGACACCCAGTCCAACTAAAGCTAAACCGAAGACGGCCGCAGCAACCACAAAAATATGATCGTTGCTATTACTATTGGTCGCGGCCGCACCCGACTGCGGCAGTACAATAACAGCATTTGCCCCTTGGCTTACACAAAAATCAAACCCCGTTTGCTCTAATCCCGTTTCTGGTAGGACATAAGCGAAGCGCGGATTTTCTGAGGTCACAACCCATTTGGCGGCGTCTGGTTGGGCGGTAACTTCCCAAATGCTTTGTCCAGCGGCCGCTAATCCATAAGTGCCGTTATCTCCAGTGGTCAGGGTGACAACTGTGGCTTTATCACTGCTGACAAACTGGATAGTCACACCCGGCACTGGATTCTCTCCAGCGATGCCGGTGTTGACACATTGGCCGTCCCCATTCACATCCTGATAAACGCCACCACGAATGGTGCCACTCTTATCAGTTTGCGCCTGGGCGGCGATGACGCCAAACAGTAACAAAAATAATACCAGGAATAAACTCATCTTTTTCAAATGCTTCATGTAATGCCTCCTTTCCTTTTTACGTTAATGAAACACACTCATGACTATACAGGTCGTTCTTGCGAAGGCAGGAATCCACACACCCGGATACCCGCGAAGGCGGGTATGACAGTCGGGAAATACCTGCATAGCATTGTCGTTAACTTAAGACCTCGCAGGTTTCCAAAATGATCTACGCCCCTCTGAGGTTTTGCGTTAAAACCTGCGAGGTCTTCGCTTAAGTTAACACTTATGACCTGCATAGTTATACACTCTTTACTTTTCACTGGTTTCTGTAGCCGGTTGGGCTATGACAATAAGCCGGTGTGAATTGTCTTCATAAGGCCAGCAAGTGACCAGTGTCAATCGTTCGTCTTCTGTGGGGGCGATATAGCTGGCATTTTCCTGACGAACGGATAAGGGTTGCCACCGTTCGGACAAGATTTGAACTTTAGAAACGGTGTAGGTATACGGCCGTTCCTCATCATACACAATAATTTCGGCCCCAGCGGTTAAATCCACCAGACTACCAAATACTTCGCCATGAATATTGTGGTGTCCATTCAATACCGTATTGCCTGTTTCGCCCAATGGGGCGCTTGTATTGTGCCAGCCGACCTCAAAAGCAGATGGAACCTGCCACTGAAAATAGGTCTGACCATTGCTTTTTACAGGAGCCAGACCAATGCTGTTAACAGGCGCATCCAAATCAATAGCGGGAATGACAATACGTTCTGGCTGGCCGCTGATATAGGGTTTGCCGGCTTCCGCGGCCGACACAAAGTTACCTTGAGCGTCTTCTTCCAAAGGCGTCTCTGGTAACAAAGCGATGTCAGAAGAGGGTTGGGCGGGTTCGCTGATGAGCACATCTGCGGCCTGGATGCGCTCCACCGCCTGGGGGTTGGCCTGGGGCAAAACGAAGAAGATGGCCGCGGCCGTTAACACAACAATCACCCCGACTACAATAAAAACAATACCCAGGGGGATGACCTTCTCCTCATCGTTATGGTTACTCATGCCGCTTAGTATAAACGACACTGGCGGTTATGTAAAGAAATGAGAGGGGACAATCCCGTCTCTTTGGGATTGCGCGGGGTGATCATGGCATGAAACGTCTCACGTTTCACGTGAAGTTCAAAAACCTACAATCCCTATATGCTACAATGGACGCATGACAACAAGAACTGCAAAAACGGCCGTTTCCCAACAAAATGTTCCCATAAAATGGTTTATTCTAATTGTGCTGCTGGCAGCCATCATTCTATTTACTGTTCCCCGCAAAGCCACCGTTTCACACGCCGGGCAGAATATAGAGACTTATACCTACCAGTTGACCCAATCAAC
>JAAEOP010000225.1 GCA_024223125.1 Chloroflexota bacterium
ATTCTAAATCATTTTCACATTGGAGGTTTTATCATGTCAAAACAAGTGTATGAGGTGAAGTTGTATGTAGACGGGTCTGTGCGGGGAAACCCTGGCCCAGGCGGTTACGCGGCCATTTTGCAATGTAATGGTCGAGAGAAAATTATTAGTGGCGGTACGTCTGAGACAACGACTAACAATCGGATGGAATTACAAGCTGTTATTGTCGGACTGCGAGCGCTCAAAACCCAGGCGGTGGCGATGACTATCTACACAGATTCTCAATACGTCGTCGGCCAGTTAAACGGCCACCGCACCCGGGCGAATCAGGAACTGGTGGCGGAGATGCGAGAATTGGTTGGCGCATTAAGCCGCTATCAGGTCGTCAAGGTGGCCGCTCATGCTGGAGATACCGCCAACGAACGGTGTGACCAGCTAGCCCGGCAAGAAGCCGAACGTGCCCAGGCAACGGCCTTCGCCTAAAAGAAAACACCGACGGGAATGCAGGATCCTGTCGGTGTCTCTACCATGCCGTTTGGCATGTGTAAGGTAATCAGGAATATATCAAAAGAATGATCGTGTGTAAAGACCAGGCTGTCCGGTCTGGTCTTTTCATTTGTTTCAATTCTGAGGAGAATCAAAATGTCTGAAAATAATCATGCCAATGCTGTTGTTTCTTATGCTGTTGTTGATACCGCCACCGATATTGGCGATATGGCTTACCCCTTCTTACCGGCTGCCTGGCAGTGGCGCATCCACTCCCGACCGATGACCTGTCAAGACCACATCGAAACGCTGCGTCATGACGACGCCCACTCATTGCCCACTTTGCGCTGGGTCAAGGACGGTCAGGTGATGGACCTGTTTGTGCCCGGCATG
>JAAEOP010000226.1 GCA_024223125.1 Chloroflexota bacterium
ATAGCTGCCACCCCGGAAGATTCGGCCCGCTCCCCCTCTATCATTTATGGGATTCATCGGGGGCGATGTGGCGTAAAAATTAGAATCTTGTTGAAAATCATCGGCAACCCACTCGTTAACATTCCCGGCCATATCGAAAACACCAAAGGGGCTGGCTCCCTCAGGGTAGCTACCAACAGGTTGGGTACCGGCGGCGCTGGCAGCAGACAAGTTTGGATCAAAGGTATTGCCCCATGGCCAAATAAGATTGTCCGGTCCGCTTGCAGCATATTCCCACTCAGCTTCAGTGGGCAAACGCTTGCCGGCCCATTGACAATAGGCATTGGCCTGGTCCCAATTTACAGACACCACCGGGTGGTTAGCCAAACTTGAAGAGGTGGGGAAACCGTTCGGAGCCGTACAGCCATCACCGTCAATACACTCACGATATTGAGCATTGGTCGTTTCAAACGGGTCTAAATAAAAGGCATTTAACAAAACAGGATGTTCTGGTCGTTCATTTGGTGGGCCTATTTGCGAACCCATCAAAAAATAACCCGCTGGTATCAGGACCATATCGTCTATCACTTTGGTATCTGGAGCCGTTGTCGGTACCGGTGTATCTGTAGCTTGGGCTTCCGGCTCTGGAGTTGAGGGTTCATCTGTAGGTTCAGGTTCTGTTGTTGGCAGCGCATCCGAGTCAGACGCTTGTTCCGTTGGCGCCGCTTCTTCAGTAGGAGTGGGAGGAACTGGAGTGTCAGTCGGAGCGAGTGAGGCGGCGGTGGTCTCATCAAACTCCACTTCCCTGATGGTAAATGTGTTGTAATGAATGTGGGACAACGTTTCTCCAACATTTTCATCAAAGAAACCAAGCTCCCCATTTTCATAATCGGCATCGGTCAGTTGAGCCACAGCTTTGCCATTGACGTGGAAGATAAAGTTCTCACCTTGAGCATCAACGCGTAGCGTGTCAATCTGATCCAGGTCAGGGGAAAATCCCGGCGGGGCAAGGCCTCTTAGAGTTTCAACTGTACCTTCCTGCAATACTTCAGGCCCAGCCGGCGAACCTTTGAGGATGTACCACATTCCTGTCCGAGGTGAGATTGCAAAAGCATAATACTGGCCATCTCCAGAATGACGGACAACCAGACCGTAGCGAAAATCACCCTCTGTTGTTTCGGCACTGGATACCTGAACATCAGTTTCTACAGTAAAATCTCTAAGCTCCGGATCGCGAGAAACAACAATATGATCATCTGTAGTATTAACCTGAACATGAAAAAATGAAGGTGGATGATAACCGTACAAAAAAGTTCCCTCGGCTAGAATTGGCCAACCGCTACCTGGATCGGCAAAATCGTCGGAGGCCAGCACCCCTTCAGCCAAGGGTACTTCTTCAACCAAGATCACCTTGCTCGTGGCGCAGCGAATGCCGGCTGAAGCAATCATCGTGGGGGCATTGGGATCCCCCTGAAGACGATATACCATGTTTTGCAGAAACCCGTTGGCCCCACCGCGCAAAAGTCGATTGCCCTGTTGTATCGATGCATAAGGATCACCCACCCACTCCCACACATTACCGGCCATATCAAAAACGCCAAACGGACTTTGATTGGTCGGTTTACCACCCACTGGATATGTG
>JAAEOP010000227.1 GCA_024223125.1 Chloroflexota bacterium
ATCTCGCTTACGTACTCGCTGTCGTGCCCCCAGTTCAGCTGGATTGTTATGCAGAGGCATCTCTGGATATTTCAGAACTATTCAGGTGCCCGGCACTTCATTACCAAGTCTACTGGAGTAGCACACTCGTTTATAAGTGCCGGGCACCTTGGGGGAGTGAATGGTTACATAATAACTGTTGTAATGTCGTCCATCATGAATCCAGCAGAGGGCTTGATCTTCGGCCAACCATTTGAACTGCGGTGCGTCATCACTCATTAATACCTTCAGAACTGGCATAGTGGTTTGGGCGTGATGGGCTGTTAATGCGGCTGCTTCCAGCACACGTGCTTTTTGCTGTTTGTTTAAGCGGCTTAGATCACTTTCAACCCGTTCCTCAATCTGCTCATAGGTCAACCACTCATGCTGCGGCCATTTCTCAATCAGACGACGCGCCCATTTGGGTACATCAAAGACATCTAGCCATTGCTTTGTCTGACTGTTGAGCAGGACTTGCGCCTGGGACAGGTTTTGCAGCACTTCAATAATGGTCAACCGGTCTTTTCGTGGGCGAGTAAAGTAGGCGGTATACAAGGGATTGCCCATGATATGACAATAATGGTTCTCTCCATCTACCCGTGTGCCGGTATCATCAAGGTGCTGCCAACGGCTGCTATTGAGTCCCGCCCGGTAAATCTCGTCTTTTTCAGCATGCCATTGCTCATTCTTCTTGGTCAAGATATTGGACACCTGCCCATCCAATATGCTTATCCCCATGTGCGACAATAGCTCAAGCACTTTGGACTCGCTCATATTGGCTGCATAGTACAGTGTGATGACTAGCGACTGCACATGCGGCCCAAATTCACCCTCATAACCAGCTGGCAAAGATGCCAACCAGGTTTTCTTTGCCGATGGCGAGTAATATCTCTCCTTCAGAAAACAGACGTTATCTGTTTCGATTTTCAGGTCTTGGCCGATGACTGGCTCATATCCCTTGAACTCAGCATCGGCTGGTAATTCGCTTTTGTCTACCTGAAGAACCTGCGTCGATCTACCTTGACCTTATCCAGCTTACTTCCTTTTTGCCACTTCTTTCGTTTCCGCCGTTCTTTTTCTGAGGAATGGTCGTCTCCTTTTCCCTTTTTCTTGCCCGGCTTGATGTTTGGTTTCCCTTGCTCTCCCTTCAATCTGTTTATTTCATCTCGCAACTGGTCGTTTTCTTGCTTGACCTCCTCAACCAAGTTCAGCAACAAGATTATCGCTTGTCACGCTCCATCAAGGTCCTGAATTTGCTTGGGGTCAAAGCCGGTTAGCATTGTTTCATCTCTTTTTGCAGTACTCTACAATAGGTCATTTATGATAGAATCTCATCTCGATTTTGTCCACCACGATTTATTGAGAAGATACATTAACAGGATGAAATAATCCTGTTAATCTCGTAAATCCTGTCCAATTTCTTGTTTCCGAGTTAAAGACATTCAAACCGAAGATGTTTTGTTTTTTGATCCAGAGATTAAGGATAAATGCTATCAATTTTGTCAAAAGAGGGGCATTGACTGTTTACCCTCTCTCAATGACGCAACCCCAGAAATAACACGTGCAAAAGACATTATCTTTTGCGTTTCTCTTCCGTCTCACTTTCCCGCTCCCCAGCAACGCGGTGTGTTTCCTCTTTTGCTTCTGGCGACAATTCCATCAACTTAAAAAAGGCATCCTTTTCCAGGGTCAGCAATTCAGTCTTATCATGAATGGGGTCGGCAATGACGGTGGCAATGCGTGCCCCGCCGCGCAGCAAAGCAATTTCGCCAAAATATTGTCCCGGCCGCAAACGAGCCACCGCAATTTGGGAATCATCCGGTTCGCGCAGCAGCACTTCTACCGCTCCTGACTTGACAATGTAAAACTTATCTGGCTTCTCCCCCTCCTGCAATACGACCTCGCCTTGATGGAACGTCTGCGGCCGTAACTGGCGCGTGGCTTCTCGTAGGTGAAGTTCATCCATCATGGGGAAAGCGGCCGCTAAATATTCATCAATAATCTCCCCATCAGACAGGATAATGGTGCGATTGACCCGTTGGGCCATGTCCTTATCATGCGTCACCATAAAAATGGTTTTGCCCTGCTGCACCAGTTTTTCAAAGAGATCAAAAATTGCTCCGGCCGTTTTAGAATCCAGATTTCCGGTCGGTTCATCAGCTACCAAAATAGGGGGATCGTTGGCCAGAGCGCGAGCAATTGCTACCCGCTGCTGCTGCCCGCCAGAGATTTCGGAGGGCTTCTTGAAGGCATGTTCTTCAATATCAACTAAATCTAACAGATGCAAGGCACGTTTTTGCCGTTCGCGGTTATTTTTGAAGGTTCCACAAAAATCCATAGGCAGCATCACATTTTCGGCATTGGTTAGCGAGGGCAACAGTTGGAAAAATTGAAACACCACACCTATATTTAGGCCGCGCCATTCAGCTACCGGCCCTTCGCCCAGATTGTGTATTGGACGGCCGTCAATGACAATCTCGCCGGAGGTTGGTTTATCAATGCCCGTAATCATGTTGATGAGCGTTGTCTTGCCGCTGCCCGATTTGCCAATGACGGCTACAAATTCCTCTTTGTCAACTTGTAAATCAATACTTCTCAAAGCCAGGAAATCTCCAGCCGGCGTAGGATACGCTTTGACAACACTTTGCAAATCAATCAGGGTAGTAGAACCATTGCTGTTATCGTTATTTTTATTTTTGCGAAATCGTTTGAACATAATGTTTACTCGTAAAACAAAACGCTGTTTTGTTCATTTGGTCAAGACAGCGTCTTGACCTACGTTAACGGCCGTGTCAATTCCCCGCGTAAATTTTGTTGCATCATGTCGGCCACAGTCAAGGTATCTTTATATACAAGGTATCTTTATATACGCTCAACAGCGTGGTAAGTTTCGTCAGCGCCGTTTCAGTAGCCATATCATAACCACTAATGACCCCAGCTTCGGCCAGCGCCGCGCCGGTAGCGTATTTTGTCAGGTTTACCGTACTGCGCAAACATTGGGTGCAGTTAATAATGACGACGCCCCGTTTTGTCGCCGTCGCCAGCGTCTCCAAAAATTCCTGATCCCGGTCTGGGGCATTGCTAGCGCCGAGGCTGTATAAGCCATCGTATCTGTACCATGCAGGACAATAAATCCATCGTAATCCTCATAATTGTCACAAATATCACGGGCAATGTGCGACCAATCGACCGGGGTCAGGTTGGGCGAATCGAGGAGGGGAGTGTATTGAGATATTGTGTAATCAGGTAATTGGGGGTGTTGGAAAACGAGGTTTTTGGTCATCAATGGCTGCAAGTAGTTGGGGATGGGTAGGTAACGGCCGTTGACTCGCTTCATCCCCATCGTCCCCCCTGTGTAGGCAATGTATACTCGCTTCTTCTGGTTTATCATGATAACAATCAAATTTCATCTTTGTCATTTGCCGCTATTGATTGCAAACAGTCTGCGTAAAAGCCAGCATCGCCAGAAACACCTTATCTACTTCCGAAAACTCTTGGGCATGGTTCAAACCCTTGATAGTCTGAACCTGTACTCTGGATGTCTTCAATTGGGCTTGATAGGCCTGAATGCTGGCTATCGTGCCTTCGTTTTCTGAGCCGCTCAACCACAATGTGGGGCAAGGTAAATCAGTCGGTTCGATGCTGCCCCAATCCAGCATAGCTGTCAGCCAGGCAAGAAGGAGTGGGACATCAATTTCTTGCCACTCCGCCTGATCCTCTTCGGAGAGGCTAACCACTTCCTTTGCGCCATTTTGCAGGGCTTGGATGATGGGTTGCCAATGAGCGCTGAAATCCAGAATAAAGTCACGAAACGTGCCACCCGCAGCCAGTCCCATAGGAATGCCTATGATTATTAGACCCATCACTCGCTCTGATTGCGTGGCCAGAAACCGGCCGATATTCCCGCCAAAAGAGTAGCCCCAAATAATGAATTGATTGACATCACAGGCATCGGCCACCGCCAAAATATCTGCACACATTGTCTGGATAGTATACGCTTGGGGATGAGTAGGTTTGTCGCTTTGACCATGCCCTCGAATATCCATCGTAATGACAGTGTAATCGTTTTTCAGGCGATCCACATAACCAGCCTCATGCCACTCCTGACGTGAATGTTCTGGCCCGCCCCCGTGTAACAACATTAACACGGGGCCGTCTCCGATCACATCATAGACAATTTTGACACCATCTGGGCGCTTGATAACGGCCGTTTTCATTTCATTCATCCCTCTTGCAAACCGGTTCGTAGTGCGGGCTTCAGCCCGTTTTCACACTAAAGTGCGCACTACAAACCTATACTTAACTGCCGTCGCGGATAGTGCGGCAGTTATCTATGTCAAAGGTTACCTCGCCGAGGTTGAGGTTGGTCTGGTCGCGGAAGCTGGCAGCGAAGGTCATAAAGCGGTACACGTCGGCGAAGTTGGTAGCCAGCCCCACGGAAATACGAACAGCGCCGGCGCTTTTGTTGCCCCGGTATTGAATTATTTGCACAAAGCGGGGCAGGGTCATATCCGAACCACCAGACATGCCTGCTATCATATCTTCGGCCGTTAATCCTTCAGCAATTTCACCCGCGCCGGGATTGCAAAAACAACCGGTACGTAGGGAAATGCCTTCATTGCTGGCTAACTCCTCAATGCGACGGTAATCCAGCAAATGGTCCTCCGGGTCGTAGAAGTTGAGGGTGACAGTTCCGCCTCGATCTTCGGTAGTGATGGGGCCATAAATGCGACACATGGCCTGGCCGTTGCTGTGCCGAAGCCTATACAGATTATCTACCAGCCAACCTGTTAGACAGTGCACCCGTTTGCTAATTGTCTCCATGCCGATGGCTTGCAGATGCTCCAGACCAATCTTAACGGCCGGAATATTCAAATAATCTACTGTGCCATCTTCAAAAGCAGCTTCGGTGGGGGTCAGGTAATGGCCTTGC
>JAAEOP010000228.1 GCA_024223125.1 Chloroflexota bacterium
CAACGAGAAGCGCGGCAGCAGCAAGAACTTTCGGTACTTAATGAATTGGGCAGAATTATTAATAATCGGGCTGCTTTGGATGATTTGGAAGGACTGCTGTTAGAAGTACGGGATCAAATCGGGCGTTTGATTAACGTGAGTAATTTTCAGGTGGTTTTGGTAGATGAAGATACAAATTGTCTGGAGGTTTGTTTGCAGTTTCAAGACGGCCGTCGTTGTAAAGATCACCACCGACATGATATTGAGACAGGTTTGATCGGACATCTTATTAGCGGTAATCGCCGGCTATTTTTACCGTGTGGAACCCGTGATTACCGGTTAGAATATCAGATTCCACTATTGGGAACTGCGGCTCGTTCCTGGATGGGCGTTTCACTGGTAATGGAAGGGCATGCCATTGGCGCTATTGTGATGGAGAATGATTCCCGCCGGGAAGCTTATAACCGGGAAGATTTCCGGTTGTTGTGTGTAGTGGCCGACCAGATTACAGGCGTTATTCAATCGGCACGCCTAAAAGAAAAAGAGAGTGTAGCCCGGCGACAACTTTCCATTTTGCACCAGGCCAGTGAAACAATTATGAAGTTGGCTGAGGAGAATGAAGATTGGTTGTGGCACGCGACCCTGACAGTGGCTACAGCAGAATACGCCTTGGGGTTTAATCGGGCGATGCTGTTAATGCTGAATGAAAACCGCACCCGATTGAGTGGTTATATGGGTATTGGGCATTTGAATACGGCCAATGCTCGATCTGATTGGGAGATAGATAAGGAGGCCCAGTTGACATTTGCAGATTATTTACAACAGTTGTCTGCTGGTATGTTAAAGACAACGTCGCTGCAAACGGCCGTAAAACAATTCACATTACCGCTAGATCAGGCGCAAGGTTCTTTCCAAGATGTTATTGACAACGGGAAGCGACAAATAGCGCCTGTCTCCCAGGCCCAACAATCTTTGCCAGACATCTTTGTGCAAACTTTTGGTGAGGCTGACTACGCTATATTGCCTCTACGTAGCAGCAAACAGATAGAAGGTATTGCTATTCTGGACAATATACATAACCAGGAACCACTTTCCGCAGCGGCATTAGATTACTTAGAGCCATTGTTAGCTCAGGCTGTCCTCGTCTGGCGTATTCTACAAGAGCAGCGCACACGAGATCAGCTTATAGACTTGAATTACCATGTGATGGCCCAAGTGCCAGAGCAACCCCTTAGCCGTACTTTACAGGAAATTTGTTGGGCCGCGCAATCGTTCACAGGAGCCGATTTCGTGATCATCAATCCTTTGAAGCCAGATGGCGGCCCTTTGGAATTTGATCCGGCCACCATTCATGGTGTAAACAAAGCGCGAGAATCTATTCATGTACCCCGACCGCGCTCCGAAGGAATAACGGTTCATATTTTGCGAGCGGGTACGGTTGTGATGCCTAATATAAACCAGGATGAGACCTTGTATGGCGGTGAACGGCTGGCTGATAGTGAATATATGCAAGTGAATGATATTAATGCCCTTATTGGGATGCCCATAAGAGATTTGAATACAGGAGATCCATTAGGTGTTCTGTATCTGAAATATCATCATCCCCACTCATTTTCAGACAAGGTAGTACAACATGCACGCTTATTTGCCAACCTGACGGCCGTAGCCGTTCAAAATAGCTGGGCAACTCGTCGCCCTCGTGTTCGGGCTGGGCTGGTACGGGATCATCATGATGATGATAAGCGTCATCTCAAAATACTCAGCAATGTTTTGGAAGAATCTCTTGTTGCCGATCAGGACGAATCTAAAGTCATAAAGGCCTTGTTGCGGGCGGCAGCCGATCTCATCCATAAACCCGACGCCCAAATTAGCCTGATCCTGCGAGCCTGGATAGAAGGCAATGAACCTCCCGTAACCCGCAAAGAAATCCGCTACAAATATACGCTCAATGTGGTAGGGAAAGTTGTCACCAGTACAGAGGGATACATTTACCAGGGTATATCGGGGCAGGTTATACGGGATGGAAAGGTGCGGTTGGTCTCGGATGTGCGGCAGCAGCCCTGGTCAAAGCATTTCTTACCTGGATTTCAATATATGGATACTCGTTCAGAACTGGTTGTGCCCCTCGTTTCTGGCGATCAGGTGATTGGTGTTTTGAATATTGAGTCACCTCATGTGGGCGCATTTTATGATGCAGATAAAGTGGCCTGGCAGCGATTAGCAGCCGCGGCCGGATTGGCCTTGGGCAATGTGCGTCGAAAAAAACATTTACACATGGTCTTGTCGGCAACGCAGGCGATGATGGCTCCGACCCAACTGCAAGAGACACTTGTTTCCATTGCTACCCAGATACGAAACGCGGCCCCCAATCTTTCGGTGCTGACGATATGGTACAAGTTGCCCGGCAGCGAGCAATTAAAGCTGGGGCATCATTATGGAGTACACAACCATAACCTTCTGAAAGAAACGATTGATCTGCAAGATACGAACAGCGCTATCTGGCATATTATGAACAGCCATAAACCTATCTGGGCGCCACGAATAGAGGATGATCTTCGATTGGTAGGCCGCTTTGTACTGGAGGAACAAATCAAGTCATCGGCCGCTTTTCCTTTACAATCTGATAATGAAGTAGTGGGAGCCATGATTTTGAATTACCGTGAATACCATGAGTTTAGCGGTGAAGAGAAAGATGTATTGACAGTGTTAGCTCAGGTAGTGGCGGCTTCGGTGCGAGATGCAGCCCATTTGGAGGTGGTTCATAAAGAGAGGCAGCGTTTAGAAGCGTCTTTAGAGATTGCCGAGGCGGTGGGGCAGACATTGGACCTGGATACGGCCCTGGGTAAGGTACTACGTAAATTGATGGATTTGTTCCCAAATGCCAAGCCAGTCGTGTTGATTTATGATGCTGCTCATCAGAGATTAGCGTTTGCTCCGGCTTCGTTTGAATTTTACCCGCTAACGACATCACAATATGCTCAAATAAGACATTTGCGGGTAGGTGAGAATTGTGACAGTCTGGTGGGTACTGCGGCGCAGATGTCCTTAAACAGTCGAGAGATGGAAGTTTTGAATGTAGGTGATGTGTCAAAATATTCACAATATATGGAAGTAGTATCAGATACAAAGTCGCAGTTGAGTGTGACCTTGATGAACGACGGCCGTCTCCTGGGCGTATTTGCTCTGGAAAGCCCCATCTTAAATGCTTTTGAAGAAATCGATCTAGCTTTTATACGCGGTGTTGGTCATCAGATTAGTGTGGCTTTAGACAGAGCGCACCGCAGTGGTCAACTGCGATTTCGCACGATGGTAGCGGGGATGATGGCCTGGGCGGCCGAGATTGCCCACGACATCAACCGTGAGTTGGGCTACATTCGTAACCGAACCTATTGGATTTTAGAGGAAAATGATGCCAGCGATTCTCGGCGACGCAGCTGGGCGCACGAAATTGATGACAGCGTTGAAAGATTAGTCGAAGCAATGCCGGTCGGCGCTGGATTAAGGCGGGTGGCTGAAAAAGATTCTTTCTTGCTAGCAGGCTGTCGGAAAAGTGGCTTCTGATAGCCCATCAATAGTAAATCGCGTTTTTAAAACGTCAAAACAAGCTGTTCACCACTCATATCAGCCTCGTAATCACGAATTTGGCATGATTTTACGTCCCGTTTCCGGGCATCAGGCAGGGGGCAACTACTCCCCGGCTATCCATAACGTAAGGTGTGCATCCGTTTCAGGTTATAAGCCAAACAAACCAATGTCCACTCGCCGCCAGCGGCAGAC
>JAAEOP010000229.1 GCA_024223125.1 Chloroflexota bacterium
GTCTCATCCTGATTTTCATCCAACCCGCTGGTATCCACGTATACTGGGTTTCCCATGTTAACCCCGCCTACAGTCAAATCATAGGAGATCAAATCGGGCACGGCCGAACGTTGCAGAATGGTCGCTTCAAAGGGCAGCACAGGCTGTGGATAGGCGCGGTTAGATTTGTAAACCAGTTCGAGGGCACGTGATTCGCCCAGAGAGACGTAAGGTGGCAGTGAAATCCGCGTACCCAGGCAGCCATTTTCCAGGGTGACGGTAGAACCGCCATTACAGGGAGGACCATTCCCATCATTATCTCCAGGTCCATCACCTCCACCGTTCCCATCGCCAGCGGGTGACATCGGAAAATGCCACGAGGCTTCGCGGATGCCACCGCTAATTGTATTAATCCACTGCCCATCCGCACTTACCTGCCCGGTACCGGCAATGAAAAATATTCCCAAATCATGATCCATGGACCAGATATCCACCTTGCTGCCCGATGAAAGGCCGCTGCTGTTGGGGAAAGTGACGGGCGCGGGAGTGGCGAAGGTCAACCCCATCGGCTGCACGGTAATGACTTGATCGGGGTTCAGGGTGTCTGGCAGTGAGCCGGGAGTGAACCCGACGGGCACGGGTGAGATGGAAATCAAGCCGTTGTATTCGTTGCCGTTTTCATCCATAACAGTGTGCGGCGGGATGGTGACGGTGGTGCTGATGTTGGGATTGTCCACAACTGTGGTGTTATTAGGGTCTACCGGTACTTGTCCGGCCGTATCTAGCGCCATGATGTAAATGGGACGGTCAACGATGGTGGTAACGTGACCGATTAGATATTTGTCGGCCCGGTAAGCGCCGTAGGTTCCAGCGGGCACGGCCGTACTGCCTTGAAAATCAAAATGATTCGTACCAGAAATAAGGCCAGTCAGGGTAAAGTAACCGCTGGCATTGGTGGTCGTGTTGATGCCGGTTTCAATATTCGTAACAGTAGCGCCGACCAATGGCGTCGTGACGCCCACGGCCGCATCATTGGCATCCAGAATACGGCCGTGCAGCGCCGTGTCATCACTGGGGTTGGGTGGGGGAACTGTTATTGTCACCCATTCACTGGCTTGCAATACGCCATCGGTAACGTAGAAGTTCAGGCCAATGTCGCCGATTTGGTTCTCATCAGGTGTAAATGCAAATTGGCCGGTGGCTGCGTCAAGCGACGCCTGAGCAGGCAGCGGCAATGTGGTAGCTCCGTAAGTTAAACTGTTTTGCCCCTCATAGGCGGCCGTGAGGGTAAAGGATAATGTCTGGCCCAGCACGGCCGTTTGCGGCCCAACCACATTCAAGCTCAAACTCACCGGAGCGACCGTCATTTGAATCGTCTCTGTATCCGTCAAAACGCCGTCGCTTACGCCAAAGGTTATACTGACGCTACCGATCTGGCTGCTATCCGGTGTAAATTGGAACGCGCCGCTTGTGGGTTGCAGGGCAGCATTGGCAGGTAAAGGATTGGCGAAATAGGTTAACTGCCCACCGCCGGTGTAAACGGCCGTCAATTGTAACTGCAAGGTGTTGCTGATAGTGACAGTTTGGTTGCCAATTGGATCAAGCGTCAGGGATGTAGAACTATCCTGGACAGTCACCTGTCCAGTTGTGCCGGGCGCCGTTTCCAAATAGAAGGGATGGGCGCCAATGGTGGCGTAGGTATAACTAAAGGTATCACCGGGGGCAATGGTCACGCGAAAGGAATCGGCGGTTACGGCCGTAGGCTGGCTGTGACTATTACCGTTACTATTGGCTGCCAAAATGACCGGCAAATAAGCCCGGTACTGAACATTGCCGCTAACGAGGATGTGGCTGCGAGTGGTGTTATTGGTCCAGATGACGGCCGTGTCCACAGGAATAGTCACCGTGTCCGGAGAAAACCCTGAATCTGTTATGGAAATGGCGGCGCTGTTTTGTGCGGCCGTCAATGAAAACGGTTGCCCTTCATCTACCAGACTCATTTGTCCTGGCAAAGCATCTGCCTGAGCTAACAAACTACCCGGCTGGATAACAGAAATGAGGCTTTGAAATAACAGGGAAATAACAAGTAAAAGAGACAATACAGGTTGTAAAGATGTTCGGCGATAAGATATGAGGCACCTCGTTGTTTATGCGGTTTACATTCACACATAGATTTCATGGCAAACTGGGAATAGAATGCACAGCGATTCTAGTATAATCAAAGTCTGGATGCCAAACCTGAATTTGCAGACCAGAATAGCGTCCATTGACAAGGTTACGGCCGTTTACTACAATGCCAGCAAACTACGGCATTTATGACGATTAAGGAGAGCATTCATCATGACAACACACGCTCTGATAGAAAAACTACCATCGGCTGAAAAGGAAAATCCCTGGCCGCCCCAGGGGCAATGGGCGTATGATGATTATTTGCGTTTACCAGATGACGGCCGTCGTTATGAAATCATCAAAGGAGTGTTATACGTGGCCAATGCACCCTCTTACGACCACCAATTTGTTGTCCTCAAAATCGCCTCAAAAATAGAGCAGCTTATCGAGAAAAATCAAAAAGGCGTCGTTCTTACAGCCCCCTTTGAAGTGCATTTGCCTGGCATAGCCAAACCCGTCCAGCCGGACATCTTGTTCATTAGCAAAGAACACCAACCAGTATCAGGCACACAAATTTTTGAGGGTGTGCCTGAACTCATTATTGAAGTGCTTTCCCCCAGCAGCTTACGTTTAGATCAGCATGTCAAATTCGGCTCCTATGAACAGGCTGGTGTCCGCGAATACTGGATCGCTGACCCAAAAACGAGATCGGTTACTATTTATTATCTACCTGGCGATGGTCCAGAATACATTGTACAAGGTCAATTTGCGGCCGCTGAACCTGTCCGATCGAAAGTCCTTGAAGAATTGGAATTCATCATTCACACCGTTTTCCTACCTGCATAAATAGAAACTCTATGAAGAATCGTGAAGAATATAAATTAGCTATTCACCCACGCGAATCTGAAGAAGCAGTATCGGCTATTTTGCGCGAAATTCGTAGAACCTACAGGGAGTAAGAATTTGAACGACACCGAAAAAGAAATTTGGGAAACAGTACATCGCCACATACAAAGCATCTTTACGCGAGATGTGGAAACTTACAAAGCGACTACAGCGGAAGATTTATCGCTCTACGAATGGTTCATCACCCCACACCGGCAAGATGGGCTGGATTTTCACTTTTTCATGATTGAAAATAGCTGGGCGGGCACGGAGGCTGACTTCCGCTATGATTTGTGGGAGCCACGTTTGCAGTTATATGGGGATACGGCCGTTGTCAGCTACACCTTCATGCTCTCCATTGCCACGGAAGCAGGCATAACCCACCACAGCCACAACGAAAGCCGTGTTCTCATTAAAAATGACACTGGCTGGCAAATTGTCCACGTTCACAAATCCCCCGCCTGGAAAGCCCCCCATGAATCAACAACATAAATATTGGAGACCATTTGACATGAAACTTACCTGCTTATTATCCGCCATACTGTTTGTCATAATTGCGCTGACAGCTTGTAGTTCATCTGCTTCTGAACCAGCAACAGGAGAATTAACCGTCACCAATGTACGCGCCAATATGACATTGCCTTCCAGCACCGGCTCATTTTGGATGGAAATCCACAACGGCACAGATACAGATGATGCCCTGATAGGCGGAGAGTTTGAGGGCTGCGGTGTCATCGAACTTCATGATATGACAATGGAAAATGATGTCATGATCATGCGTGAGGTAGAAGGGGGGCAAATTCCAATTCCGGCCGGCGAGACGGTGGAGTTAAAGCGGGGCGGCCTGCATGTGATGTGCATTGACAAAGCCGCCTCTCTGGAAGCTGGCAGTTCCATTGAGATTACCTTGAATTTTGCCAATGCCGGTACGATGAATGTAACGGCCAAGGTTATCGAACCCGGAGACATGAATATGGATCATGAAGGGATGGACATGGAAGAAGGGGAGATGACAACAGATGAGTAAGGCGGAAGTTGTTTGACTTCATTAGTGATTGAAGATTGGAAAATCTCTAAATCTCCATCACAAAAAACCAGGGTTTTGATAAAACCCTGGTTTTTTTACGTCAGGCTATTTTGGCTCGTTGCCAGGGCCAGGCGCCCACAGTAATGTTGCGCCGTTGGAAGAAAAATAGGGCCAACCCATAGGCAACAAGAGCAATCCCCAGCAAAGCAGTCACTTGACCAGCTTCTTGCCCATCAGTGAAGGCAGTTGCTGTCGCGTCGAAGTAATAAAACAAGAAGAATGGTTCCAGATTTTCTAGCGAGGAAACCTGTCCTGTTAAGTTTGAACCAAAGTAACTGATGATGACAACGGCCGTACCAATCAATGCGGCAATGCGACGTCTGGGACATAATGTGCCCAGGAAAAGGCTGATCATAGCGATGGCGAACACAACCGGCCAGGCCGACACCATCGCCATAAATACATCCGTACCGGTAAGGGTGGTAGCCGCAATTTGATCTTTAATAGCCAGGAAGACGGCCGCCGAAACAATACCCTGTAGTGATAAGATGAGGAAGAGGGCAACACCCAAAGCGATGCCCTTTGCGGTGACAATTTGCCAACGCGGGATAGGCAGCGTGACCACAAGTTCTAGCTTACCATCATCTTCTTCACCGGCTAATGTGCCTGTGCCATTAATGACGGCATAAATAGCGACTATAACGGGGATAATGTTAATAACGGTGGAAGCCATCCAATCTTCAAAGGTGGCAAAGCTCATGCCCATGGCTTTGTAAATTTCCAGATCCATGATAGCCTGCATCCCTTCTAACTCGGCCTCAAATTGGGGATAGATGCCCACATACATGGCTGGAAAAAAGGAGAGGCCAATTGCCCAACCAATAATACCGTTGCGCCGGAATTGTAATTCTTGCAGTAGTAACCTAAGCATTGTTGCCTCCATTCTCTTTGCCGTAGTAGGCCAGGAAGATTTCTTCTAAGGAAACGGGTATGGTTTCTATATCGGTGATGCCAAAGGGCACGGCCGTTTCCATAACCTTGTCCAGATGTTCATAAACTTCTAGGGTGATACCCTGTTCATCCCGCACAGTTTCTGTGACCCCATCCTGGGCAAAGGCGTCAACTGGCGGCATGGTGGCAAAATTTAACCGCAATCGTTTGAACTGCTGCGTCATTAAATCTTCAACCCGTTCCGTAGCCGCCAACTGTCCTTCACGAATGATGCCCACACGATCACAAACAGCCTGCACTTCAGATAGGATGTGGGAGGAAAAGAAAACGGTACGGCCGTCATCCCTCGCCTCACGTACCAGTTCCAACACCGTTTGCTGCACCAGGGGGTCTAAACCACTGGTTGGTTCATCCAAAATCAGCAAATCAGGCTTATTCATAAAGGCTACGACCACACCTACCTTTTGCTTATTACCGCGTGAATACTGCCGAATTTTACGGCCGCTGTCCAAATCCAACCTTTCACACAACTGATTACGGTAAGCTCTATCGCCATTATTGCCGCGTAGAGAATCAACCGTGTTGAAGAATTGTCTGGCTTTCATATTGTCATACAGACTCAATTCACCAGGCAGGTAACTGACGTTTTGCCGCGCCTTAACCCCTTGTTTTTGACAATCCAGACCAAACAACTGAGCTTCACCCTTTGTCGGTCGAATGACATCTAGCAAGACGCGCTGGGTGGTTGTTTTGCCAGCCCCATTGGGACCTAGGAAGCCAAACACCTCCCCTTTCTCGACGCTTAAATCCACGTCGCGTATGCCCCGATGACGGCCGTAATACACTGTCAACCCTCTCGTTTCAATCACATTTTCAGTCATCGTCTACTCCAATCTAATAAAATATCGAGTGATCGCTCACTCACTGAATAAACTAAGAAAGGGAAAACTCGTTCGATTTCCCTTTCTTAATTTACGACGTGAGAGAGTTTAGGCCAATTCCAGAAAATAATGATCCCGAATTGATGCCATTTCGGGAATTAGCTGGAGGCTTTTTCAAAACGGGTAGGATCATTTAATTTTTGAAAAAGCCTTACTCATTTTTCTGTTGGCGCAGCGCCCGGTAACGGTTCAAAAGCTTTGGAGATTCTACTTCCATAAACGTGTAAAGTTCGTGCATCTCTACCAGTCGTTTTTTGCGGATATCTGATTCACTGTCTAACAAGGCCAGCCCCCGTTCGGCCATCTGACGCATTTGCGGCGCTTGTTGAATCTGCAACTCCCAACCTCTTATCCAGGCATCTTCATTGATACGATAATAATCACGTCTTTTACCCGGCAAACTAATACGGTCTGCCAGACCCGTTTGGATGAGTACACGGCTGGCGCTACTGATAGAGCTTTTGCTAACCTGTAACACCTCCACCAACTCATTCATCGTCTGGCGGGGCGGGTCACAAACTAAGAGCCAGCCCAGCACACGGCCAGCCGTGCGCGGCAAACCAAACTGCTCATAATACAGGCCAAACTCTTCTACATAATGGAGTAACTGCTCGTTGACACTAATACAACTCCCTCCTATCGCAAATTAATAGTTTACGTCACACATAATCATTTACCTTCGTTATTGAACGGCTCAATTTTAGTAGGTTCTGTTTGTTCTGTCAATACCGAACAAACAGAATATAATGTGTCAAAACCAAAAAGGTTTGTATACAATCTTGTTACCAACGGTCGGCAAAACGTTGTTCTCGCCACGGATCCGCTTCATTGTGATAGCCGGCGTTCTCCCAAAAACCCAATTGATCGTTAGCTCGGAACTCCAAAGCCCGCAGCCATTTCCCTCCTTTCCAGAGGTAAGCTGTTTTTTTCTCGCTGCGATCCGTGAAGCTGCCCAGGATGCCCCGCAGCGGCCAGCCATGTTCCAATTCCAGCGGCCGACCATCAAAATGGGTGGCCAGCAAGAAGTTGTCGGCCAATACCAGCTCAAGCGGCGTGTTGGTGGTATAGTCATATTCACAATGCTGCACCACATAATTGGCGGCCGATTTGAGCTTAATAAAGCCTTCATCCACCAATGTTTTCAGGGAAACACCTTCCCAATCAGTATTAAATTTTGACCAGCGGGTAACACAGTGCAAATCCAATGTTACTTTGGTTTTTGGCAGTTTATTAAACGCTTCCCAGTTCCAGGTGACTTCTTCTTCTACTTCACCAAAGATACGTAAATCCCAGATATTCAGGTCGGTGTGGGGGATGGGGCCATAATGCAGTACGGGAAATTTTTGGGTTAAGGATTGGCCGGGAGGCAAACGGTTTTGTCCTTTGACTTTTTCTTCTTCTTCGCGACGTTCAAATAGCCGATTTAACATGGGTTTTCTCCTATCAATCAATGTAACCATTCACTCCCCCAAGGTGCCCGGCACTTATAAACGAGTGTGCTACTCCAGTAGACTTGGTAATGAAGTGCCGGGCGCCTGAATGGTTACCAATCAATTCAATGTCATTAATTCATCATAGAGTAATTCTGGCTGTTTGCAACAGCCACCGGAAATTGTATACACAGATAGGGGGAACACGGAAAAAAATAAAGAGACATCAGTGGTCTTCCTATCTGTGTATACAAGAAATGCAGCCAAGTTTAGACGGATTTTACATTACGGCCGTATTTTAGAGGCCCTTTTTTACATGGGTATTACTCAGATGTAAACACGGTATAAACATTTGTGTTTGCTATTAAACCAGTATAATTGTCCCGATTAACAATACCCGATTCAGGTACAAGTGTAAAACCATGACCACAACTCAACAGGCATTTTTACGACAACGGCCGTATCAAGCCGTCTCTCTCACTCATTTTTTTGTAGATATTCTCAACAGCAGCCGCAATTTGCTAGTTGCCTTACTGGCGATTGAAATTGGACTGACCAACGCCCAGGTAGGTATTGCTCTCTTGTTGTATAACATCGGCGGGTCGCTTTCACAGCCATTGTTTGGCTGGCTGGCCGACCGGATAGGGGCACGCTGGCTGGTGGTGGGCGGCATGGGTTGGATGATTTTCTTTTTTGGCCTGGCGGCCGTAGCTGGTAATTGGGCCGCATTGGCCGCCCTGACAATAGCTGGCGTAGGGTCGGGTATGTTTCACCCTTCCGGCACGATGGTTGCCAGCCAGACCAGCCAGACGGCCGCTGGCAAAGCCACCTCTATCTTCTTTTTTACGGGGCAGTTCGGGCTGTTTTTGGGGCCAATATTAGCCGGGATTTTGTTGACCGGGTACGGCCGTCCCGGTTACATCATTCTCCCTACCCTGGCTCTGACAGCGTTTGTGTTTGGCTGGCAGCACCTCACCACAGAGGCAACACACCATCATCCCAAAGGAACTACCAACGCGGCCGACAAAGTAATCCCCGCCCTCAACTGGCCGGATATGATACGGCAAGGAATGCCGCTGGTCATTATCATTTTAGCGGGCAGCACCGCCAGCATTGCCGCCATGACCTTTGGCCCTAAGCTGTTTTCTGAGATGGGCTACACACCTGCACGGGTTGGTGTGCTGTCTGGCTTATGGATGTTGGGGTCGGCCGTGGGCGGTATCCTCGGCGGCGCTTTGGCAGATCGGGTAGCGGGTAAATGGATCATCATTGTGGGGATGGCCTGGCAAATCCTACCCATTTACTTCTATATCCCCGCTCCTCCCGTCTGGCAGCTCATATTATTGTTCACGGCCGGGTTCTTTGGCGGGATGCCACACACGATTTTGGTACTGAGTGTACTATCCTTGTTTCCAGGGCGGCAGGCAATGGCTTCTGGGTTGGCGCTGGGCTTGATGTTTACCGGCGGGGCGATTGGTAGTTATATTGTGGGGCTGGCGGCCGATGAAATAGGATTGGCGCAAGTTTTGCAGATGACTGCCGTGCTGCCCATTATCGCCGTTATAACTGCCTTTTTCTTGCCTAAAACCCGAATTCGTCAGGGTGGGTAAGCATATAACGCTTAACTAAACTCTATTTTAGCAGCCTCCATTATACGCCTGCCACCAATCGTTGCAGGAACGGGGATCAAGGAAGTGGCCGGTATCGCGCACGGCCGTTTTAATTTCATTGCCCAGCGCCCGCCCAATGGGTTGGTTGCCAAAGAGCGCGGGGAGAGAATGTCGGCCGTTACCATTCTCCTCCTCATACAAAGCCAACAAATCCGGTTCTACACACACATCTTCAATGTAGACGGTGTAACCAAAAGCGACGCTGTCCTCGCGGGTGTATTTCAATGTCATCCGCTGCGGGTCGGCATACAGTACCAACACATCGTAACCGCCGCTAATGTCATACCCAGAATCGGGCGTCTGGATGATTTCACCCGGCGTTACGGCCATCCCCAACACAGTTGATCCCCAGGGAGAGTGTGTATCCACCGGCTGGTCGTTTATCCAGCGGTAGCGATGATATGCCCGTACAAATGTTGGCAGCCGGTTATCGGTAAAGATGGTGTTGAATTGGGGCGCATTCACATCATGCACCGGGCCGAGTCGGATTAACTGCAAAGAGGTTGTGGTGGGTTCATACCCCCGGTAACCGAGGCTAAATTCTACATTTGTGGCGGCGTCGCCGGAGTAAGGTGGGGGAATAATGGACAATGAATCATACGATGTACCCGCCACTTCACATGAAATTGGCGCAGTGAGTATCAGCGGCAGGTAGACGGTTTGATTTGTTGTTTGGGCGGTAGAGATGTGGGGGTGGATGACGGCCGTTAACACAACCAAAATCAAAAAGAGGATTATACGTCCTGCAAAATCTTTCATCATAAATCTCCAGGTGGCTCATTTAATAAACGATACCCTATGCCCCATTCTGTTTGCAAATAGCTGTCTGTTCCGGCCACTGCTTTTAATTTCTGCCGCACATGTCGCGCCAAATTGTCCAGCCGATTATCACTTGTGCCGGTATTTATCTCCCCGGGATACAGGTTTTCCAGAATGAATTCACGCGAGCATACATCGCCTTTGTTTTCATGCAAAAACGCCAAGAAGTCAAATTGCCTGGAGGTCAAATTCTCAACTGGTTGCGTCCCAATCAGGCAAAAATGCTTTACCCTATCCAATTGAAGTGTTCTATCCAGCAATTTCCCTTGCTGATCCACGAACAAAGAAAAAATAGGGCTAAATAATTCGTTTTTATCAGGCAAAACGATCCCTATGATCTGCAACAAAGTGATAACATCTGCCGCAGAGCGTGTTCGAGGAAAATTGAGCAAAGCTAATCTTTCATCTTCAGCCAAACCAGCCCATAGTTTGCGGCACTCTTCGGCTACGGCCGTTTCCCCCAACAACCACTCCGCCCATGATGACCAGGCCAACGGCCGTTCCTGTCCCCTCAGTTCAAATAGCACCACAATCAACCCCGGATGTCCGCCGCTCAATTCATAAACCTGCGCTTTCTGTTCGGGCGTCAATTCATGGCTTTTCCACACCGCCAGTTGATCCATCATCCTCCACCACCAATACGCGGGGCAAAGAATCAGTTCCTGCACCATCCTTGTTAATCATTTCTGACATCATCGTTACCATTCTCCTCCTGACCGTTTACCGGCAAAGTAAAACAAAACGTTGTTCCCTGCCCAGACTCAGATGGTATCGCCTTAAGCTGGCCATCCATATCCTCCACCACCGAGCGGACAAACAACAACCCGTACCCACGCCGATCACCCTCCTTTGTTGATTTTGGCTCCTGAAACAAAGTTTGCCGCACTGAATCATCCAGACCGGGACCATTATCATTCACCTGTATTTCTACCCAATCATGACTGGTTTGAACTGTGCGAATGACCAGGCAAGCTGGCGACATCTCAACCATTGCATCTAACGCATTATGTACCAAATGCCGCATCACTCGTTTTACAGCGTTTCGAGGTACATGAATCTGTAATCCCTGGCAGCCTAATTCAAACTTTACCGTTACATCAGGATTCCGCCGCCCTACAACATAGTTTACCCATTGCCGCAATTGATCATCTAGCAGGCTGTCGGAAAAGTGGCTTCTGATAGCCCATCAATAGTAAATCGCGTTTTTAAAACGTCAAAACAAGCTGTTCACCACTCATATCAGCCTCGTAATCGCGAATTTGGCATGATTTTACGTCCCGTTTCCGGGCATCAGGCAGGGGGCAACTACTCCCCGGCTATCCATAACGTAAGGTGTGCATCCGTTTCAGGTTATAAGCCAAACAAACCAATGTCCACTCGCCGCCAGCGGCAGAC
>JAAEOP010000230.1 GCA_024223125.1 Chloroflexota bacterium
TACCTTTTACAGCCAGCCGGTGACCGGTTCGAAAATCATACAGGCCAACCACAAGTTCATATTCTCCAGGCGACAACTCATCCGACAGGGAAACAACTATCTCATCAGCGATGATTTCACCGGGATTCCACAAGCTGGTTGGATAGGCTCCGTTTAGGGGCGGTTGATCTTTTTGAGCCACATTTTCTCCCGCGGTATTGCGTAGATGGACGAAGGTGGTGTAATCGGCAGAGAGAACAGATTCAGATTGCCAGTAGAGGGTCAAATGGAGATTGGAGATTGGAGATTGGAGATTGGAGATTGGGTTCTGGTTATCATCTGTGAGATCATAGCCCAAAAGGGTCAGGGTGTGCGGGTCGCCAAAGGGTTGGTTGATGGTTATTTGCGGGTTGGTTTGTTGCTGTGTTAAACCGGGCGGCGTGTCGCCAATTTTTATGGGACCGATGTTGATACTACTGGCCTCGATGGGGTGTCCATCCTGCACCAGCGGCAAAGAGACAGCCTGCCCATCAACTTCTTTGTAAAGGCCGATATTCAGATAGTAGATACCATCAGGCGCATCAGGATCAACCGGCATACCAAATGGATCGGTAATGATTTCGCCGGGTGCCCAGTAGAGGGTGTTGTAACCTTCGCGGGGCAGGCGGTCGCGCCCGCCGTGAACGGACCGGTCGGCGGCCAACAATTTGGTAAAGATGGTGTAATCGTTCCCCATCCAATCCAGGCCTTGCCA
>JAAEOP010000231.1 GCA_024223125.1 Chloroflexota bacterium
ACAAAATTGCTTCGTTCAAATTGAGAATTATGCACATTTAAGATGGACATGGAGCGACTCCTGAGTAGGATAGTAATAAACTAACCTACCGGTTCCAACAGGAGTACGCCCCATGCTTACCCGTATTTTACACAATTCTGACCATCTGTATTCATTCTTTTTAACAACTTAAACTTAGACTTGTCTCAACCACAACAGCAACACATGCTTAATATGGCTGATGCATTGTTGGTCTGTGAAGATACCAAGACCCTGGCTGCTCTACAACGGCAGTTCGTGCAAGCGCCTGATGCTTCTAACATGGCCGATTTTCTACGAATCAGTCCTTGGCAAACTTACGGCACACGCGATTCGCTCCGTGAATATCAGGTTGACCGATTGGTAACGGAAGCCGAAAGAGCCAATGTGCCACAGTTCATCTACATTTCGCCGCTTGAATCGAAAATGGGAGAAGAAAGGTGGAAATGGCAATTGAAACAGAGGATGTTGACCTCGTATTGCAACATTTCCTACGTTTGGAAGCCGAACCCGCATAAGCTTGATTTGCTGCCGCTTGTACGCTGACGGGGTTCAAAACACACTCTTTGAAGCCCGATTATTGGCGTACGCCTTTTGAAAATTACAGAGTGTCTATTTTTTTGTTAAAAGTGCGATTTTCGCCAATGTCGAGTAACGAGTTCAAAGGTGCGCTGACAGAGTTGGAAGACCCCCTTACAGATGAGATTGTCTTTCTCTTTCATCCCCGCTAACAACGATGGCGTGACCATTTTGTCTGGAATGCCGCCGATGTCCGAATTGAAAGCTTGACGGCCGTTGATCGCGTTACCATCATATCCCTTAAGATAAACAATGAAGTGTTTGTTAACACTCGACAGAACTGGGTCAGCGCTGGCTGGCATCCACCGGAGCGATAGTTTACTCTAACCTTGTTACTGCTCGGCCGAAATGGAGAGGTAGACATTGCTGATGGACGCGGGATCGGCCGAAAATAGTCGGCCGCCGGTTACATTTGCCATGCGTTCCAGTACAGAAGTATCGGCCGCGTCGCCAAAAGCGATGGGGTAAATTCGGAAACCATCCGCCTCTGCATTGGCGGGTAGACAGGTGGCAAACATCTGGTTTTCGGTAACAGTCCCAACCGTATCTTCCCCATCAGACAACAATACGATGCCGTAAAGGCGGGATTCTCCAGCTTGCCGGTCTTCTTCGGCCAGAACGGCCGTTTGTTTAGCGGCCGCGCACACACTTTCATAAAGGGCCGTGTTGCCGTCCGCAATCAGCCCATCTACCCGTTGTGACAAGCCTTCCACCGCATCCCCCACCCGCGCCGGTTCCGCCAATGTAGAGACATCACCGTTGAAAATCATCAATCCGACTTCATCGTTAGCGTCCAGACGGCCGAGGAACTCATTGGTCGCCGTGCGGGCTGTGCTAATGCGCTCCCCATCCATACTGCCAGACACATCCAATACGACGATGATGGTGGCTTTGCGTTTGGTAATGTTGAATAGATCAATAACGGCATTGCTAATATCCGCATTGGGGCTAGGCAAGGCGGTGACGGTTGAGGGGTTCACACGTGGATCGGTCCCCTTTTCCAATGTAAGAGGATCGTGGAGGGGAATGTTGGCGTCTAACGGCCGTAAAAAATTATCAATCGCCATTTCCTGCTGTTCTTTGGACAGGAGGTAGTCACGGAAAACGGCCGCCGCTTCCGCCTGCTCAGCATCCACCCAATCCGCATTATCCAGAATGCAGTACGGGTGATCAGCCCAAATAGTGCCGCCCGATGGGAAGATAAAAGCCAGCGGGAAGGTCAGTTCGTCCCCTCGTTCAATGTTGAAGCGGACGGTGTCTGCTTCGGGCACGGCGGCGGTGTGCAAGTAGCTGGGGCCTTGCCGGGCCATCGCTTCTAACAGGGCGGGGGCTTGACGGCCGTATTTGCTCGTCACCTGTTCTAAATCTTGCATCGCTTCTTCTACTTCCGGGGTGTAAATATCAGCCGCTGTCAGGGTATCTGTTTTGCCTGTGATGCCGTAGACAAAACCGGTCATCGAAAGTAAACCAGAGTTGGAGTAGCCGGGATGGGTGTGCCCAAAACGGAACTGACCCCATTCGGGACGGCCGTAACTGGCCCACCCGTCTGGATCAGCGGCCAACTCCACAATTGTATCCCAGCCAATGGGAGTATCTGGCCAGCCTAATGTTTCGGCCATCGGCCGCCACATAGCAAACCCCAATGGGGCATAAATGGTAGCCTGACATGCTTCACTGGCAATCGGTTTATTGTTGCGTTGGCGCCATGTTTCGTTGGCCTGCTCTACCCAGGATTTGTCGCCGGGACTCCAGGCTATGGGCTGCAAACTGCCATCCATAATGGCATTCATTGAGCCGCCGGAGGTGACATGAGAAACCTGGGCGACAATGGGACGGCCGCTATCGGTACTCAGCCCCGCATCATTGAACTGGACTACAATCTGATCCAGCCAATTTCGTTTGGTGTTAGAGGAGGCGACTGTGACCAAGACCGCATCGCCGGGGATGTTTTCCGGTAGTTCGGATACGTTCTCTCCAGATTGTGGGTCGGCCGTGGTTAAATTTTCGCTCAGACGGTTGATAAATTGAAAGCCGATAAATGCCCCTACCAGACACAATGCGGCCAGAATAATGATGACAAAAACGACTCGTGTGCGATCCATGATGCCTCCAAATTGATTGCAGAATGCGGATTGCGGAATGTGGAATGAAACCTGCATCCCTGATTATCTACTGTCTATTTTGTTCGTTTGTAGATTATAGGCGACTATGTGAAGGTGGGGCAATGGGGAGATGTTATTCATGGTAACGTAGCAGGCGCATACCGTTCAGGGAAACGAGGACTGTGCCTCCTTCATGGCCGAGGACGGCCGCTGGCAACGGCAAATCGCGGAAGATGATCAGCAGAATCATGACAACGATGGCTGAGATGGCAAAGGTGAGATTGACAACCAATGTATGGCGGGTTTGTTTGCTCAGGCCAATGACGTAGGGAATGTTTTGCAAATCGTCGCCCATAAGAACGATGTCGGCCGTTTCCAAAGCCACATCTGTCCCCGCCGCGCCCATGGCCATGCCAATATCGGCCGCCGCTAAAGCCGGAGCGTCATTGACCCCATCCCCTACCATAATGGTGGGGCCAAATTTTTCTTGTACGCGGCGTACGGCCGTGACCTTATCTTCCGGCAGTAATCCGGCATATACATCATCTACACCCACTGCCTGGGCAATGTATTGGGCCACCCGTTCATCGTCGCCGGTGAGCATGACAATATGTTCAATCCCTTTTTGGCGCAAATCTTCAATCATCTGGGGTGCATCGGGGCGCAAAACGTCAGCATAAGCAATGACACCCAATACACGGCCGTCCCCTTCCACCACCACACTCGTTTTCCCTTCATTTTGATAAGTAGCAACCAATGCCTGTGCTTCCACCAAACCTTTTAGCTGCTGGTTGTCAAACAATCTATTATTGCCTACTCGAATTTGACGGTCATTAACCATTGCCCGCACCCCTTTACCAGTGATGGATTGGAACGCGGTCACTTCAGGTACGGTTAGATTTCGTGTTTTGGCAGCGTTTAGGGTAGCTTGGGCCAGAGGATGTTCTGATTTGGATTCAACGGCCGTCGCCAGCGCCAACAAATCATCTTCAGAAATATCCCCTAACGGGTGAATGTTTGTCACTTGCGGTTTGCCGATGGTCAGCGTACCCGTTTTGTCGAAGGCAATCACTTTGATAGCGGCCGCATTTTCCACATAAATGCCCCCCTTAAATAAGACACCGCGCCGCGCCCCATTACCGATGGCCGACAAAACGGTAGCGGGGGTGCTGATGACAATGGCGCAGGGGGAGGCAGCCACCAAAATTGTCATTGCTTTGTAGAAGGCGGCATCAAAGGGCACATTAAATAAGGCTGGCGGAATAACAATAAATAGGGCCGTCAGGATGATGACGCCGAGGGCATAATATTGTTCGGCCGTGTCAATAAAGCGTTGTGTTTCGGCCTTTTCGCTGCGGGCTTCTTCCACCATTTGAATCAATCTGGCGATGGTGGAATCTTTGGCTAATTTTGTGACGCGCACATCCAGGCTGCCAGTCTGGTTAATGCTGCCGGCAAAAATTTGGTCACTGCTTTGTTTGGCAACGGGTATAGATTCGCCGGTGATGGTGGATTGGTCCAGGCTGCTTTCCCCGGCAACCACGACGCCGTCCAGGGCAATACGGTCGCCTGGTTTGACAATCATCATATCACCAATGGCTACTTTTTCGATAGGCATCTCTATTTCGTGGCCGCCGCGTTGAATTCTGGCAGTAGACGGCCGTAAGGCCATCAAAGATCGAATCGCATTCCGGGTACGATCCATGGCGAAATCTTGCAGCACATTGGAGAGGGAAAAGAGGAAAAGCAGCATTACCCCTTCAAATGGTTCACCCACAAGAGCCGCACCCAATGCGGCCAAAATCATAAGCAAATCCACGTCAATCGTTTTCTGACGCAGCGATTCCAGTCCCCCTTTCAGGCCATAATAACCGCCAAAGATGTAGGCAGCGGCGTACAATCCAACCACAAACCAAATGGACGCGCCCTGATTTGCGGCCGTCAATCCGGCAAACATGGCGATGAAGGTGATGAGGGTGAAAATGGCTTCGGGGCTGCGGCGGAACCATTCCCAAATCTGGCGTTTTGTAGTCGGTAATGGGGGGGCGACGGCCGTGTCGCTGGCCGACGGAGCGACATCCACACCCATCTGGCTGATGTGTCGGCTAATAGCCTGGGGATTTGTTTGCGAATCGTCATAGGCGATGGAGAGTGCGCCGCCGATGTAGCTGGCGGAGACACGTTGAACGCCGGGCAGGCGCCCCACCCGCCGCTCTAAACCCATCGCGCATGATTCACAGGCACGGCCGCCTTGCCGCCCCAAACGGAAGGTGCATTTTTGCCATCTCTGTTGTAACAAAGGGGACATTTCCTGAGACAGCGCCGCTACCCGGCCAGCGTCAATTTGATCTGGATCGTAATCAATTGCCAGTTTGTTTTTTTGGGGGTCCAGGTTCACCTGAACAATACCCTGTTCATCTGTCAATAAATGGCTAACGACTTCAGCGCAGTTTTCTTCGTCCTGGCGGTTTTGCTCATTCATGTTCATTTCTCATACCATTGGTTGAGTTTCATTTAGGTTTGGCGGCAACAGCGGCGATATGCCCCGTCACGCCAATAACTGACGGCTCATCTTCCAGCCAACGAACGGCTTCGAGTACTCGCTTCCGACGTACAGGATCGTTCCATTGTTCATCCAGATTTTGCAGAAATACGGCCGCGCCCTCAACAGCCAGAATCTTCTCAACCGTAAAACCAGCGACGGCCGTCTCCCGTTCCAACTCCAGCGGGTGATGAAAGAATGACGTTGTGAAGTAACCCGACTTGCTTGTTGGATTGCGATGTTGACCGTCAGTAAGATCGCGTTTGGCAATTTGGACAAAATCCGCGTCCTCGAAAAAGCCATCAATCAAGCCGGAAAATGTGGAAGCGAACTGGGAGATTCCCACTGCAATTAGCAAACCGCCCGGCTTTAGTACGCGAAACGCTTCTCGCAATGCTATTAGGCGGTCAGAACGCTCGGTGAGATGGTAAAGGGGGCCAAGCAGTAAGACGACATCGGCATAATTGTCTGAAAACTCAAGCGCCCGCGCGTCCCCAAGTGTGATTGAGCGAAGTGGAAATTCCGGTTGTCGTTGAGAGGCTTGTCTCGCTTGTTCCAGGTGAAGCGGCATGGGGTCAATCAAATGGACTTCATACCCTTTTTGGGCCAGCCAACAAGCATAAGCGCCAGGCCCCCCGCCTACATCTAAAATAATTGTGGGCGGGTTAGGCAAATAGCGGCCGATAATCTCCTGGGTGCGGAGAAACTCTAACTCTCCTTCGGCGCCGGAAAGACGAGCAGCCTCTCGTCCTCTTCCGTAGTAATAGGCTATCTCTTCTGAAAGTAAGGTCTGTTCATTCTCTTTGTTTTTCATCTTCAACCATAAGTTAACAGATTCATGCTTGCAGTGGTAAAAGGTCATCACGGCTTCGTTGAACTGCTGCGGCCGTTCGACGGGAGTCGCATGATGCGAACCGGGTCTGTATACAAGACATTATCGAAAATAATTTTTTTGATAGAATTAACAAGATTAACAGGATGAAATAATCCTGTTAATCCCGTCCAATTTCTTATTTCCGATAAGGTTGACAGATCAATGTTGTTAAGGCGTTGTTTGGGCATACGTGTTTCCTTTTCGGCCGTTTATTCAGACCAAACCGCATATTCATTCCCATTGGGGTCTAAAAAATGGAAACGACGGCCGCCGGGAAAAGAAAATATTGGTCTGATAATAGAACCGCCGGCCGCTTCAATTTTAGATTGCGTAACCTCAAGCTCACTGCTATATAACACGATTAACGCGCTGCCGACGGCCGTTGAAACGGTTAACTCCGATTGATAGAAGCCGCCGTCAATACCCGCGTTGTTAAAGCTGCAATAATCTGGCCCATAGTCAACAAACGACCAGCCAAACACCTCAGAAAAGAACTGTTTAGCAGCCTCAATATCTTTGGCTGGTATCTCAATATAATTGATCTGGTTATGGCTGTTCATTTTGTGATTTCCCTCTCATATGTACCGCTGCAAAGATCAAAGGGAATAGGTAATGTACAACAGTACCGGATAAACCCATCCGTTCAATCCATTTCTTTAGTAAAGTTACATTCATTCTTTTGGTAATTGCTGGTTTAAAAGCTTCTTCTATATCAAGTCGGTTCACGAACCCAGAAATTGCAACCTCAAGCGCTGTAACAGTTTCGGTTAACGCACTCCTGCGATTCTCGGGGCCAACACGCCACTCAGAACCAGCAAGTAGTTCCCAAACTAGAGGGGAGCGTCTCTTTGATACAACAAATTCTATAGCATCTGACCATATTTCTTGTTTTATAAATCGTTCGTGTTCATAGGATTGACCTCTAGGGAGATTAACTAGCTGTTTGACATCTGAAAACCACCTGTACCATTCAGAGCCGATCAAAACACGCGCATTAAATTGTATATTTACTCCATATAGGCCGTCAGCTTTGTCCATAGGATATTCTTGCGGCTAATACTGCCCTTTTATACTTCGGGCATAGTTGATTAGTCTGCTAAGGCGATGATTTGATTGAGATAAAGGACATCCCAAATGAACAATAATAACAATAGCAAAGAAGGAACAGAAAAACCAGGGTTTTTCCAAACCCATAAATAATTGAACAAAGCCATGTTAATGTGAGCATCGGCAACCC
>JAAEOP010000232.1 GCA_024223125.1 Chloroflexota bacterium
CCGGCGATGAGAAGTAGTTGCCACATCTTAAAATGAGCGATCAACCAACCCCAAATCGACCGCCAACGCTGGCTGAGGCCGATCAGTACCAGGATGGTTTGCAGACCAATGACAATGAGCAAAGCGGGGTAGGTGTCTAGTGGGCGGTAATGCTGGTAATGCAGTCGGGAGCCAGCATCAATAAGCTGCAAAGCGGCCGCCTGAGCGACTAAAGCCAGCGACAGCCAGCCGGCAAAAGGTTGCCACACTGTGCCCATAGCCCACCCCAACAAGAACAATGCTAAACCGACCGCAAGCGGCAAAATGAATAACCCTTGCCAAAAGCCTTCGCTATCTCGGAAAGGATTGCCAGTGATGGCCCAGACAATAAAAAACAGGGCCAACCCCCAGGCCAGCAGGCGTACAAGCCAGAGAATGACTTTGGGATGGGTGTTGGGTTTGTTGTTGAGGGGTGTAGATGGAGCTGGGGTGATGGGTTTATTGGACATTGGCAGTTTGTTGGTTGGTGGGGTATACGGCCGCTGTTGGCTGCCGTCTGTTTTTATTTTGGGTTTGCAAGGGAGCGGTGATGTTGGCTTCTTTTTGCAATACAGCCATGTAATGGACGGAATACGGCCGTAGACGACTAGACTCTAACCAACGTTCCACAGAGCGAAACGGCTTCATTAAGGCGGGAGGGATAAAGTCCGGCAAAAAAGTGAAGTAGACCACATCCACCAGTTGCAAGCCTTCAATTTCTTCCCAGCGTTGCGGTTCCAGCCAACTTTCAATCCCTTCGTCAATACTTTTTAGTAGGGGGAAGATGTAGCCCATGTATAAACGAAACATCGGGTTGCGCGGGTTTGTTTCATGGACAATGAAGTAGCCATCCGGTTTAAGGACACGGGCGATTTCCTGGCACGCTTCAGCCTGAAAATCGGCATTTGGCAGATGGTGCAGGACGCCGACGGTGTAGGCAAAAGCCAGCGAGTTGTTCTTAAAGGGCAGTTCCAAAGCGCTGCCGTTGGTTACGACCACGCCATCTTGGTGGGCATGTTCCAGGAGTTGGATGGCGATATCTAGTCCCACCATTTGGAAGCCGCGCCGTTCCATTTCTGTGCATTGCTGTCCTAAGCCACAACCTAAATCTAAGCCCACCCCATTTTCCGGGGTGATGTAGTCGGTGATGTAGCTGATTTTGCGGTTGAGCAGATAATCCCAGATGTGAGGTTGGAACTGGTCGCCATATTCGGCGGCGATGTCATCAAAATGTTCTTGTTGTTCTGGTTTATGGCTGCGGTTGGTAAGTAGTTCATGCACCAAGAAGACGGCGCTGACAATCATGACCACGCCGGTACTGGTCAGGCGCATGATGGAAATGACGATGATGGCCTGGGCTAAAACGAGACCCATTTCTTGCAACTGGAAAATGGCCAGACTGCCGGTAGAGCCAACTCCGGCGGGCATAAGTGTCAATCCGCCCAACAGGGTGGAACTACTGAAGATGCCCATACTGGTGGCCGGTGTTACTGGTTGGCCCATACTTAATCCAGCAACGGTGAGCAGTAGGGCGGTCGGAACCCAGGCAGCCAGCGAAAGCAAGAGGGATTGCAGCCAAATGTGGGGTTGTTTGACGCCGTTGTTGACAATGCCAAAACGTCCGGCGACAAGATTCAAGATGAGGATAGCGGCTACGGCCGCCACAATAAACAATCCCATCACTGCCCGCAGCCCGGTCGTGGAGACAGTCAGCAAGCCAATCAGCCCCAGAGCAATAACGTCAAAGAGGCGTTCAATTAGAAAAATCCAAACGGTGATGCCGATTTTGACACCGAAGCGCAGGCGGTTGAAGGCGCTGCGTAAAATGACTTCGCCGATGTAGGCAGGAGTAGCGGTACCGATGAGGGAGGCGAGGTAGACTGAAAGGCTGGGTTTGGTGGGAATACGCACATCCACTTGCCGCAGTAAAAATTGCCAGCGGATGAAACGGGTGAAGAGGAAGACGGCCGTAATGCCCAACAAAGGCAGCAAATAGATAGGCTGCATCTGAGCCAGCCCCAGCAAAAATTCGCGTCCGCCAATAAAGCGCACCCACACCAGGGCAATGAACGCGCCGATGACAACCAGCACGGCGGCAATGATGATTGGTTTCCGAATACTCATTATTCACGCTCCACGCCGAGCCGGTCTAAAATGGGGTCCATATCTACGCCCAGCAGTTCTACAATGCCTACGATGTTGAGAATATAAGGGCCACCTGTCATTGGCACTGAACGAAATAGGATGCCGCGCGGCACAGCGTACACGGGACTGCCTGCGGGGGCGGGTAGATGGGTGGCTAAATCTGTTTCCCATTGGGTTTTATCCCGCACGTATAAAGCAAAGCCGTTTTCGGCCGTGATGAGGGTCGTATTAGGGGGAGAGGGGGCGGCGGCCGTTTGCAGTAGATAATTTTCCTGACCCTGTTCTGTTTTGCGGTTGGCGTAATAATTCCATACCAGCGGCGAACCGCCATATGCACTTTCAGGTACGGCCGGTTCCCAGGTGAGGGGGAAGATGTAGGAGAGCATTTCGGAACTGAGGAAGGCGTCTGGATCAAAGGTGTCGTAGCCGGGTATGTTGTAGGCGATGTGGTCGCCCATAAGACGGGCGGTCGTGTGAGGTGTAAAATTGCGGGGTAGGGAGATGAAGAGGGAGAGCAGGCCGAGGGCGGCTGCGACCGTTAATATCCATTTGCGATGAGACGACCATAACTGTTTTTCTAGCCGCCAGAAGACAATTAAGGGCAGCGCCATGACAAAGGAGAAATGGTGCAAAGAAATATGAGCCTGGACAAAGAAGAAGAGGAAATAGACGCCGGTGACGAGGGTGATGGCCCGGCTGAGTTGATCTTGCCAGCGCCAGGCGAACAGGGCCAGCGCCGGCAAAATACCGGCCGGAATGAAAACATAGAGCAGCCGTTGCCAATCGGTGAATTGTAAAAAGGCGAAGCGGCGTAGCAAACCGACAAGTCCGTACTCTCCACCGGGGATGGGTAGATTGAGGTTAGCCAGAATGGCCGGTAGCATAGCCGAGAGCATAAAGAAACCGACCAGAGCAACGGCCGTCCAGGTCAAATCACGCCAGGGTACAGGCCGAAATACCACCAGGACGGCCAGCCACCAGAACCCAATCACCAGCAGCCCGTTGGGTGATCCTAGGTAGGTTAGACCAATGAAGGAGATGAGCCACGGCCGTTCTCGCTGCACAAAGGCTAGTACCATCCCCAAGAAAGTGACGGTCAACAGGGTGTCTTGGGTGGCGGGCAGGGCGATGTCAGCAAAGTAGGGGCTGTAAGTGGCGCTGTAGACCATCGCCACCGTGTAGATGAGCAAACCAAGCCAGATAAGGCTGATTTCGATAAGGGTCAACGGCCGTGACCGTTTATGTTCGATGACGGCCGTGAGAATGCCAAATAAACCGGCCAGAAAAATGAGATAGGGAATGCGGACGGCTGCTTCAATTTCACCAAACAAGCGGATGAACCAGGAGGTAGGAAACACAAACAAGGCCGAGGTTGTACCCGGAAAACCAGCGACACCGCCGGATCCGACCGGCCAAAAGGGGAGTGGTTGGTGCAGCAGCAGCCGAGCTGCCTCAAAAGCATGGACGCCATCTCCATTGAAATTTTCCCAGTAAAATTTGGGAACCAGCAGCACGAGTAACCCGTAGGAGACGATGAGTATGGAAGCTAGTAAAGCTGTTGTGTTGGGACGGTCAAAGGGGGTAACAGTGATTTTCCCCTGCCTGGCCCGCCACAAGAGGAAGATGAAGGAGAGTACGGCCGTGAAAACCAGTACACCACTAAATGCCCCACCAGTTAAAGATTGCCCCCCCAGCGCCTGTCCTAAACTGGCTACCAGACTAACCACTACAATACTGACTGCTAATCCATAAGCAATCCATTGTCCGGCCGTTTTGGCTTTGTTAACTGCCAGCGTCAAAAACAGGCCGGGTGACAGCAGTAGTACACAGGCGCTCAAGCTGACCAAGGGCGCCCACACATAAAGCAGGGCGGTATGAGAGGGGACAAAATAGGGGGATGTCCCCTCAGCCAGATAGAATAAACCAGCTGCCGACGAGATTGCTGACCGTCCCAGTAAAAGGGGCAGCCAGGCCAAAACAAAAATTAAAAGCAACCACAAACTTTGTTTCCATCTCATAAAAGTGACACCTGTCTCCATATCTATCGGATACAAGTTTCGTAGTTTATGTTACAAACCAGACATCTTAACTTAAGAGATGGGGCAAAAGTTAATCTTTAGTCTTCTGTGATTGCGGCAGACGGTAGGCCAATTCCAATTTTGCCAGGTGGTACAAGTCGGCTAGCCAAGCACTCCATTCATCTCCCACAAGGTGAGCCAATGAAAGCGACTGTGCTTGGGTCTGGCTGCCTGACGTATACTGCGTTAGCGATGCGAAGGCCCATCTTGTAATTTCGGTAATGCTGCCCCACAATCTGGACACTGCTCAAGTTGTGTAGTTGTCGTTATTTGTCAAGCTCCATCAAGGTCCAATTAGCGAATATAAGAGGTAGCCAACACCCATCAGGGCGCAATAGGCGGCAAAAATGTACAATGTGTGGTTGCGTACCCAGCGCAGTAAAAAGTAGATGCACAGATAGCCGGTGATGGCGGCCGATAGAAAACCAGCAATATAGACGGCCGGGGAAAAGGTAGCTTCAGCTGAAAACGCATCACCTAAAGATAACAAACCAGCAGCCAGAATAACAGGGACACCCAACAAAAAACTAAAACGGGCTGCGGCCGGACGATCCAGGCCGCGTTGTAAACCACCAACAATGGTGCTGCCGCTGCGGGAGATGCCGGGGAGTAAAGCGAAGGCTTGGAAGAGCCCGATGATGATAGCGTCTTTCCAAACCATGTCGGCTGGCGCTTTGTCACCTGATAAGATGCGTTCGCCGATGATGAGCAGTGCGGCCGTCACCAGCAAAAAGAATGCTGCCCCTTGAGGTGAGGTAAACAATGCTTCTAATGGTTTTTTTAGTAACGCTCCGGGTATAATTGCCGGAATAGTGCCCACGACAATGAGCCAACCCAGACGAGCGTTGGTTGTCCCTAGAGGATCGCGTTGTTGCAGGCCGCTAATGACGGCCGTAATAATCCCCCCTAAATCCCGTCGGAAATAGAGTAGGACAGCTATGAGCGAGCCTAAATGTAGTACACCGACCAGTGTCAGGTCAGCCGGGGGCATCTTAAAAAGAATCGGCAATATAACTAAATGTCCGGAACTAGAAATGGGTAAAAATTCGGTAGCTCCCTGGATAATGCCTAAAATGAGCGCTTCAAAGATAGTCATAATATTGGGGAGATTGGAGATAAAGAGATTTAATTTCCAATCTCAGGATAGTGATTTAAAAATTCATCCGCAAATTGCTTTAGTTTTTTCTGTTTAACGGCCGTTCGCATCTGCCGCATCAACTCTAACAAAAAATGAATATTGTGCGTGGTTAGCAAGATGTGCCCCAAAATTTCATTCGCTTTGACGAGATGGCGCAGGTAGGCGCGGCTGAAATGGCGGCAAGTATAGCAGGTGCAATCGGCCGTAATAGGGGCTGGGTCTTTGGCGTGGCTGGCGTTGCGTAAATTCAAACGGCCTCCCTTAATGGTAGCGGAACCATGCCGTGCTAACCGAGTGGGGGCCACGCAATCAAAAATATCTACCCCACGCAAGACGGCCCTGACCAAATCTTCTGGTTCGCCCACACCCATTAAGTAACGGGGCCTATCTTTGGGCAACAGGGGCACGGTGACATCCAGTGTGGCGATCATTTCCGCTTTCGTTTCGCCCACAGCCAGCCCACCGATGGCGTATCCGGGCAAATTTAAGCTGGTTACGAATTTGGCGCTTTTGGCGCGCAAATCGGGGAAGATGCCGCCTTGCACAATGCCAAAAAGAGCCTGGTCGTCACGGGTATGGGCAGCCAGACAGCGTTCCAGCCAGGGGTGGGTGCGGTTCAATGATTCTCGGACGTAGTTGTAGTCGTTGGAGGGGGGACATTCATCAAAGGCCATAATAATGTCCGCGCCTAGATTTTCTTGAATTTGAACGCTGCTTTCAGGGGTGAATCGGTGGGTAGACCCATCGTGATGGGATTGAAAGGTAACGCCGTCCTGGTCTATTTTACGGGTCTGGCTGAGACTAAAAACTTGAAAGCCGCCGCTGTCGGTAAGGATGGGGCCAGGCCATTGCATGAACTGGTGCAGCCCGCCTAAATCCCGAATCAGTTCATTGCCGGGGCGTAGGTAAAGGTGGTAGGTGTTACTGAGAATGAGGCTGACGCCA
>JAAEOP010000233.1 GCA_024223125.1 Chloroflexota bacterium
CTACTCCCTAAAATCGCCCCACCGAGAATGCTATTTAACCGGCCATCCCTACTGGGTTTCTAAAAACCTGGTTTTTTCAGTGGAGTCTTTTTATGTATTTGCAAGTAAGTGTCATCACCCCTCCCTCCGAATCAGCCGCAGCCGTAATAGATCATCTTTAAAGAAAGACTGGGCCTTTAAGATGGGTTCGTTGTCGCGGTTATAACCGATTTCTTCAAATGAAATGAGGGCGGTTTGTTGTTGCCGCAGCTTCAACATATCGGCCAGCCAGGCCGGGGCAATGAGGGGCACAATCTCGCTTAGATAGTACACCAGATGCTGCTGGCAGGTATCGACCAGAAAGTTATAAATTGGGTCATGAAATGTATCGACGGTGTAGGGTTGGGCAATAAGGCCGGTTGGAATGTAATTTTTGGTGAAGATGACCGGCTGGTCGCCGGCCAAAAACAACTTTTTGATAAGCAGAACTGTGTCAGCGGGGGTTAGACTTAAATCCGCTGCGATTTCAGCCTCAACCGGCTGCTCCTCGACGCTGATGATGCGAGTCTGTGGCGTGTAGCCGTGGGCTTCCAGCATAGCCTCGTAGGCCCAAATCTCCTCCAGCCGGGTCTGGATTTGCAAGCTGGCCGTGTTAACAAAG
>JAAEOP010000234.1 GCA_024223125.1 Chloroflexota bacterium
ATTGTCGTAGGCATCCAGATCGTCGCCAAAATCAATCCGGCCCACGGCGTACTGCACGTCGAGCTGCGATTGGAAGCGGTAATTAATGGTTTCGGGATTGCCGACGATGAGCAGATAGTAAGGCACCTTGTCCGGATCGGCCGGCCCCGGTCCGGCTCCGTGCCGGGCCAGGAATTTGCCTTTGTTATCCTTGCCGACCCGGTAGCCATCACCTTTTTCATAAAGGCGGTAATGTGCTCCGGCTTGCTCCTGGCGCAGCTTCAACAAAGGGCTGAGCGCCTCCTGAATGGCCGGGTCGGCATTGTGGGCAAAGATGACGCCCCAGCCCGATTCTGCCAGATTTTTGGGGTCAACCCCCTCCTTAACCCCAAAATGTTCCTGGTCCTTCGACTTGTGCCTGAAACGGAGTTCCGACAGGTTCTCCGGCTCGGCTTCGCCTTGAATGAACTCGGATAGCTCTTCGCCCGACATCGGCGGCAGGCCGTAGTCGCCGGTGGCGCCGTTGACGCCGTTGAAAAAGAGTAGTTTTTCAGTGGGTGTGTCATTTGCCATTGAAATTCTCCTTTGAAGATCTGAATATAAGTTTATAATGGGATCATCTCACACGATTTGCGGCATACCTGCCACGAATTGCACGAATTCGTTTGGATATTATTCGTGTATGAAATTCATTTTAGTCGCAGCTTTGTTATGTTCATCTTCTCTATCGGTTTTGTAGACCTGACAGCAACGTAAACTTCGACCCAAAGCCTTGTTTATCCCCAAGACCGATCTTTTCAGGTGCTTACTCTTACTATCCTCGTTATTTCAAAGGCACATAAAAACCAGATACAACGAGTACTACATCGACTTGTTTTCTGCCAGCGAATGAACTGGGCAGGTTAAAGGCGAATTCATAAGATTGGCCACTGCTGATTGTCAAATAATCTTGATCTTTCCTGGCTATTTTTTCGGCAACATAGGGGTCTGCTTTAGCATATAACTTCATGCCGTCAGCAATGATGTAAAGTTCATCAATGAAGGACACTTCGTCTTTCTCTTCAGTAACTTTCAAGGTGATTGTATTGTCAATGATAGCGACAGGACCAATTTGACTGACCTCTGTTTGCTCATTCTGTTTTCCACGGATGTTGCGTAGGAACTCTGTTCTCCTTTCAAAGTTACGGCCATTGTAAACATACAGCCAGGGACAAGCCCAACCATTTTCATCAGTCAGGTCGATTTTGATCGAGCAAGTCTTTCCCGGCTCAATTACTATTTTTTGGTAGCCGGTTGATACGCCACCTCCCGTAGTGCCTGCATATAAGATAACTTCATCGGAGTGTCCAGCCGCAGTCTTATCTATGGGGGCTGCGAGAAAAACGGCAGCAGCGTAGTAATTTCCGGGTTTGAAATGAGTACTAAGATAACCTTCGGGGGCTTTGTGTAGATATTCCAGAGCCCAAGAAAGCTCTTTTCGATCTTGCTCCATAAGCAAGACATTTGGATCGGTTGGAAAACGGATGCTGGTAAAAATCCCATCAGGAGTGGCTCTGGCTACTTCGCTTTCTGGGATTACAAGAACATAATGCTTGATATTTCTTGCCCGCCTCGTGTAACCAAACGTCCTGCGATAAAAGCTGCCACTATAGTCGATATTCACTTCTAAAGTCCCCATTTCACCAAACAATTTTACGCAGGTATCGATGTAGGCTCGCTCCAATTCGTTCAACACAAACCTGGGGTGGCCAATAAGTACCATTATATTCTCCAACCTTTTACCCCGATGGACCATGTAGCTATTGTCTCTTGCATTCTGTTCCCACTCACGTGCTGCCCGACGGACCCCCTCACGCAACCGCAACGTTTTCCGATCTTCATCCAGCCAGTCACGTAGTCGAACCCAGTATTCGATAAGTGCCTCGTGAGTCACTTCCACTTCTTGTCTGCTATTTGTCGGATTTACGTTACTAATCACTAACCGTTTATCGGCCAGATATTGCACCAGTTTATTGACCACTGTGGAGTCTTCGCCGCTTGGAACTAATTCTTCCAGTAAAACTCGACGACGCGTATCACGCCGGTCTTCAGTCCGAACCGTATCCTCATCCAAGCGAGTTAAACGTATAAAAATTTCACGCATCTTTTCTTGCTGGTCTGGAACCAGGGCATTGTAAGCTTCATTTGCTGTATGGGTAATTGCTTGCTGGATGCCACCTAGGTTGTGATACTCACTGGTCAGCAGCCAGCGGCCGTGGCGGCGCTCCCACATCTGGCGCAGCAGGTGCTGCAACAAGGGCATCGCCCCCGGCTCGTTTTCAACCTCGCTCAAGATGATGTGGCTCAGATCGGCCTCAAAGCGGAGGTCTACTTTGCGGGCCTGCTGCTCCATCGCGCTGCGCAGTTCCACCGTATCCATCGGGGCGACCAGGGCCATACGGGTTTGGATGGTGTCTCGTAAATCAGGGTTAGGGGCGCACTCGCCTAGAAAATCGGCACGCATAGTGATAATGATTTTAGATTTTTTATCCTTCACTTCGTTCGAGGGCAAGCTTTGGATTTTGGATTGAGAATTTTTGTCATTAGTTTCAACCAAGCCTAACAATTTATCCAAAAAGACCTGACGCTGTTTATCATCATCGCAGAGGGTAAAGAGTTCTTCAAACTGGTCAACAATGAGGAACGACGTGGCTGGGTTGGTCTTGGCGGGGGGCGTGGAACCTTCTTTGGATAGGGGCGGCAGGGGTAGTTGGCTTTGGAGAGCGGTTTCGAGGTTGGCAATGGGATCGCTGCCGGGGGTCATATAGTGGACCTGTAGACCGGGTTTCTGTTGGTGCAAGGTCGGCACCACTCCGGCCAGTACCAGCGACGATTTGCCGCTGCCGGAGGCTCCCAGCACCGCCAAAAACGGATATTCATCCAGTCGTCCGATCAGCGTATTGATCAGGCCTTCCCGGCCAAAGAAGAACTCCTGATCGTTGGCCTGAAAAGCCATCAGGCCGGGGAAGGGGCAGCGGTTGTCGTAGGCAGGCGACGTCTGGCCCAGAGCCAGCGCCCTAAAGTTGAGATCGAGGACCTCTTCGCAGATAGCGTTGATTTCGGTCAGGGCCTCGTCCCATTCTTTCTGATCCGAATCGCTGAGGTTTTTTCGATCCGCGCCCAGCTTCCCTCGCAGCTTCGTGGCCTGCTCCGCAAAGGTTTCTTCCAAAATGGGCGCTCGCACCGGCAGCAGCTTTTCCAGTTCGTCCAGGCCAAAAACAATTTCTTTATTCGTCAGATCCCGGTCCTCGGTATCGCTGAAGAGGGGACGGCCACCCAGACGGCTGTATAGGGCAGGGACATTGATGTCGCGGCGGCGAGTCAGGCCGGCGCAGGCTTCGACCAAAGCCCGGTCAACCTCTCCGTGTTGGCGCAACTGAAGATAGAATTTTTTAGCCAGGGTCTTGGCGGTGGGGATAGTAATCTTCTCAGTCATGGCCAGCACAGCTGGCATGCCCAACCTTTGGACCAGTTGTTGGGCCAGACCACCCAATGCGCCCTCGTCGGTCGGTTTGGCGCTTTCGCAGGTACAGAGGAAGGCAAAGTGGGGCAATCTTTTGGCTCCCCGCAAGCGGCGCAGTTCGGTGATGAACTCGTCGCTGGCGATTCGATCCAATTGGTTCTGATCATTAGCCAGGTAAAGCCTGGTTTTTTTCTGCTTTACCTGACCGTGGGCCACAATATGGAGCAACGTGTATTGTTCGGCCGTAATTCGTTCGATCAGTTGGTCCAGAGTGGGGAGGCCAATGGCCCCTTCGACGTTGGCCAGGACATCGCTGGGGATATCACCCAGAGCGCTTTTTACACTGGCTACAGTGGCCGCGACATCAAAATCAGCCATGCCGTACGCGGTCAGACCTTCGGGTTTGGCTACCAATATCAGAGCTCGCAGGTCTCTCTGGCCTATCGCCGGGAAACGACGGTCAGTAGAACTGGGCAGGTAGAGTGAAAATGGGACATCCTGGTTCAAGGCCAAAAAATCCCATTCATCATCTTCCAGCGGAGCACAGAGTCGCCCCCAGCGATATTGTTGCAGCTCGGGGGCCTCGACCGATAAAAATATCCGCAGCCGGTCATCCCCTTTAGCCTGAGCCAGGGCATCGGTGAAGGCTCGAGAAACCTTGCCGGAAAAGAGAGCTTCACCCAGGATGGTGCCGTAAGTCAGCGGTTTGAGTTCCCCCAAACTGGTGAGGTCTAGCTGAGCCTCTTCATCAAGATACATGGTATCTTCTTTACGAACGGGCAGGAAGTCGCCCGATTTGTTTTGCTCGACAACAACGGGCCAGCCGTCGCCGGTTTTGCGTTGAATGGTGATTTCCAGGGTGTGCATAAATGTCCCCCTGCTTTATGGTTAAGGGTTAAGTTGGCATTGGATGAGGTTTAGCGGGTAAGCAACTGGTGGAGGGGCTTACACGCTAAACCATTATAACATAGATTTTTACGTCTATGTTGACGGATTTTCGGCCTACTCAACCCAGACCGGATAAAAATCGGTGGCGGGATTATTGGTTAATTGGGTCAATAAGTCGCCGTCAGCAGTCATCATAAATACTTC
>JAAEOP010000235.1 GCA_024223125.1 Chloroflexota bacterium
AGGGAGATCGTGCCATTGTTTGCATGCCACCTGACATCCTCTGCAAGCCATACATAGAGTTGTATCAATAAAAAATGACTTACTCATATCAGATCACCTCCTTTAAATTTTCTTTACATTGACCATAAAGGCCTTGGTTTCAGGTATTCTGGTGTTGGGGTCGCCGGCTGACGGAGTGAGCAGGTTCGCACTCTCCTCTTTTCCGCTTGAAGGCCAGCGCCATCCATAATTCCATGGAAAACCGACATGGTGGACCGTTGATCCGCCGATTTTGAACGGCTTGAACCTCTTTGTGACCATAGCCGTACATTCAAGAGAACCACGGGCAGATGAGGCCATTACCCTTTCACCATTTTTTATACCCTTCAGCCTGGCAAGCTCCTCGCTTATTTCCACAAAAACCTGGGGTTGAAGTTCAAGGAGCCACGGCTGATTACGTGTCATGAGGCCTGTCTGCCAGTGCTCTGACACACGGTATGTTGTTCCAACATAAGGATACCTGGGATCGTTTGTTGCATACACATCAGCATCTGTTGTGTAATCAGGTGCTGTGGGATTAACCCTCTGCTTGCTCATGAAGTTCTTTTTAACCGGGCACTCGAGAGGCTCATAATGTTCCGGGAACGGTCCGTCAGCTCGGCCGGGCCCGAATATGTTCGCGTGCCCATGAGGTTTCATGATAAAGGCATGCTTGGCATCCTTTCTCTTTGTGCCGTCAGGGTTCTCAAGCGGATACCACCCGCCGTCCGGCACATCACCGACCCATTTCTTGGAAACATACTTGCCGTCTTTTGCCTCACCTGCGAACTTGACAACCCAGTCTTTCTTATCCCATGGCTGTCCCTTCAGATCCACAGAGGCACGGTTGTAAATAATCCTGCGGTTTACAGGCCAGCACCATGAAAACTTCGGATACAGGCCTATATTGTTGGGCGCATCGACCTTGCTGCGCCTTGCCGCCATATTTCCCTTTTCCGTATAGCTGTTACAGTAAAGCCAGTTTGCAGATGAGGTGGATCCATCAGCCTGCAGCCATGCAAAACTCGGAACAAGAGTTCCTTTTTTACACAGCTTACCCTTTACGGTAACATCTCTTGTAAAATAGCCGTTTATCTCTTTGGCAACCTTGTGGGGGTCATACATGCCGTCCGTTGTATAATCCCACTTAAGATTCTTGATCGGCTGTGTAAATTTACCTCCCTTTTTGTAAACCTCTTTAATCTTATCTCCAAGCTCCATGATAATATCGCCGTCTGAACGGCTGTTTCCCAGAGGTTTCGGGCCCTGGTATCGCCACTGCATCCAGCGGCCGCTGTTGGTTATACTCCCTTCCTTTTCAACCGATACACAGGCGGGAAGCAT
>JAAEOP010000236.1 GCA_024223125.1 Chloroflexota bacterium
AACGCGCAGCCTACATGAACTGCGCGCCATCTGGGAAAACTCCACCAAGCATGTGCAGACGGAAAGCGTTTATTCCGAGCGTGAGGCATGGGCGGCTGTGGAGATGGCAACGGCCGTTGCCGGAGGCCAAGAAGAGCTGCGTCGCCGTCCCGTACTTTCCATCATGCAATGCACTGCGCCGCCGTTGGGACACGATGGCGGCAGCCTGGATGCGGCGCTAATTGCGGCCGAGGCCGGTTTGCCGACCGGTTTCATGACCATGACCTCCTGCGCCTCCACCGCCCCCGTCACCCTGGCTGGAAATCTGGTGGTGGGCAACGCCGAAGTCATCAGCGCGTTAGCTTTGATTCAACTGGCCCACCCCGGCGCGCCCGTGTTTTACGCAGCGGCGCAGACGGCGATGGATTTGCGTTCAGGCGCGTACACTGGCGGCGGGCCGGAAGATTTTCTATTCGGCGCCGCTACCAACATTTTGGCCGACTTTTACAATGTGCCGCTGTCCATGGGATCGTTTGCCACAGGAGCCAAAGAGCCAAACTGGCAGGCCGGCATTGACAATAGCATGTCTACTTTTATGGCCTGTATCTCGATGGCCGACATGTTGTTGGGCGTTGGCTTTTTGCATGGCAGCCGTATCTGGTCATTTGCCCAAATGCTCATGGATTGCGAGATTTTTGACATGATACACCAGACGATGCGCGGCATCGTCGTCAATGAGGAAAACTTGGCTCTGGATGTGATCCACGCCGTTGGGCCAGGCGGCAATTTCCTGGCACAGAAGCATACCAGGCGGCACATGCGCCAATTGTGGCTGCCCAAATTCATGGATCGCCGCCCGTACAATGTATGGGAAGAGAAGGGGGACGGGGCGCAAGATTGGGCTACGGCCGAAGCGCGGCGCATCCTGGAAAACCACCAGCCTGAACCGCTTGATCCTAACCTGTCGGCCGAACTGGGCCGAATTATCGCCGCTGTCGAATGAGGAAGAAAAATGCAACCAAAACTTGAATTGCTTACGCCGGAATTTGTAGATCGCGTCCTGAATGAAGCGTTCCAATTACTGCTGTCGCCGGGCATTAAGGTGCAATCAGCCGAGGCGAGAAGGCTCCTGGCGACCGCCGGGGCGCAGGTAGACGAGGCCAACGAAGTAGTTTGTATCCCCGAATCTGTCGCCCGTCCGGCATTGGCGTCAGCGCCGAACCAGTTCTTTTTATACAATCAGGCTGGAGAGGCGGCAGTGATTTATGGCGACGACGCCGTCCATTTCGATCCCGGCTCGTCGGGCGTCAATGTCTTGGATCCGGAAACGCTAGAGCATAAACCGGCCAAAACGGCCGATTTGGTGCGCTTGATAAAAGTTGCCGAGATGCTGCCGCAGATTGACGCTCAATCAACGGCCGTTGTCTGCAACGAAGTCCCTAAAGAGATTGGAGATTTGTACCGGTTGTATCTAGTATTGCTCCACTCAGCAAAACCCATCGTCACCGGCGCCTTTTCCACCGAAACAACGCAAACAATGATTGATATGTTGGCTATCTTTGCCGGCGGGCGCGAGAATTTGGCGCAGAAACCGCGCGCCATATTTGACGTTTGCCCCTCGCCGCCGCTCATCTGGAGTGAATTTGGCGCGCAAAATTTGATGGATTTAGCCCGGGCTGGCGTACCGGCCGAGATTATCTCCATGCCCCTGGCCGGAGCCGCCGCGCCGGTGACGCTCCTGGGTTCAGTCGTGCAACACGCCGCTGAGTGTATCAGCGGCATTACCATACACCAATTGGCTCAACCCGGTTCGCCCGTCGTCTGGGGCGGCGCGCCGGCCATTTTCGACATGCGGCATGGCACAACGCCGATGGGCGCGATTGAGACAGCGATGATTGACGCATCATATGCCCAGATTGGCAAATCATTGGGATTGCCGACCCACACCTACCTGGGAGCCAGCGACGCCAAATTGGTTGACGCGCAGGCCGGGTTGGAGAGTGGGATAACGGCCGTTATCGGCGCATTAGCCGGTATCAATATGATCTCTGGAGTGGGAATGCTGGACTTTCTGGCCTGCCAAAGCGCGGAAAAGTTGACCATTGACGCCGAAGCGATTGCCATGGCCAAACGGCTGCTGGATGGAGTGCAGGCGCGCACAGACACGCTGGCGACGGCCATGTTTGCCGGGATCAATTTCCAGGGCGATTTCTTGAAACAAAAAATAACGCGGCAATTATTCCGCAGGGAACAGTATTTACCGTCGGAGGTGATTGATCGGGGTTCGATCCGCGCCTGGCAGGCTGACGGCCGTCAAGATGCGTTTGGTCGAGCCAGAGTGAGAGTGGATAAATTGTTGGCGGCTTATGAACGGCCGTCTTTGCCCCCAGAACACGAACAAACCTTACGCCGAATGATGACCCGCCTGGCCGCTGCCGCCGGAATGGACGAATTGCCGCTTATCACATATGAATCATGATTAGAGTTGTTCCTGAATAACTCATTCAGGCAGGGGATTCCCGCCTTCGCGGGAATCCCCTCTGGTAAAAAAGATGGATGCCTGCCTTGTATGACAATGGCAGGCGTTTTATTAATTGGGAGCAACTCTATTGCTTCTTACGGAAATCTCCGGGCGATCTGCCCATTATTTGCTTGAACACCCGTGAAAAATAGCCCACATCACTGAACCCCACCAATCAGTTCCCACACTGCCCAACGCTTGAAATCACGCGATTGCGGGCTGGCGATGACCGCTACAATTACCCATTTCTTTGTTAGCGTATAACCATTGTAAAAACGGGCGGTAGCAATTCGCGTGCATTGATTTGTTAGGGCGTGTTTTGGATTAAAGACTACCTTTTTATCCAACCTATAAGGGTTTAGGCTTTTTCCTTCTGAACGCGCTTTCTCAAAACGCCCAATCCCCAAACCATTATTCCCCCTTGCACTAATAGCGCAATCACAGCACCAATAATATGCGCAGTAGGAGTGATAGCGCTGAGATTGAGAAATGTGTAAATAGTGTAAATTCCAATAGGAATGTTAAGTAGTAAACTGACAACAAAACCTGGATTATAACCGAACTTGGGAAACATACCGACATGGGACAGTGCATTCACAATAGAAAAGTATGCGGTCCATATCCCCAAGCCCAGGCCATATTTCCCGGCTAATATCGCAGACAACGGAAAGGCAATGAAGATAATCGGAATATTGATCCAGAGTGAAAACATCTTGGTCACAGGCCAATCATCTCTACTTGAACCTAACAGATTTCGGTTGAAAAACTCGGCGAAACCTCCAGGGTAAATATACTCTTCAAATTGATGAAGCCAGTACACCGGTGTTTGCAGCCAGATCAGGAATAGTAGAAAGTTGTCTTCGTAGAGATACAGATAGAGAAGTACAAAGGTGTAAATAGCCAGGAAGAGAGTGGCTTTGGGCCAGTGGTCAGCCAGCCAGCCAATTAGCCCGGTCCGTTTAGTGTGTATACCCATTTTTATCTCCGTGTTCAGTCATCTTTGGTCTTGAATCAATTGCCTCTTTCGTTCCAAATTATACTCAAAGATTAACTTTGAGAGAACTCAACTTTTTTTATGTGTGTCGTCACTGTATGCGCCCTAACGGTTGAGCTAAGCCGCAATGCGGCTGACACAGTGATACGAATCTTGACCCGAATCGCTCAAAATAAAAATGGCCTCAAGATAAACCTCGATAGCATTGTCGGCTTCAGCGATTTGTTATGCGGCACTCGCCCTCTTTCACGAAAATTGTCTGCCCCTACTGGCCCGGCCTCTTGTTGTCTCGGAATTCGATGTCAACCACCAGCGGAAGATGGTCGTAGCGCCCTGTCTCAGGGGCCAGCATTACATCGCCCGCTTTCAATCCAGATCCTGCGAGTTCCGCTTCCGTCATGACTGTGGTATTCAAGACAAAGGCATGACTGACGGCGATAACGCTGTCGGTGTACAAGATGCGATCCAGCGCTCCCGGATTGAATTCTTGCGTATCGTCACGCCAGGTGTAAACATCTTCCCCGCTGGCGTTATGACGTGGCAAGGCATCTGCCAAAGATGTGTCATCCCAGTCGGGCGCGATGTCAGCCCCATATTCGTCCTCGTTCACAATGTCGCCCGTGAGCAGCGTCGTCAGATGGTAGGCTGGATCCGTGTCGTATACGTTGAAATCGCCAAGCATGACAATCGGCGTATTTGACGGTAGGTCAATCTCGCCTCCTGGAGTCCTGATGTCACGAATCCACCCCATGACCGCATCGGCATGCTCCTGTCTGGCCTCAATGTTTGCTTGGCCTCCCTTGGCTTGAAAGTGAGCACAGACCAGATACAGATCCTCCTCGTAATTGGCAGCGGACAAGTCCACCAGAGCCAGGGCATGACCAAAGTTCGTGATGTTCCCATAATGTACAAGTTCCTCAGCGCGCATTACCAAATCGAAGCGTGTCGCGATGACATTATCCTGTCCACTGTGGGTTTGCCATGTCTTCCCATTGCCCAGAGGTATGGCGGCATCCAAAATGCTGCCAACCTGCTGCGGATCACGAACGGGGTTGATTTCCTGAAGACAGATGATATCCGGGTCAATCGCCTTCACAATCCGCACAAACTCAGCAGGTTTGCTGTCACTACGCCACTGGTCATTCTGCGGATCGTCATCCGAAAAGATCGAGTCCCAACCAACGTTGAAACTCATCACTCGGATATGCTGCAATGAGGGTTTCTGCATAAACTCAGGAATAGAGCCTTGCTCGGGGATAGGTTGAGACCTACAACCAGCCACAAGCAAAATCAGGAGGACAATGAGCAGAGACACTCGCTTGCTCTTGACTCTTTCAGTATTGGGAGAAATGCCGATCATTCTCATTTTCCCTTTCACACCTGGAATTACGCCGTGCCGCCTAACGATGGCGTAAGCTGCCCGCCGACTTAGCAAGCGCAACCCAATTTTACCCTGAAAAAACTGAGCAAAAATCGCGCCGCATACCCAGAGCCAAAGATTGCATTTGGCGCGCCGATCCTCTGCTGTGCAGCAGGTCATGGTTCACGCGGGGTTAGGCGTTTTCGTACCAAACTGAAATGTAGAGTTTAGTATCATGTAGGCTTCCACCGCTTGCGGACTGCCTAATATCAATGATCTTGATTTTTAGATTTTGTTCCAGCCAAGTGTTCACTTCTTCTTCTAATTCAAATATTTTCTTCGAACCTTCTTTTCCAAACAGTTTCATCTTCATTTCTTTCTCCTTCTGATTTTGTGATAACGCCTAACGGTTTGCGTTACCTGCTGGTGGGTGGGATGTGGACAACGTCATTATAGCGGTATTTGCTTCAGCCAGAATCAACCTTTTTTTATCGAAGTGAATCCCACCAGTCAAGTACACGCTTTGTTAGGCGTCTGAATAAAGACTGACACTGCTATAACCAATCCCACTTCACGCCATACTCCTCGCACAGAGCGTCATAGTACGGGGGGTCATCTACGCCGAGGTTGTAGTCGTTTGTTAGCTCCTCACCAACCTTTATGTCTCGACTCGCAATCAAGGCGAACCACTCGTCAACGAGCGCTTCTGTGACGTCCCGCACCGAAGTGACGCGTGGAGCTTGATAGTTTCCAATATGGTTGATCGTCATCACAGTTGGTTGGCTCGAGTGATTGATCAGTGCACCGTCGTCAACCACCCTGATGATGTAGCCAGGGAATTCAAAAACGCTATGCACGTGCTCCAGCTCGTAGACTGCATCACTGTGCGACAGTTTCGCCAAGAGTTGCTTAAACGATCGCTCGTTGTGAACTTCGTACTGCCCGGGAACATAACGCCATACGATCGCCCCCTTGGGTATCGCGGCAGCGGCGAATACGCCCCGCCCCTTTTCAGGCGTGACGCGAATTGTGTACGGATAACAAAGTCCTGTGTTTTCGTTCAAAGCTATCTCAGCCGCGTAATGCGCCACTCACCTGCCCATCGCAGGTGGGTCGGGTACAGGGCATGTTAGGCCGCGCCAGCGGCCCCTGCATCCGAGTGAGTGGCGCATTACGCTGGAGCGCCAGCGACGGCGTAACGAGGGCGTAACCTGCCTGCGTTTTGGCTTTGGATGCTGCTCAATCAGAGCCTAAGATGGCATTTGGCGCGCCGGCCTCCGCTGCGTAGCAGGTCATGGTTCACGCGGGTTAGGCATTGCAATCTTCCCCAAAATCATTTGTCACGTTCTATTGGACTGAAGTCTTTTTTATGTTGCCAACTGATACCCTGATCCCACATATTGTGGATTTCTCTCTTGTAAAAATCATACCAATGGCCATCTGTCACTTGAAGTACTAGCTTAGGCTCTGAACCTGCTTTGATCTTAAATGCAAAATGGGATATATACAATGTGCCTGATGGTGTTTCAAGGTTTACACCAAAAGCTGCGTAACTAGGGAGATGTTGTATTGTACGAACTTCAAGATTTTTGGGAGCGATTTTTCGTAGCCCTACAAGATCTTCCAAACTGTGCCTAACCTCTCCTCGTGCTCGTTCTACATTAATCTCAGCTCTATTTGCATTTTTGGTTTCTGCCATTTCAATTGCAGGGCTGTCTGGGTGAACTACCAATGCTTTGATTATATGGCCCTTATGGAGCTTCTCTTTCAGAATGCTTTGATTGCCTCTAATAAAATCTGTTAATGTAATACCGATTAGCCAAATTTCTTTGGCCTCTCTAATATCGCTTTCGAAAGTTGATGGAAATTTTCTATAGAACACAGAATTGACTTGTAGAGAGATTTCATTTGACAACATTCTGACTGTATTCCGATTCACTAGAAGTGAAATTGCAATCAAACCAAGTATTATTAGTGTTATGGGTTCAATGAACCTCGAAGAAACAAATCCAATGATATTTAAAATTGCCAGACTTATCGCTATAGGAATGACAACATACAGGTCAATGTTTTCACCCCGTTTAATATCTTCCCAAATATGCTTTAAAAAGGACATAGCGTTTCCTTTCACCTATAGATTATTACAGAATATTTTTAACTTACAATGCCTAACCCGCATAAAGCGGAGTTAAAAGGGGTTCTTGCCAGCAAATTCTTGCCCAAAAAGCAAAGAACCAACTGGTTAGGGCCTAATGCGCCACTCACCTGCCCATCGCAGGTGAGTCGGGTGCAGGGCATGTTAGGCCGCGCCAGCGTAACGATGGCTTCACCAGCCTGGGATTTTGCTCCTGAAGTATTGTAAACTAGAATTTCAGACTGCAAAAATGCGCCGTGTTGGCTCCTGCGACAGCAGGTCTGCGTGCAAGCGGGGTTATGTGGTTTTTCCTTGTTCTAATGAATTTGCATATAGACAGTTCTGAAAGCTGTTGCTTTTATGCTTTGTTATATAGCGATACAAATCCTTTTATTCTAATGTTCTGTGTGAATTCTTTGATAATACTCTGCCATATCTGCCATACCTGCATTCATTAGTTCTAACTCAAAATAAACAAACTCACTTTCATCAATATAGTACCTATCCAGTTGCTCATTCATTATTTTGGCATAGAGTTTTTCTGCATCTTCCTGTCCCGAATCAATAAGTGTGTCAAAAACTGTAAATGCGGCTGATTTCTTTGGAAAATCGTATGGTTCGTCATAAAGAACTGCTAGTATTCTAGGTACCATAAAGGTTGGCCATTTTATTACGATCTCATTTTCGTAAACAGATTCTTTTACATTTCGTAAGGTGACAATAAAAACAGAATCCTTCTCAATCCTTTGAGTATGACTTTGAAAACCGTTGATGCTACCGTCTAGGCTGCTCGACAAAATTCTCTTAAAACCGTTTCCAATTGGATAGCGATGATAAAACCATCCATATTCATTGAAAAATAGTTCCTTTGACTCATCTGTTAGGAGGCTATTTGAATATAGGGCTCTATCAAACAAATACAAGTCTTCCACGGTCGATAATAGATGACCAGCACCAAAAGCAAATGACATATCTAAAAATGATGCTTCTTCGAGACCGTTGAAGTAATCATAGGTATACCCCACTGCCCGATTTTCAATTGGTTGTGCAGTTACGTCCGATAAGGTGTTCTTCATTCCTGCAGGATCGCATATTTTTTCTTGAAGTACTTCATCATATGATTTTCCTGTAACTTCCTCAATTATTAAACCCAAGAGAGCGTATCCAAAATTGCTGTATTCCCTTCCTTTTCCTGGTTCAAACACGAGTTCTTGTTGGGCAATAATCTCAAGCAGTTCCGCGCGTGTATAAAATTCTTTTTCAATATCTATTAAATCTGTGATTCTTGATTCGCCAGTAATGCCTGCCGTATTGGTTAAAAGTTGATGGATGGTAATATTCTGCCCTTTTTCTTCTGGAAATTCGGCCAAGTATTGGGTGAGTTTTCCATCCAATTGCAGTTTTCCGTCTTCAACAAGTTGAAGAATAAGCATGGCTGTAAAAGGTTTTGTAAACGAAGCTATTCTAAATTTCGTATCAGAAGTGTTTAATATGTGTTCTTCAATATTTGCATAACCAAAGGCATCATTGTAAATAATATTGCCGTTCACAGCTACGAGAACAGCACCTGAGAATTGGCCGTTTTCATAAATTGTTCTTACAATTTCATCAATTTCCTGGTTTGTTTCTTGAGTAGGAATAATGATTGAAGTATGGTAAACAAATACATAAACGATCATAGCAAAAAGTAGAGTACATGATAGTAAAACCATGCTAATCGTTCTTTTTGATGTTTTCATCTATTCCTTCTTTAATACTCTGTAAAGAAAGTATGGTTAATATTTTGACAAATCCTGGCAAATCGATGAAAATGGCAGGATGAAAAAACAACATGTCCAACTCAGCGATACTGATCGCACCTACCTCGAAGCATTGCTGCGCACCGGCGAATTATCAATCAAGACCTACCGGCGTGCCTTGG
>JAAEOP010000237.1 GCA_024223125.1 Chloroflexota bacterium
AAGTGACTTTGCCGGTTTTGATGGTGACCAGACTACCACCAAATTGGTGATTTGACCCCAAAATCGTGACAAAATCTTTCGGCACTTTTACCTAACCCGGACGAGCCGGAACCAAATAAGGCCTCATTGCAAAATTTCTTGCTCAATGTACAAGAATTTCACTGGTTAGTACCTACAGTACACAAGAGGCAAAAATCATCAGTTTTATAACCCAACAGCCAAGGCGGGCCAGGTCGGGAAATGTTGGGTTGAGCGGAGAGAAACCCAACCTGCTACTGCAACTAACAAGCGGCAATCAGTAAGGACGGTTTACTTTTAAGTCTGGAATCATCTTGAAATGGCGTTCATTATCGGTAGCCAGTTCAAGATTGTGAGTAAGGGCAGTAGCAGCGATGAGAGCATCGGGGATGGCTAAATTGTGGCTTTTGCTGTATGTCAGCATCAGGTTGTAAGCTTGGGCCGACTCAGCCGGAGAAAGGTGGAGTAACGTAAAATCAGCAATGAGTTTTTTGATCTTTTCGACTTCAGCCTTGTCACGACAACCAAAAATCAACTCCATTGCTGAAATAACGGAGATAAAGAGAGGGGTTTGAGCTTTGCGGCAGTTATCGACAAAATCCCCGGCGGCGATGTTACCGCGCGATAAATCAATTAGCGTCGTGGTATCGAGCAGTTTACCGCTCATTGACGTACCCACTGCCGGCTGCGTAAATCTTCTAGCCACTCTCTTGAGGAGCGGCCCTGCATATCTTCCCGGCCGGCCCACATGCCAAAATATTCGGCCTGCCGCACCGAGGATTGGGTTTCAGTGGAGGGGGTCTCGGGGTTTAAAGCAACAACCTGCTGTCGCAGAGTAATCATCTCGGCAATCAGCCGGTCGAGTTGCTGCGTAATTTGTTGAATTTGGGGCATTGTTTCAAATCTATTCATTAGAGCCGCTCCAGATTATAAGCGCTACATAAAGTAATAATGTTATTATACCTTGCCCTTGAACCAGCGGCAACTCAATTATCAATGAACAATTAATAACTCACCAAACTCAGTCCGTCGATAGCCAGACCGGCGTAGCTTGGGTCGAGCCTACGGCGAGACCCAACAGCCAACCGAGAAATGTTGGGTTGAGCGGAGAGAAACCCAACCACTACTATTCGTTATCAAAAGAAATATGGCTTACAGTTGGATAACTGTAACCATCACAACAATGTTGAGAATTCCCAACTTTTGCCAACTTTTCCTAACCGTTATCACCCACAGAGTTTGGTATACTTATAAATGTGTCTGAGTCGGTTTTTAACCGACTTCCCACTATTAGCCCAGAGTTTCAACTCGGGGTGACGTCAAACGGCATTACCGAATTATTTTCTAAAAGTCCATCAGCCACAGCCGGTAGGTCGCTACAGCACCGAACCCGGCAAAGTGACATTTGTCGGTTTTGATGGCAATAAATAGCATTTGACTTATACCCCCCTCCTATGTTACCATTTCTAATATAGATACTGGACAAAATCGCAATGCCACCAATTCAACTGCCCATCTGCCTATACCGCTCTCCCAACCGGCGATACCAACCCGATACCGGCTGTGTTAACTCTACGCGCCCATAGCTTGTTGTCTTTGTTAACATAACAAGCTGTTGGCGCGTTTTTTTGTTCAGACCTGGCGGGTTTTCAAAACCCGCCAGGTCTCAAAAAACAAAAAACCTGTACTGAGCTTGTCGAACATTCATCAATCTGGGGTAGTGTTACCGCCAAACACAACACCGAATTTACAAAGCCCTGTCCTGAGTTTGTCGAAGGGAACAAATAAAACAACAGTGCGGCAGAGAAAAAACATAACGATCCATTTACACCAATGAAAGTAAACGGGAGAAACATCATGTCACATCAAACCCAAAATAGTATCCTTAAATTTATGGTTAGCCTCAGCCTAGCCTTGAGCCTGCTTCTGATTCTAGCGGGTAGCATTGCTATGCTTACCCCGCCTGTGGCTCAGGCTGCTCCCTCGCTTTCCCCTGGGTTTGAGCCATTACCCCGGTCTGCTCTCGCTAACAAGGCCGCCAGCTTGCCTCCGGCCAAACCGATGGTAGCACCCCTCTCTTGCCCCGGCTTGGTAGGCGATGTCAACGCCCTGACCAGTGCCATACGGGCGGCCAACACCAGTGCCGGGCCGGATACTATCGAGTTGGCCGCTGGTTGCGTTTACACCTTGACCACAGTAGACAACTATTGGTGGGGACCCAACGGCCTGCCCGAAATTACCAGTACCATTACCATCAGCGGTAACGGTAGTTCTATTGTCCGCGATGGCGGCGCACCCAACTTTCGCTTTTTCTACGTTTCCGGCGGCTCTCCCTTCCCGGCCACCGGTAACCTGACCCTGCAAGACCTGACCCTGAAAGGCGGCCTGGCTCAAGGTGGTACCGGCTTCCGTAGCGGCGGCGGCGGTCTGGGTGCCGGCGGGGCCATTTTTAACCAGGGCAATGTAACCCTGGAAAACAGTACCCTGACCGCTAATCAAGCCAAAGGCGGTAACGGCGGCAGCGGCTTGAACGGCGGCGGTGGCGGCGGTATCGGCGGTATCGGCGGCACCAACGCCCGTCCCGGTGGCGGTGGCTTTGGCGGCAACGGCGGCCAAGGCGGCTCTGGCGGCGGTGGCGGCGGTGGCGGCCTCGGCCCTGGATCAGGCGGTAATCTTAACGCCAACGGTAATTCTGTGGGGGGGGGAGGTGGCGCTGTTACTGGTTTAGGTGATGCTAATGCTGGCGATGGCGGTGCCTCCAGCGGTGGTGGCGGTGCTTCCGGTATAGGTAGCCCCGGCGGCAATGGCGTAGGTCCGACCGGCGGCAATGGCGGCTTCGGCGGCGGTGGCGGCGGCGCCACCGGCACCGCCGGCATCGCCGGCATCGGCGGCGGCAATGGCGGCGGCGGTGGCGGTGGCGGCGGCGGGGCCGGCTTTGGCGGGGCTATCTTTAATATGACCGGCACCCTGGTTATTACCAACAGCACCCTGTCCGGCAATACGGCTCAGGGTGGTGGGGCCGGCGCCGGATTGGGCCAGGGCTACGGCGGGGCTATCTTTAACCGCAACGGCACGGTCACGCTTAATAATACCACCGTTAGCAGCAACACCGTCCAGGATGGCGGCGGCGCCAACGGCGACGGCGGCGGTATCTACAACCTGGGCGATGGGGCCGCGGCCACCCTGAACATGTACAACAGCATTGTGGCTAACAGCGTTAGTGCGGCTACCGCCGATTGCCTGGGCAGCACCATCAACCTCGGCACGTCGACCGAGAACGGCAACGACAACCTGATAGAAAACAACAGTTGCGGCGTGACAACCGTCTCCACGGCCGACCCCAATCTGGCCGCGCTGGCCGATAACGGGGGCAACAGCTTTACCCACAAGCTACTCACCCTTAGCCCGGCCATTAACGCCGATACCAACAGCGATTGCGCGGCAACTGACCAGCGGGGTGTCAGCCGTAGCGGCACCTGCGATATCGGCGCGTATGAGGTGCTGCTCCCCGACCTCTCCCTGACCAAATCCGTCACCCCGAGTATGGCCTTGCCCGGCGATACCATCACCTACACCCTGACCTTCTCCAACGCGGTGGGTGCGGACACAGCCACGGGCGTGGTCATTACCGACGTGATCCCGGTGAGCGTGACCAACGTTAGCGTGGTTAGCAGTGGGGTGACTATTACCCAAACTGCGTCCAGTTATGTCTGGAACGTGCAAGATTTGGCTCCCGGCGATGAGGGCATCATCACCATCACCGCCGATATCAGCAGCCCTCTGGCGGTCGGGACGTTCACCAATACCGCTGAGATTACCACCACTTCGGTGGATAGCGATACCACCAATAACAGCGACTCGGCGGGGGTAACGGTCCAACAAGTCTTGACTTTTACCGTTAACTCAACAGGTGATGGGAGCGATAATAATCCGGGCGATGGAAGTTGCGATACCGGTGACACGGTCAATAGTGAGCCGGAATGTACCCTCCGGGCGGCCATCGAAGAGTCAAATGCCGATACAATCGTGACCCAAACCGTGGCCTTTAGTATTGCCGGCGGCGGGGTACAGACCATTGTTCCGGCCTCGGCCTTGCCTTCTGTCACCCACCCCATTGTCATTGATGCTTTGACTCAACCCGGAGCCAGTTGCAGCAGTTGGCC
>JAAEOP010000238.1 GCA_024223125.1 Chloroflexota bacterium
CGAAAATAGTTACCGACATCGTAATCTATGATGGTTTGACCTCCGGGGGCCGGCACACCCGGATTCAAGTTCAGCGGGTCGGCCTGGTCTATGGCTGGCGAGTAGCGAGACAGAGAAAACAGGTAGAGGCGTGGATTCTTGATGATTGGGTTTGACCCCAGACCGCCACTGTTTACGTCATTGGGAAGATTGTCGTAATAGAGGTTATGGGACAGAGCGGCGCCGCTGGAGGAGTTTAAGCCACCGCCGTCAATGCTGGCGGTATTGGTGAAGAGGATGCTGCTGTTCAATGTCAGGCCGGTGCTGTTGTTGTTGATGGCGCCACCGGTTCCGTTGGCGGCCGTATTGCCCCGGTACGTATTGTGGTACAAACTTAAGCTGCTGCCACTGTTTTGGATACCGCCGCCGTCACCTGTGGCCGTGTTGAGATAAAAGATACCGTTGATGATGCGGTTGCCGAGTTGGGAGTTAAACAAACCGCCGCCGTCTTGTCCGGCGTCATTATCCCAGAAGATGATATTACGCAAATCAAAATCACCAGCGCTGTACATGCCGCCGCCGTCAGCATTGGCGTTGTTGCCGCTATGGATGAAGTAGTTGACATTCAAGGTTCCATTAGAATTTTCAACGACGTCGGCCGTCATGCAGCGTCCCATTAAGAACCCACTCAGGTCGGAGTATGAGGAACTGCCGCCATAGTAACCGCCGCCGTTGTCGGCCGTGTTGGCGCAAATAAACGTTTCGTCGGCGTTTATCGAGCTGTCGGCATTGTGGATACCGCCGCCATTTGTACCGTTGCCGGAGAGGGTTGCGTCTCCGCCCACAAAGGCCAAATTCTTAATAAAAATGTTGGCGTTGTTGTGAACTTGCAAAACACGCCCCAATCCTTCGGCGTTGATGACACTGCTGACGGTATCTACATCGTCACGATGGTAATCATTGGTAAAGCTGAAATCATCCCGATCTAGCGAACCGATAAGGTTCAAGTCCTGATGCACAGCCCCGACTTGCAAACTGCCGCCATTTTGCGAGTCGGCTTCCACGCCGCTGCATTCACCGCGCGCAATTTCGATGGTGGGGATGGGGAAGGCAGGTAAACCTTCAGCAAAATCAATTGCCCGCTGTAAGACGGCAAAGATGTGGTGGGAGCTATCCTGGGTGTCTATAACTCGGATGAGGCAGGAATTGAGTTCATCTGCGCCCATGTCTGGGCCACCGTTGGTCGGCCGTATATCGCCGTCAATATCATGTACAAAGGGAACATTGGGGTCGGCCACGTCCAGGCCGGGGGATAGTTTTTTGAGGTGGTAGTCGTCTGCGAGAACATCTTCGTACATGGGTGTGGCGCTGATGTCGCCTGTCCCGGCTGAGGCAGTGCCACTGTAATTATCTATGATGTTGTTGACGACGTTGTTGAAAGCAATATCGTGAGGTCCGTCGGTGTGGATGCCGGAGCCGGTGTTTAAGTCGATGATGTTACTGCGAATGGTGATGAGGGCGGTTCTGTCGGCGCTGTAAAGACCGCCACCAAAACCGCTGCCAGCCTGGTTAATACGGAAGGTGTTGTGCCAGATGCTGGCGTCTGTGTCGGCATTGTGTAAGCCGCCGCCGTTGTTGGCTGCATTGTTGCGGTAGATGAAGTTGTTGCGAATTTCTACGTTGTTGCCTGTGCCCCCCGCTAGATAAAGGCCGCCGCCGTCGCCGGTAGCTGTGTTGTTAACGGCAATGCGGTTGCTGTCTACAATGATGTCGCCGTTGTTTTGGAAGATACCGCCGCCATTGCCAGTGGCGCTGTTGAAAACGATGCTATTGACGCTGGTGATAACGGCCGTTGCCTCGTTATAAATGCCGCCGCCATTGGTAGCCAGATTGTTGACAATACGACTGTGAATGGAGGTCAGGTTGGCATTGTTGTAAATGGCGCCGCCGTTGCCGGCCAGGTTACTTTGCAAGCGGGCATTCAGGACGATGAGATCGCCATCGTTGTAAGCGCCGCCACCGTTGTTGCCCAATCCGGCCAGGGTTGCATCCCCATTTTTAAGGGTGATGTTGGTGAGGGTGACGCTGCCACTGCTGTCTACGTAGAGGACACGGCCGTAAATTAGCGCGTTCAATGTGGCTGACAAATGAGTTTCCGGGTCTAGCGGATATTCCCAACTGCCATCAACTGTGAGTTGCTTATCAATAAACAACGTTTGGGTCACCGTGTCGCTGCTGCTGTTCGTGCGGGTGTTGGTTCGTTTGCAGACGCCATCTACCAACACGGTATCGCCAGAAACAGCCAGATCAACCGCTTGTTGCACACTGCCATACACAGGCGTCGGCTGACCTTGAATGATGGCAAAGCAGCCGCCAATCTCATCGGCGCCAATGTCGAACCCTTGGTGGGACATGCGAATATCCCCTTCAAAATCATAGGTCAGCGTAACGCCGGGATCGCCTTGATCGACGACGGGGGAATGGATGGTGAGGGTGTAGGTGGAGGTATTAAAGAGAGGATCAACCGTTAAGTTGGAAGGGTCTAAACTGCCAATTGTGCCACCGACGTTGCTTGTTTGGCCGAAGAAGTCATTGAACTCGACGGTTGGTGTGGAACCGACGCCGCCGTGAACGCCATCGGTGCCGCTGGAACTGTTGTTGTAGAAGATATTGCTGCGAATGTCTGGTGAAGCAGCATTGGCATAGGCTGCGCCGCCATTGCTCGTGGCAGCGTTGCCGACGAGGGTGTTGTGCCAGAAGTTGTGATCGCCGCTTTCGTTATAGTAACCCCCGCCCAGGGTTGCGGTATTGGAGTAGACAAAGTTGTTCCAGATGGAATCGCCGGCGCTGACGCTGCCGGATACGGCCGCGGCGATGCCGGCGCCATTTATAGCATTGTTGTGGTGGATCCAGTTGCCATCAATCTGGGCTTTGCTGTCGTAGCTATACATGCCGCCGCCGGTATTGGCGGTGTTGGAGTAAATGTAGTTGTTGTTGAGCTTTGGCGTGGCGTTATCTATACACACTCCGGCGCCGTTGTTAGAGATGAATCCCTGGATGATGTGGAAATGTTCTACAGTGGCGGTGACGCCGGGGGAGAAGTAAAGCACTCGTCCTAATTGACGGGCGTCCAGGGTGGTGGGGAAGAGAAGGGGATCCCATGTGCCAAAATCATCACTCCAACCACCTTTTAGAATGATGTTTTGGTCTACGTGGACGGTGGTTTGGATGATGCCGGAGGTGTCGGCGCAGCCCAGGCCAGAAGTGTTGCCGGTGTCGTAATCGTGAACGCCGCTGCAGCGGCCAGCCACTTTTAGGGTGTCGCCAGTTTGGGCGTTTTGCATTGCTGTCTGAATGCTGCCGTAGAGGGTTCCGTTGAGGTCAACTCGGCAGCCGACGAGTTCGTCCGCCCCGGCGTCTGGCCCCTGGTTTGACGGCCGTGGCTCATCATCAATGTCGTGGTTTACAGGAGAAGCGGGGTTGCCGACATCGGCTGCGGGGGCGTCATTTTGCAGATGGAAATCTCCATTGGCCGGGTCTATAAGACCAGGCGGTATGGTCAGGGTGTTAATGGAATGGGTTCCGGTTGTAGTGCCGCCGGCTACAGGGTTAGATTGGCCATAGTAGTAGTTGTAATCTACATCGGCCGTGCCTGGGGCGAAGATAGCTTCACCGCTGCCACTGGTGATGCTGTTGCCCTCGAATATGTTGCTTTGGATGGTGACGGATAATGCGCCGCCGGGGTAGTAAATGCCACCGCCATCGTTGACGGCCGTGTTGGTGACAACTGTCAGGTGCAGTAATGTTGTGGTATAGGGGGAGGCGTTGTAAATGGCCCCGCCATCATTGCTGGCGTCGTTGATAGATAGGATATTGTTGGTAGCTGTTAAAACGCCGTTATCGTTGTATATGCCAGCTCCGTTGACGGCTGTGTTGTTGTGTATATAAACAGAATCTACGGCGACGGTATTGGAGTAAACATAGAGCGCTCCGCCATCGGCAGCGGCCGTGTTTGCCCACATCTCGCCTAATAAAATTGTACCCACCTGATTTTGATCAATCAGGAAATTTGTAGCATTGGCGGGGTTTTTAAGGCCGAAGTTGGTAAAGCCGTCATGATGGTAGACGGCGCCGCCGAGTTCGGCCGTGCCGGTATAAATTGAGATGGCGTCGAGGGTTAGATTGCCGCCGTTATTGTAGACACTACCACCGGCATCTTCGCCAGCAGGCCCGCCACCCAGACCGGCCGCCTGTCCATTGACGAAGGTGAAGAATTCAAAGGTGACGCTGACGGGGCTGCTGATGTAGAGGGCACGGCCTTTTAATTCCGGATCGAGTAGTGTTGTTTCATCTACTCGGCGATTAGAAAAATCGCCCAGCCAGCCGCCTTGAATGATGAGTGATTGGGAACCGGTAATGTGAACAGTCTGGCTGATCGTTTGCCCGTTCACATCTACCATCTGATTAACGCCGCGGCAAATGCCGGAAACCAGAATGAGGTCGCTTTGGGGATTGACCACATCAATGGCTTCTTGAATGCTGCCGTAGATGACGTTATCTCGTTTGGCGCTGCACCCGGCCAATTCATCATAACCGAGGTCGTATCCCTGGTCTGAGGGGCGGAAATCATCTTCAAAGTCTACGACGGGTTGGGGTACAATCTGGCTTGTACCTCGCGCTAGTTGGTCTACCAGAGGGGAGCCGACAGCCAGCCGGAACTGTTTGTCGTCAAATTGGGGAGGCAAAGTGAAGGGGTTGCTGTTAGTTCCGATGTTAACCAGTTCGGGGGCGCTGTTGTTCCAAATGTTGGTGTAATCCAGGTTTACAACCGGGCTGATGCTGTTGGTGGAATAAATTGCGCCACCATCTGTGTTAGCTGTATTGCTCACAAGGATAGTGTTCAATACATCCACTGCAATCCCGTTGGCGTTGTCGGCGTAAATGCCACCGCCTTGTGTACTGCTGGCATTATTGACGAAGGTGTTGAAGTTGAGGGTGGCGGGTGTCTGATCAATGTAGAGACCGCCGCCATTGTCGGCGCTGTTGTCGTTGTAGAGGGTATTTTCGGCCGTAAATAAACCATCTTTAATGTAGACGCCGCCGCCGTTGGCCCCTGTAGCCTGGTTGCCTTCAAAGATGCTTTGTTTAAGGATGAGGGTTCCGCCGTCAACATAGATGCCGCCACCATGAATAGAGGCGGTGTTGGTGAGGAACTCTCCTTTGGTAATGCGGGCGAAGGCGTTTTGACCAATAACCATAGCCCCGCCGTTGTTGGCCTGGCTGGTTTGAATGGTGATGTTACTAAAGCCAACCTGAACGCCATTGCCGACAAAGACAGCCCCGCCGTTGGCCGCGCTCTCAATGCCGTCTTTCAGGATGAGATTGTCGAAGGTGCTTTGGTTGGAGATGCCGCCTTGTATATTGAAGATTCGTTCGTTGCCCACCTGCCGAAGTGTGGTATCTATGAAAGGTTCTTGCTTGCTAAAATTACCCAGCCAACGTCCGGAAACGAACAACGTTTCGTTGATATCAATTTCTCCGTTTTGATCATATGTACCGGCGGCAATTCGGATTTCATCCAGGGTAATGGCTTGACTGATTGCTTGAGAGGCTGTCAGGCAGGGATTGCTGACCTGGGTACAGTTGTTGTTGGTATCGGTTCCATCTGCGCGTACATAGCGTGTTCCGGCCGTTTCGCGGGCGGTGACGGTGTTGTAGACAGTGGCAAAAATGTTGACATCGTAACTGGAAGCGGCCTGGATTTCGGTGACATTGGCTAGTTGAGAGGCTGAATCTGGGGGAACGTTAATTTGAACTTGAATATTAGCTACGCCGCCGATGCCTAGAGGGACGGTTAAAGGATCGTTGGGCACGATTTGTCCCCAGCCTAGGGGGTCGCTGTTGATGGTGACGTTGAAGGTGTCGGGGGCGTCGCCGAGATTGGTGATGGTATGGGTGAGGGTGATGATGTCACCCGGTTTGACGCTGTCGGTGTAGTTGGGAGTGAATTGGATACCGGGTATGGGCTGTACAATGGAGCTGACGGAAACGCGCTTGTGCAAAAGTGGGGAAATGGTAGAAGTGGCGGTGATTTGGGTGACGCCTTTGCTGAGGGCTGTGGCCACAGCCGGAATGTCTACTGAGGTGGGCACAACCAGGGACGCCCCAACTTGTAAGGATTGTGAACTGGGGCAGGTAACTGTCCAACCCAGGCTGTTGCTGCAGGTGAAGGTATAGGTGTCGTCAATGGTCCCTTGATTTTCCAGGGTATGAGTGTACACGGCCGTAGCGCTCCGATCTTCATAAGGGTAAGGTAAAATTTCTAGGGGGGTCAGACTAAAATCGGGGATATTAGCATAAAATTCGTCTGCACCCACATCTACAAAAGCGCCGTTGGGACGGGCTTGTTTGTCAATATCTTGATTGATGGCGGGGGAGGTGTTGGAATCGGCCGCGTCTACATTGTCGCTGCCCAGCCGTAAATGCAAATTCATCGTGCTATAGTTGATGAAACCAGGATTGGTGATGAAATCGGTGCCAAAAATGACATTACTGCTGTTGTTGAAATAGTTATTGTATCCACCCCCGGAAATTGTTCCTCCGGCAGAGAGATTAATACCGCTTTCACCTGAGGTAGCCGTATTTGAGGCTACAATCGTATTGCTAATTTGAATCGTGGCAATATTAGCAATAAAAATACCGCCCCCAACGCCTGCGGAGGCAACATTCCCAGCGAAGGTATTATTCCAACTTTCCAGATTGCCAAAGGTGTAGACACCGCCACCAATGCTGGCTGTGTTTTGGTAGACCATATTGTTCTGCATGGTTGCCGTGCCATCGTCTTTGATATAGACACCGCCCCCGCTGTTGCCGCTGTTATTATAAATTTCGTTGCCTTCTGCAAATATTGAAGAGTTTGAACTAACGAAAATGCCGCCACCGTTACTGCCAGAGGCGGTATTGTCATGGATATTGTTAAAAAGAATATCGGCGTGAGGTTTAAGATTAAGGATGGTATTTCCGAAGAGCAACCAGATTGCCCCTGCGGTAGCAGAATTGTTACTGATTTCATTATTTTCAATGGTGACATTCAGACTGCCCACAAAAATTGCGCTGCCAAAAGAGGCGGAATTATTTTGGATCCAATTATTTTGAATAATGGGATGCCCAGTCGAGGGGTCGCCAAAACCGGTACCGGTAGAGTCCAAAATGTAGATGCCGGCGCCATTGCTGCTGTTGCCATTGCGAATGCGGAAGCCTTCGATGATGGGGCTGGCATTGTTGTCAATTTCAATGACCCCTTTTGTATTGTTGCCGTTGAGGACGGTACTGTTAAGGAGGGGGTCTTGCACTTGGAAGCGGTTGGTGGTGGTGTAGCCTCCGGCAATGGTGATGCTTTGGGTGACGAACAGGACTGGATTACCAATAGAGTAGTTACCAGCCGCTACGCGGACTTCATCACCATCTGCGGATTGGGACACGGCCGTTTGCAATGGACACGGATTGTCGACAGAACAGACCGTGCCAGAACCGTTGGCGGCCACATGACGGAAGATGGGCGCCAGAGGGGTTGTTGGGGCGAGCGTTAATGACGCTATGGGACTGATGTGCCAGAAAAGAAGCATTAACCCCATGACAGCCAGGATCGGAACCAGGCTAATCATGCCAAAGCGTTTAGTTTTTTGAACAGCCCTTTGTTGTAATGCAGAAGACGATGACGACTGGATGTTTTTGTAATTATTCATGGAATCCCACCTTATGTTGTGGCTAACTACGAATGGCTCTTTGACGTAGCTGCTCTTTTTGAATCAGACTGCCTGGAGGAAGTTGAGCATGGGAGGGTCAGGCATGTCCCTCCCACGCAAATTACATGTGTCGGTAACGGTGTTGGGTCAACGTCAGGTTACTTCAATGTGACTTGCAGCGGACAGTTCCCAGAGACATTCTTACTGCCGGAATAGTTCGCCAAACCACTTGCCCCAGCGTAGCCGGATAAGCTGCCGCTGGGTACGCCATTAACCAGAACTGTGACGGCGACATCTTGATTTGTCTTGATACTGCCAGAACTGTCTACGGCGACATAGTTGACGTTGGAGATGGTACCGGAGCAGGAACCGCCACCGCCGGAGATATTGCCATCATAGCTGACGATTACAGCGTAATCTCCGGCGCTGGTATTGAGCGTATCTCCTTGTAAACCACCGGCTACCTGGCCCATGACCAGTACAACCTGTGTGCCCAAAATAGTGAGTATGACGAGTACAATAATAGCTACGAGGGCGATCAGGAGGGCATACTCAACCAATCCTTGACCTTCCTCTCTTTCAGGTATGTGCATAAGGACTCTCCCTAAACTAAGAATAAATGGGATGAAAGGATAAAAGTTGATTCGAGAGAACGGGTTGATTGTGACCAGAGCCAGGCTGCAAGCAAAATGAATTTGAACTTGTGTTACCGACACGGGACTGATTTGTCTTGCAATCTGGTTTGTGGCTGAAAAAACGGCCGTTTGTTCGAATCATGTTAGATAAATGAATAGATTGTGAATTTTATATCGAGGTGCATTATACAAAATTTTTCCTTAAGATGGAACCTTATCGCTCTGAAAGTACCATCGTACTGGTTATATGGGTGATCAATGTCCAGTTTTCAGTGATCAGTCAACGATTGTTGCTTCAGAACGATGTGCCCACGTTCAGCATTAACAAGAAATAAAATTTCATCAACAATTTTCAGCAAAAGTATACTCACTTCCAGTATAGCCATTAAACGACAGCTTATATTCATTACAGATTTCAGTAACTTGTAATTGCTATGCTCATTCATTGCCATTCGCTTCTACAGAAAAGATTCTGCTTTGACCAAATTACGCACGAAGCCAGATAATTCATAAGCCTTTTCACAGATTACCTAAACCGATTTGTGTATAATTATCATATCGTACATCCGTATGAATAACATCCTCCAAACGATGAAATTAATCTAAACGTTTGTGTAGAACCCTACTACTTTTGTATCAGTATTCTACCGTTTCTTGGGCTACTTCTGACTCATACTCACCACTCAAACTGAAGCTGCTGGTGTCTGTATGGGCAAACTCAACCTCAATATCAAACACCCGCACCGCTTTTTCGATGATTCTGGCAAACAACTCCATTTTTTTGCAGCGGAATCAGGGCAGCAGTTCACTCACTTCACTAACTTCTTCGGCCGTCAACTCCCAAGCGGCCGCTTTTGCATTTTGTTGTAAATGTTCCAGCCGGGTCAGCCCGGAGATGACGGAACAGACTTGGGGTTGGGCCAGCAGCCAGGCGTGGGCCAATTCAGTCA
>JAAEOP010000239.1 GCA_024223125.1 Chloroflexota bacterium
CAAGGCGGGATCAAACGGCTCTCCTTCGGCCGTCATTGGTTCCACGCCGTGCCGGGCTAACGCTGCCTGGAAACTCTTCAACGTCAGTTCCAAACCGGGTTCTGTCTCGCCATGTTGCAAAGCGCGTTCCAGATTATCGGCTAACGGCAGCATGTCACGCAAGATTTTTTCTTTTTCCCGTTTCGCTTCCAGAGAATAACGCTGCGCCAACCGTTTTTTGTTATTTTCCAACTCGGCCGCCAGGTGAATATATTTTTCCTGCCATTTATCAGCGGCCGTTGGCGTGTCAGCTTGCTTTGCCAACTGCACCTGCAACTCAGCAATTGTTTGTTGGGCCGTTTCCAATTGTTCAACCAAACGTCGTCCGTTATCCATCTGCCGTCCACCGTGATTGGATGATTGCACGGCTGATTCTAATTGTTCAACCCTACGCTGCCAGGCGCGGGCTTCTTGCTGCCAGGCGGCCGTCTCTTCTTGCGCCTGTTGTAACTTTTGTTGCAGCAGCCAATACGCCTCACGCATATCTCGTGGCTGGCGAGCAGCCCGGTTCACCCGATTGCGTCGGGGAATATCTATTGTTTGTGTAGTGCGGCCGTTACGCCGCCCAAATTCATCAAAATCTCGAAACATAAGAGGTTATCTACCTGCAATGGAGATTGGAGATTGGGAGATTGGAGATTAGGAAACTTAATCTCTCAATCTCCAATCTCCAATCCCTCAAAATCTACATTTCCTGAAATTCACCTTCAAACACGCCTTCATTAGTAGAAGATTGAGCCGGACCGCCATTTTGGCTGCCGTTCGGCTGGTCGTTGGCCTGGGCCTGATACAGTTGTTGGCTTAAGGCGTGGCTGGCCTGCTGCAACTGCTCTGTCAACGATTTGATGCGAGTTACATCATTGCCAGCGGCCGCCTCCTTCAGTTCGCCAATCGTATTATCAATGGCCGCTTTGTCAGATTCTGGAACCTGGCCGTTTAATTCGCCCATGCTCTTTTCGATGGCATAGATCATCTGGTCAGCCTGGTTGCGGGCTTCAATCAGTTCTCGTTGGCGCTGGTCTTCCGTTTCATGCTGTCTGGCGCTGTTCACCATCTGGTCTACTTCATTGTCACTCAGATTGGTGGAGGCAGTAATCTGAATCCGCTGCTCTTTGCCGGTCGCTTTATCTTTGGCGGTTACATCCAAAATACCGTTGGCGTCAATGTCAAAGGTTACTTCAATTTGCGGCACACCACGCGGCGCGGGTGGAATGCCGTCCAGACGGAACATGCCCAGAGTTTTGTTGTCGCCAGCCAGCGGCCGTTCACCTTGCAATACGTGAATGTCTACGGCCGTTTGGTTATCTTCGGCCGTGCTAAACGTTTCCGTCTTGCGGGTGGGGATGGTCGTGTTGCGCGGAATCAAGGTTGTCATCACGCTGCCCAATGTTTCCAGACCCAGGCTCAACGGGGTTACATCCAGCAACAGCACATCCTTCACATCACCGGCCAAAACACCGCCCTGAATGGCTGCCCCTAAAGCGACCACTTCGTCTGGATTGACGCTTTTATTGGGCGCTTTTTGGGTCAATTTTTGCACTAATTCTTGCACCATAGGCATCCGGGTGCTGCCGCCGACCAAAACGACTTCGTCAATCTCGTTGGCCGTCAAGCCGGCATCCTGCAAGGCGCGTTCAAATGGACCTTTCACGCGGTCTAACAAATCGTTGGTCAACTGCTCGAATTTAGCCCGTGTCAGGGTTAGCTGTAAATGTTTGGGGCCATTAGCGTCGGCCGTAACAAAAGGTAGATTCAATTCTGACTGCATGGTCGAAGAGAGTTCAATCTTGGTTTTTTCGGCCGCTTCGCGCAAACGTTGTAACGCCTGACGATCTTGACTCAAATCAATGCCTTGGTCCTGTTTGAACTCATCAATCATCCAGGTGACGATGCGTTC
>JAAEOP010000240.1 GCA_024223125.1 Chloroflexota bacterium
GGTTCAAAAAATTTCTTGCGGATGGGCAAAACGTTTGTCAATGCCCAACGAGGCCGGTGGGGCATGCGCCTTTCTCAAAAGGAACGCGAAGCCGGCAGCGGAGACTCCGGCAGCGGGCGCGGCTGGCCGCCCAAAGAACGCGCCGTTGATGCGTGGTAAGAGTTTGGTTTTGAATTCAGGAGTTGACCCTTCAGCCTTTGACGCGTTTGCGCTCAGTTACGATGATGCTTTTACCCGCTCTCGTCTGGGGCGACTCCTCCGGCCCAGGGTCTGGAAAAAGTTAACCATGCATTTTTCCGAGGGACAGCACATCTTGGAACTGGCCTGCGGCACCGGCGAGGACGCCGTCTGGCTGGCCAAACAGGGAGTTTGCGTTACAGCCACCGATGGCTCTGCCGAGATGATCAGAATAGCCGAGACAAAAGCGGCCACAGCCGGTGTGTCAGATCGGATTACTGCCATACAGTTCTCATTTCAAGATGCAATTGCGGAAAACTTTGCCGGCCGGCAGTTAGCGGCCGGCAGTCGGTTTTTCGATGGCGTTTTCTCAAACTTCGGGGGGCTAAATACCCTTGGCGATTGGCGGCCTTTGGCAGAAAGTCTCGCCAAAATCGTAAAGCCGGACGGCAAGCTGATTTTAGTGCCGATGGGTCCTGTTTGTCCCTGGGAAATCATTTGGTATATGGGGCACGGTCAGCTCAGAACCGCTTTTCGACGCTTTGGAAGGCGCGCATCGGCCCAAATCGGAGATGCGGAGATACCCATTTGGTATCCGTCCGCCAAAAAGTTAAAGGCCGATTTTTCGCCTTGGTTTGAACACGTTCACACGGAGAGTTTGGGCCTCTGGCTGCCGCCCAGCTATATTGATCACCTTGTTGATCGCTGGCCCAATCTATTCAATAAACTTAATCACTTTGAACGTAATACCGCTCGTCTCACCCAAGGGTGGGGCGACCATTATATTATTATATTTCAACGGCAAGATTTGCTCTGATTTGCCGAAATGACATTTGAGGTATAA
>JAAEOP010000241.1 GCA_024223125.1 Chloroflexota bacterium
CCCAACATCGGCATGCTGACTAATATGACAACAGCAGGCCAGGCTGCCTTGGTCCCAAATAGACGTCGGGTGACAACATAGACCAAGCCCCCCAGAAGCAGCCCGAACCCAAAGTGGATCAACTTGGCCGCAATGTCGCTACCCAGGAGCATGGTCCAGGCAAAGAGCATTTCCATAAGCGAAGGAAAGTTAAAGTGAGGCACATCAAAGCCGCTAACAATACGTCCCGCTTGCAGATGAAGTTTAGGGCCGGTCAGGTGATAAAACAAACCGTCCCAATCGGCGGGGGGCAATAAGGCCAAAAGTAGAGCAAAAACTCCCATTAGAGCCAGAAAGATTATAGTCAATCGATGGGGAAGGTTGGCGGGTGGCCAAGGGTCTAATCGCCGAAAGAGTCGCCAGAGTGGGGGGGTAAGGGTGATGCTCAAAACCAGCATAACCCCGTAGGCAACTACTGAATAAAAAAGACCAAGAAGCCCCAGCCCTAGCACAAACAAACTCAAAATCCCCAAACCTAACCCGGTTCCAAATACTAATGTTTCAAGTGAAGATAGGTCAAGCGCAAAGAAACGACTCAATATCCAAGCCCCTAGGCCTAACCCAACCAGCACAACCCAGCCTGCAACGATAACATCCAGCAAAACTCGACCTACAGCCAAGACATTAGCTGCTGAAAAAGGTTTTTGCACAGCAAAGAAGCTGCCCAGGATAAAGAATATCCACAACACAAACAGACCTATAAACAGCCATTTTGTGTGCTGACCAGCCATTGCTACTCCGTCCTCAGTCGTTGGTGTTGTAAATCAATCACAGTATGCTAAAATATACTGATAACTGCAAATCAAAAAGATTAAGGTGACCTCAATGAAACTGGAAGACTATTTTGAGTTCCTCAGCCCCGATGATATCCGTATCAAAGGGCATCGCATAGGTATTGACGATGTGCTTTACTATTACCTGGAGGGGTATACTCCAGAAGAAATCAGCGCCAATCTGCCCACTCTAAGTTTGGAACAAATTCATGCCACAATTACGTATTATTTGCATAATCGGGCAGAAATTGATGCTTATCTAACCCGGCTAGTGGCCTGGCGGGAAGATCATTACCGGAAATGGGCTGCAAATCCCCCCCTGTTGTGCAACGTCTTCGGGCACTCAAAGCCCAACGAGCTAAGGAACAGCAGGTAGCGGGCGCATGAAGGTGCGTTTCCTGCTGGATGAAAACATATCCCCTCGTGTCAAAACTGCCCTTCTCCGCCTCAACCCCACCATAGACGTATTACGTGTCTCACATCTCACTCGCCGCTCGCCACAAAGCCCGCCAATCGATAGCGTACAGGAGCAGCATCAAGGCCGGCAAGAGACCATGCATCATAATGTGCTCCCAATTTCCTTCAAGCGTTATCGCAAAGACCCCCCACATAAATAGCAACAAGCCAATTTCAATCAACACGATCACAAAATTTACGCGACGGTCTGTCATTTTGAAGGGAGCCGCCGATGGCGCGGGGGGTGTGGGGGGTGTCCCTCCACTTTCTTCTCCACGCCAGACGCCCGGTATGAAACCCCCGGAACAGGGTTTCATAGGAGGAAACAAGGTTAGCCGTCGAAAAAAGAAAAATAGGGGCAGATACAAAATAACTTGATTGGTCGTAGCCGAGCGGAACGTGATGAGGCTGCCAACAATCAAGGTCGTCATAATGGCCCAGGTAAAAGCACCCCCATTTGCTACTTGGCCCGAATGGCTATCAGATGCTGACGAGCGTAAAGCAAACCACCACCCCGGCAGCAGGGACAGAAAAAAGAGAACTGACAGCAGAATTGTTAACGGTGCGGCTGCAGAGGTAGGAAGAAAATAATGGAGTAGATTTTCCAAAGGCGTCCCAAAAGCTACGTAATCACTGTAGGCAATGATGTTATTGACAAAATCAAGGGGCCAGGTTGGCACCAGCAGCATACTGCTCATCACCAAA
>JAAEOP010000242.1 GCA_024223125.1 Chloroflexota bacterium
GAATAGAGCCAAATCATCAGCTTGCTCAAAACAGTGATTTTTGCCGATAAGCCCGATGTGGTACCCGGCTTCTTTCCACAGTTTGAAGGCGTGTCGGGCACCAACGGGCATCAGCGTTTCGTTTCGACGCGCGCCGTGGGTGTGGGGATATTGGGCCGTCCACAGAGAAATGCGGGCGGGTACGCAAAGGGGGTGCGGTGTGAAAGCGTGTTGATATAACACCCCCTCTTGGGCCAGACGCTCCATGGTGGGTGTGCGGCAAAAAGTTTTGCCGTATAAATGACTGGCCGTGGCTTTGAGTTGGTCAGCCATAATCAGGAGGACATTTGGGCGATCCATTTTTTATCGGGTCTGATTTCGGTAGTCCTGCAACATTTGATCCATAACCCAGTTTGTACGCGCTGCGCTCTCTCCCGTACTGGGACAAATACCAACACCATTTAAGGCATCGACAATTGTCTGAATGAGCGGCTGTTGGATGTGCGGTGGATAATCGATGGCAAATTCCGTTACGCCTGTATCGGTCTGCAAAACAACCGGATCGGCATCAAAGGTA
>JAAEOP010000243.1 GCA_024223125.1 Chloroflexota bacterium
GATTACCGATTACGGATTACGGATTACGAAAAAGGAGAAACTCATGAAACGCATTATTTTTACTCTTTCACTGTTAACTCTAATCGGCGCGGGTGTTATCACGCCCGTGATCCCCACTTATGCTCAAACTGGCAGTGAACGGCTGGTGATTAAAAATGGAAGTTTGCAGGTACAGGTTGGGGATACGGACGCGGCCGTGACCACCGCCCTGCGTCTGGCAGAAGGCTTGAACGGGTACACCCTCAGCCAGCAAATCTGGGAAGATGACGCCCGCTACCGTTACGCTGACATCACCTTTGGTATTCCCGCGGCCAACTTTGAACAGATGTTGAACGCGCTCAAAACGTTGGGCACAGTGCAGGATGAATGGATTGCCGGCGAAGATGTGACGGACGCGGCCGTAGACCTGAATTCCCGCCTGGACAACTTGCACAGCAACCAGGAGCGGGTGCGCGTCTTTTTAGACCAGACCCGCTACATGACAGAAACGTTAGATGTACATGACCAGTTGACTCGTGTGGAAGGAGAGATTGGCGATTTGCAAGGGCAGGAAAATTATCTGGCTGATCGGGCGGCCGTGGCTACGCTAACCTTGCATTTAGTTCCTCTAATTCCTACACCCATGCCCGTCCCCACCGCCACGCCCACGCCGCTGCCCACCCCCCAGGCGTGGCATCCAGCAGACACAGCCCAGTTAGCCACCGTCCGACTCACCGAAACCACCCAATCTGTTGTTGACTTCGGTATTTACCGTTTGATTATCTGGCTGCCCCGGCTGCTGCTTTTGCTGCTGTTGTCTTTTGTCATTCGAGGGGTGATGCGGCATTTTAGACGGCCGTCGGCCGGCTGATGCCAGGCGGGGAAAGTTGTAGTTTGAGAGGTTCCACCTTTTTGAAAAGGTGGAACCTCTTTTAATCTACTGAAACAGAACCATATCCGCTTCCACCATCAAGCCAATTAATTCCTCAAAAGAGGTGCGTGGTTCCCAGCCTAAATCCTGTTTAGCGGCCGTGTAATCCCCCTGCAAAACGCCAATCTCCGTCGGCCGCAGCAAAGCTTCGTCTGCCTGCACATGTTCCTGCCAATCCAGACCGGCGGCCGCAAACGCCACCCGGCACAAATCGCGCACAGCGTATGATGTGTTCGTGCCAATAACGTAATCTTTGGGTTCACCATTTTGCAGCATCAGCCACATCGCTTCTACATACTCTTTGGCGTAACCCCAATCGCGGCGGGCATCCAAAAAGCCCAGTTTGAGTTTGCCTTCAGGCGTAACCAACGGCCGTCCCAATTCATCCAGCGGCGGCTGTTTAACCTGGTTTTTGATGCAGGCTACAGCGGCCGTTACTTTGCGCGTTACAAAATGTAGACTGCGGCGCGGGCTTTCATGATTGAACAATATACCGCCACAGGCAAACAAACTGTAGCTTTCCCGGTAACAACGAGTCATCATGTGGGCATACGCTTTAGCAATGCCGTAAGGGTTATTGGCATCAATCGGTGTGGATTCGTTGGCCGCGTCAGCCTGAATGTGGCCGAAGATTTCCCGGCTGGTGGCCTGGTAAACACGGGCGTGCGGCGCATGAACGCGCACTGCTTCCATGACCCGCACCACCCCCAACCCGGTAATCTGACCAGTATAATAGGGATGTGTCCAACTATCGGCCGGCACCGATTGGGCGGCGATATTGTACACCTCGTCCGGCTGGTATTGACGCATGATCCGGGCAATGCTTTCATGGTCTAGCAAATCGGCCGCTTCAATGTGAAGACGGCCGTACAGATGCTTGATATTGGGAATGTTCACATTTGTACTGCGGCGAATGGTGCCCACGACGGTATATCCTTTCTCCAGCAAAAAATCTGCCAGATAGGAACCATCCTGAGACGATACGCCAATGATTAAAGCTGTTTTATTCATGATGTCCTCCGTATGGCCTGATATTATCGCAAAAATATGTGGGGACGCTACGGCCGTGCTACGCTCGCCCCTCATTGATACAACGGCAAAAGCCTGGGATTGCTTCTCTGTTTCAGATTGGTTCATTCTCCAAGAATGAACCAATCTTGAAGACAGGGCGAGATAATGCGGACGGAACGCCATATGTGTAGCCAAAGTACACCCGCGTTATCCTGCCTCTACGCCATCATTGAAATTGTCGTTTGGCGACAATTTGAATAGTGTCTGATAAGAGCTTAAAATAAACGTCCACAAAAAACAGACCGTATCCAAGACACTGCGAGGTAAAAATGGAAACTTACATGAACAATGGGAACAACAATAGTAACCATTCAGGTGCCCGGCACTTCATTACCAAGTCTACTGGAGTAGCACACTCGTTTATAAGTGCCGGGCACCTTGGGGGAGTGAATGGTTACCAACAATATTATGCCAAGAATTATGGGCAGAATTGACATTATCCTAATTTGAGGTTGCCTTGTGGAAAAAGAGACCCAATCCTTTAAACAATCCTTTACCGTGCTGCGCTGGTATGTACAGCCAGAATGGAAACGGGTGTTGGCGTTATTCCTGCTGCTATTCGTGGCCATTGGTTTGCAGCTTCTTCAACCGCGCATCTTGGCCGACTTTATTGATCTGGCCACGGGTGAAGTGAGCGTTACAACGATGGGGGGGTTGAGCAGTCTCACGGCCGTCGCCCTCCTCTTTATTTTTATTGCCTTCATCTACCAACTATTTGCTGCCGTGGCCGCTTACGTAACCCAGGATGTGCGCTGGCGCACCACCAACGAACTACGCGCCGATCTGGCCTGGCATGTACTCAACTTGGATATGGCTTTCCACAACGGCCGTACTGCCGGCGAAATGATCTCCCGTGTAGATGAAGATGTAAACACCCTCTCCAACTTCTTCTCCCAATTCATCATCCAGGTATTAGGGAATGGATTGCTCATTCTCGGCGTCATTATTGTGCTGGCACGGCAAGATTGGCGTATTGGGGTGGGGTTTGTGGGCTTTGTGATTGTGACTGCGGCCGTGCTCAACACCCTCATCAAACTAGCTATTCCTGCCTGGGAAGCCTTTTTAGCCATGGGCGCCAAATTGTTCGGCTTTATCGAGGAACGACTAGCCGGAACCGAAGATATTCGCGCCAATGGGACGGTTGCTTACACCATGCTGCGGCTACACCAGACATTACGCCAGCAGTATGTTGTCGAGCAAAAAGGGTTTGCTCTGGGTATGCTCACCTTTTCTAGCACACAAGGATTATTCCGAGTGGGCACAGCTTTAGGTCTGGGGTTAGGCGGCTGGCTTTATTTGCAGGGTAGCATCACCATCGGCTCCGTCTTTCTCATCACCACCTACAGCGCCATGTTGCAAGAGCCGCTGCGTCGCCTGACCCAGCAGTTGCAAGATTTTCAACGGGCGGTGGCTGGCGTCAGTCGTATTCAGCAGCTATTTCTCACCCAATCATCCATTCAAAATGACGAATCTTCTGGAGTACGTCTGCCGGACGGGGCGTTGGCGGTACAGTTTCGCAGCGTCAATTTTGCTTATACGGCCGACAAACCGGTGCTGCATGATTTGAATTTTTATTTACGGCCGGGTGAAGTGTTAGGACTTCTAGGGCGCACCGGTTCGGGCAAAACAACGACAACCCGGCTCATCTTTCGACTGTATGAAGCCTGTGGCGGTGTTGTGCGATTGGGCAACCGGCCAGTCCAAGCTGTGCCCCTGGCTCATCTGCGGCAAAAGGTGGGGCTGGTGACGCAAGAGGTGCAGTTGTTCAACGCTACCATTCGCGACAACCTGACCTTTTTTAACGCGGCCGTTTCCGACACTCAAATTTTGGCCGCGCTAACCGATCTGGAACTGACGACCTGGTATGAATCGCTGCCACACGGTCTGGACACAATGCTGGAAGCAGGCGGCCAGGGACTATCGGCCGGAGAAGCGCAGTTGTTGGCATTTACACGGGTTTTTCTGCAAGACCCTGGTTTGATCATTATGGATGAAGCCTCATCCCGCCTGGACCCGGCGACGGAGTTTTTGATTGAACGGGCCATTGATAAGCTGCTGCTGAACCGCACAGCCGTCATCGTCGCCCACCGTCTTAAAACTGTGCAACGGGCGGATACGATTTTGATTTTGGAAAACGGCCGTGTCAAAGAACTCGGCGCTAGAGTCAAGTTAATGAACACTCCTGATTCGTATTTCAACCAACTGTTGCAAACGGGGTTAGAAGAGGTGTTGGTATAATAGTAATCGGTCATCTGTTGAGTTTTCAGAATAAAGGTTGTTGGTAAACATATGTCTGGCACAACAAGTTCAACTCTTCCCACCCCAGAACCAGCCCACTTGTTAAGCTCGCTTGAGAAAATTAGTCAGCACACGCAAGCGGTGGCAGAAACGGCCGCAGAAGCGAAAGCGTATGACAAGCAAAATCTGGCTGCAGGAATTACCAGAGTGGCGGTCGGGTATCGGCGTCAGGTAGAGGAAATGGGAAATGAGAGGAGATCACGGCCGTATAAAGGGCTGCTGGCTTATCGTTTTCGGGACGGGTTAAATTACTTTGGCCGGGAACGAGCGCTAAAAAAATTACTAGATCGCCTGGACGAGGACAAGTTGACCGTGTTACACGCAGAATCAGGCGCTGGCAAAACTTCGTTATTGCAAGCCGGTCTGATGCCGCAGTTGCTGAACCGGGGAGATTTGCCGCTTTATTTACGGCCGTATAACCAAAATCCAACCCCAGCCATCAAACGCCTCATTCTCCCCAACTTGCGTGCCCAAACCATATTTTCTGCCGGAATAGAACAATCCAACCAGAGTGACGCCGAACGGCTGGTGCAAAATGAACTCAACACTATCCTGGCCGAAGGATTTAACCTGGATGAACTTCGCGGCCTGGCCTTTGACCTGAACATTGATTATGAAGAAATCCCCGGAGAAACCCGCTCTCGCAAAATTCTTGAACTTATCACTTACATGATCAGAAGGGGACGCGCCGAGGAATTGTTACAAGTATGCTATCGTTTGCGGCCAAACCTGTCTACGCCGGCCGGGTCCGAAGCCGGCATGGCGGCAAAATTATCCATCGCCCCCTTAAAAGAGTTCTTATATCAGGTCAGCGGCGTTCTGGGGGATGGGGTTGTCATTACTATCCTTCTGGATCAGTTTGAAGAGTTTTTTACAGAGCTGAATGAATTTGAACAAATCATTTTTGTGCGCGAATTGGCCGCTTGTCTGAAAGATGAAAATTTGCCGGTAAGATGGGTGCTTTCTTTACGTACCGAACAGTTTGGCCGGCTGGCTAATTTTCGCCCCCATATTCGCAACCCATTTGCCAATGAATTGCGGCTAAACCGGCTGACACGAGCTGAAGCGCGACAGATTGCAGACAGACCGTTGGAAAATATGGATGTTGAATTTGAACCGGGGCTGGTCACGGCCGTGTTAGACGATTTGATGGACGGTGAAGAAATTGCCCCGCCCCAGTTGCAGCTTGTCTATTCTGCCTTATACGAACAACTGCCGGATGGGGAAACCATCATTCTGAAAAAATTATATGATGCGGCTGGCGGCACGGCCGGCATTTTACAAAACCATCTGGATAATGTGCTAAATCAATATTTTGAGCCGCCGCAGCGACCCATCGCCATAGAAGTTCTGGGGGCATTGGTGACATCGGATGTGCGCCGTATTATTCGCACAAAGGCTGAATTGGCAGCCGAACTTACCCGGCAAAACCTGTCTGAATTGGAGTTAGAGGCTATCCTGGAACAGTTATTGGAAGGTCGTTTACTACGGGTAGCGGGAGAAGAGATAGGCGAAACTGCATATGAGTTAACGCACGATTATCTGGCCGAAAAAATAGAATTAACGCCAGAAGCCAAAGCACGTAAAGCGGCCCAGGAACTTCTCCAACGCGAGTTGTTAAATTGGAAGCAATATCACACACTGATGCGCCCCCAAACATTGCAGGCTGTGTCGGCGCAGCGGGAAATGATGCCATTAGCTGAAGCTGCCCATGAGCTGCTTGTTCGCAGCGCCCTGGCTGCGGATGTGGACTGCGCTGCCTGGTTATCTTTCGTCGCCCCAAAACTGGCTCGCCGAACGTTGTTGGATAGTCTTACCGACGACAATCCGCAGATACGCCTTAGGGGGATTCATTATGTGGCTGATTTTTGGAATGAGGATATGGAAACGGCCGTTATAAAGATAGCTGCCAATGATGAGAATGCGGCCGTTCGCCAGGCCGGTTTGACAGCGTTGGCAGTTAAAGCGCCGGCTGAAGCCTGCCAGCTGTTAACGTCAATGCTGGAATCCCCTGATCCGACACGGCGGGCCAAAGCGGTACGCCAGATTGAGCCTTATCTGGATGATGCCATTTGCCAACGTTTGTACCGGCTGGTAATTGAGGATGATGTGGAACCGGTCTGGCAGGCGGCCTTGACAATGCTGGCAGCACACGCGGCCGCCCCGTATCGTCGAAATTGGCGGCCGCTCAAGCAAACACCGTTTGCGAAACGGGCGCGACTGTATAGCTATTTGCAAACTTTGGCTGTGTCCCTGCCGGCGACTATTCGTTGGCGTTTTAGGGTGGCTCAATGGGTGTCAAATATCAAAAGTGAATGGGCGTCTAAAACGATCAGAGCGTATACCATTTCTCTGCTTGGCGGCGGGTTAATTGTTTTATGTGGGGCGCTGTTTTGGTTTAGTGCGGTGGAGACGGGTTGGCGGATTGAGGATTCAATAACGGCCGTAACATCAAATGGTCCCCGAACCCTGGCGCTGGATTCTCAAGATGAAACAATCTTGTATGCCTCAGACCAGACACCGGGCGGTTTGTTTGTCAGCCTGGATGGTGGTTTAAGTTGGCAGCTTGAGCCTAACAATTTGTGGGCAGAGGAGATCGTGAAATCGGTGGCGGTAGGGGCGGGAACTGTTTATGTGTTGACGGCCGATTCCGTCTATATTCGGGCTGGCAAGGACCGTTTTCGGGAGATGACACCGGACACGTCTGCAAATTTGATTGATGTGACAATGGATCCGGTTGAGCCAGATGTTGCTTTTGTGGGCACGGCAGGGGATGGTTTGTGGCGAACACAGAATGGAGGCGTTGAATGGCAGCGGGTTGGAGCAACGGATTTGGGGTCGGTAGTTACGGCCGTTAGCAGCAACGGTGTTTTTGTGGTAACCATAACAGATAAGGGCGTATGGTGGAGTGAAAACGACGGCGCTTCCTGGGACAAAACTCAAGCTCAATTACCGGTTGTGTATACGGCCGTCACAGACGTAGCAGTTATTTCGGAAGGCGGCCGTTTTCTCATTGCTCTCGGTTCGGCCGGCATCCTCGATGC
>JAAEOP010000244.1 GCA_024223125.1 Chloroflexota bacterium
CTTCCCCTGCACCCAAACTCTCAGCAGAATCAGGGTCTACTAATCCCAGATACGCCGTTTCAGTGAAATCCACTCGTGGCGGCAACTCACGGCTGTCGGCCTGGGGGTAGGACACCGCCCCGCCGTCCGGCATTGACCAGGATAGATTGTGAGAATTATCTATTGGCTTCAACACCACATACTCACCCACCTGGTTAGGGCTGTGCCAGGCCAGCACCTTCTGCTCCCCATCATGATCGGTAAACGGGTGCAGCCACAAAGCGTCGTCATGATCAGCCCCACCCAAAATCCCGGCAATGCCTACGTTTTTGGGAGAGTCCGGCAATGCCAACCAATCCTCGTCGTTGACCCAGGCCGTGCCACGCTTGTCGTCAATGTGAATATAGCCTCTGGGCACGTCCAGTCCCTTGACGCCGGTTCGTTTACCCACCGTCTCCGACATGACGTAATGACGGCCACCGGGGATAGGCAGCCGCATCTTCTCTAACGTCGAATGATTCAACCGTTTCAAATGTTGGTTCATCAGCCCTTTGACGTGACTGCGGAACCACATGGGATGTCCGCCGCTGGCGAGATACTCGCGCAGCGGCCAGCTTTGCATATCTTCCAATGTCGTATATTTGTCAATCCGGGCCATCGCCTCGTTGACTGTGCCGTTTTCAATTGATTGCGCGAACAATTTGCCCTCGTCATGTAACCATTCCAGCAGTTGCTCTTCTTTGAAAAA
>JAAEOP010000245.1 GCA_024223125.1 Chloroflexota bacterium
GCCGTAGGGTTCATAGGTAGTGATGGTGTCTACTGCGCTGCCTACCATTTCTACACGCGCACTACCTAAACCGTCGGCCAGCAGGGTTCGGGTTTCTGTGCCATCGTCTACATGAATTAGGTCCAGGCCGAACAGGTTTGTGGTTTGCGTTGTACCGTCGTCGCTCATTAACACCTGGGACAGGCTCATGTTGTCGTTGTGGTAGGTGGTGGTAACGGCCGTTGGGGTATAAAAAAACGGCCGTTCCCCAAAACCAGAAAACAGCCGTCAATCTCCAATCTCCCCCTTTACACCACAATATTCACCAACTTCCCCTTCACCACAATCACTTTGCACGGTTCTTTACCGTTCAGCCAGCCTTGAATTTTGTCTGAGGCCAGGGCAATTGTTTTGACTACGGCGTCATCCAGGCCGGCTTCCGTCTCAATCTTGTCGCGCACTTTGCCGTTTACCTGCACGATGAGGGTGATTGTCTCTTCTTTGGCAATGTCGGCGTTCCAGGTAGGCCACGGCCGTTGATGGATACTGTATTCACGGCCGTGCTGCGCCCATAATTCCTCTGTAATGTGGGGGGCGATGGGGGCCAACACGAGCAATAGATTGTCTACCGCTTCTTGCCACACTGCCTGGCTTACGTTTCGGGCTTTTTTGGCTTCGTTGATGGCGTTTCGCAGTTCCATGATGACGGCTACGGCCGTGTTAAAAGAAAACGTCTCCAAATCCTCTGTCACTTTGCGGATAACCTGGTGGGTTTTGCGGCGTAAATTACGGCTGGCCGCGGCGTCTTCTTTTTTGAGCATGTATTCCGTCACGCCAATGGCCCAGACATCATTCAACAAACGCTGCGGCCCTTTAATGCCGTCATAATTCCACGGCCCGCCCTGGTCCCATTTGGCAAAAAACATCAGGTAAGTTCGCACCGTGTCCGCGCCATATTGAGCCACCAGCGCATCTGGAGCCACCACATTACCGCGAGATTTAGACATCTTCTCATTGTCTTCGCCCAACACCATCCCCTGGTTATACAGGCGCAGCATCGGCTCCGGAAAATTGACCAACCCCATCTCCCGCATCGCTTTGGTAAAGAAGCGGGTGTAAATTAAGTGCATGGTAGCATGTTCAATGCCGCCCGTATACTGATCTACCGGCAGCCAGTAAGCGCCCTCTTCCGGGTCAAACGCCCCGCTGTCATAATCGGGGCTGAGATAGCGATATTGGTACCAACTTGAACACATGAAGGTATCCATCGTATCTGTTTCGCGCTGGGAAGGACGGCCGCATTGGGGACATTCCGTATGCAAAAATTCATCGTGGAAGCGGAGTGGGCTTTCGCCGGTAGGCATAAATTCCACATCCTCTGGCAGCATCACGGGCAGGTCTTCATCCGGCACAGGCACAGCCCCATGTTCCGGGCAATAGATTACTGGAATAGGCGTGCCCCAATACCGCTGCCGCGAAATCAACCAATCCCGTAGCCGGTAGTTCACCGCTCCCTTGCCAATCCCCTTCTCTTCCAACCAGGCAGTCACTCGCTCCACCCCTTCCCGAACCGGCGTCCCCGTAAATTCACCCGAATTGACCAAATGCCCTTCATACTTAGAAGTGTACGCCTCGGTCAACCGTCCATCCTCGTCCGTCCGCCCCGGCATCCGAATCACTTCCACAATTTCCAACCCAAACCTGGTAGCAAATTCAAAATCCCGTTCATCATGGGCGGGTACAGCCATAATCGCGCCCGACCCGTAGGTCATCAACACATAATCGGCAATCCAGATGGGGATGCGGGCGTTGTTGACGGGGTTGATGGCATATCCGCCGGTGAAGACGCCGGTTTTTTCGCGGTCGGCCGTTTCCCGGTCAATATCAGTCAAATGTTGGGCTTGTTCAATGTAATCGTCTACCAGGCCGCGATGTTCAGGCGTTGTAATCTTATTTACCAACGGATGTTCGGGGGCCAGTACCATGAAAGTGGCTCCCCAGAGGGTGTCGGGGCGAGTGGTGAAAATCGGCATAGGGTCGCCCTGTTCGGTATGAAATGTCACATCGGCGCCGGTGGAACGGCCGATCCAATTGCGCTGCATCGTCTCCACCCGTTCCGGCCAATCAATGCCGCTGAAATCCAACAGTTCCTCGGCGTAATCAGTCGTCTTAAAAAACCATTGCTCCAAATCCTTTTTGATGACCGGCGTACCGCAACGTTCACAATGATGGTCTTCGCCCCATACCTGTTCACGGGCTAAGGTGGTGTTGCAATGGGGGCAAAAATCTACGGCCGACAGCTTGCGATAAGCCAACCCCAATTCAATCAACTTCTTAAAAAACCATTGCGTCCATTTGTAATAACTGGGATCGGAGGAAATCGCTTCCCGTTCCCAATCGAACATGGCCCCCATGCTGCGTAGCTGATCGCGCATCCGCTCGATATTGGCATAGGTCCATTTTTGGGGATGGATATTCCGTTTGATGGCTGCATTTTCGGCCGGCAGTCCAAAGGCGTCAAAGCCCATAGGAAAGAGGACATTGTACCCCTTCATCCGCATAAACCGCGCCCGCGCATCAGAGGGCGTCATGGCGTACCAATGCCCAATGTGCATATCACCCGACGGGTACGGCAGCATCGTCAAAGCGTAATGCTTCGGGTTGCTCTTATCAACTACCTGTCGGTACAAGCCCGTTTCTTCCCATTTCTCTTGCCACTTTTTTTCGATTTCTATCGGGTTGTATTCACTCATTTCGTAACCTCACCACTACCTAATATAACATGCAAATGATTGATGCCTTTTATTCTAAATCAAACCGTTTAGTTCAAAAATAAATACTGTTGTGACGAATGTAATAAACGTCACCAGGAAAATCAGAGCTGAAACGATAAATTTCACGACCGGGTGCCATGTTGTTTCGAGCCGGATGTAATCAATAAAGGCGGAACCCAACAGGACACAAACTAAAAACGGAATAACCAAAAAGAATAGGAAAGAATAGTCGAATTGACTTAGCTCTGGTAGTTGGAGATTTTCCCCTCTTCTTATTTTCCTTCGTAGATTAACATAAAATATCGCTATGATACCCAATAATATCAATCCGATACCAACTATAATTCGATAGGCAATAGATTTTGCGATCATATATTTCTCCTCCGACTCTCTTTTTTCAAGAACGCGACTGCCTGAACGGCAAAATCGGCCGCATTGTATTGTGCAGCACTGTGACCGCCAGTTGCGTAAGTTTCCAATTGAATGGTGGGGACAGCTTCCACATATTTTTGGGCATAGACGTAAGGAATAACGGCGTCGTCTCTGGCCCAGGCCAGCAGGACGGGCTGTTGCAAGTGACGCAGCGGGTCAAAGTTTTGGCGGGCGGGGGCGGTCAGGATGAGTTGGCTGACACGCCGGGGATATTGGAGAGCCACTTCCAAAGCGATGCCGCCGCCCCAACTTTTGCCCATTAGGGCAACCGGCTGATTACTCGCCGTATCCACCCCCAACCCATCCAAAATCTGTACAATCACTTTAACGCTGTTCCCATTCCCCATCATCTCCGGTTTTTTGGGCAGGCTGCGTCCCCAACCGGGCATATCTACGCTAACCACCCAAAAGCCGGCTTTGGCCAACGGCCGCATCAGCGGTTCCCAGGTGTGCCAGCCGTTGCGCTGACTGTAGCCATGTATACCCAAGATCAAGGGGGCGCTTGATTTGCCGGCCGCACGGCCGTAAACCTCTGCAAATTCTGTGTCAATAAACAACTCTTCCATATGGCTATCTACTCTGCCGCCTGACCAACCGCCAGGTCATCAAACCAGCGATTAAGATGAACGCTAACAGCGCCAATGGCGCTTCTTCTTGAGCGATGATTTGTGTTTGTTGTAAGGTTACGGCCGTCACATCCACCGGAAAAGTCGCCATAAGCGGGCCAATCCATTCAGCCGGGCTGCGGTGGGAAAATTTTTGTTCGATGTGGATAAAACGGCCGCTACGACTCGACGCCGCCACAGTGCAAACGGAAGCGGCCGTCACCCCATTGAGCAGCCGACCTTCTACATTGGTTGTGCCATGCAGCGTACAACCGGGCGTGTCGCCGGGCACGTTCACTACCCATGTCGGCTGCGCGGCCGCCAGATTACTTCTCAGGCTGACAATTGTTTCCGAGGCCAATGGAGCGTCATTCATTCCGTGCGTCAGGTAAACATCCACACCAGGGCAGGAAGAGACGCCCATGCCATGAAATTGCAGCGCTGTGTACGCCCAACCATGTGTTTGGTAACGGCCGTCAATCAATTCAACCGTCGCAAAAAAGAGATTGTCCACATTATGGGCTACATCTGCCTGTTCAAAAGAAGATTGGCAACTGCTAACGACGCTGTTGGCGTGTCGGTGCGCGCCAGCCATTAGAAACGTGCGCGCATCCAACTGTTTGAACAGTGCAATGCCTTGATCGTCTGTGTTGCTATCATGAAGCGGGTGAACAATGTCAATGCTCAAATTACGCAGCGGACTGTTATTGATGATGAATGTGCCCCAACCCCGATCTACTACATTGTCGTCATCCCCATCCAACACTTCCATCGCCACACAATAATCTTGCCCATTATCAGTGTCACTGAAGGTGGATACAGTATAGACGCCGCTCAATGTGGGCGGCAGAATGATGCCATCACAAGCGCCGCCTAACATTTGGGTGACAACTGTTTGCCAATCGTTTACAACGGCCGCTGTGGGCACATCAAAATCCTCAGAGTTACTCACAGGCATCTGACCAGAAATACAGATGATCAGTTCTTTCAGGGTGACGGCCGTAGGGCAGGTCAGATTTTGGGCGGTAGGGGCAGCGGCCGATGGCGTCACGCTTAACGAGGGTAGAAACGCAGCAACCATTGACCCACCTATCCAAATAATCAAACCTGTAAGAATAAATCCTTTCATTTACTCGCACCGCAATATCTCAATCGTGTTACGCTGCCCCCAGCCAACGGTAACGGTTTCTTGTGTGTCTGGGGCGAGGGGACGGCCGTTGACAGCCACTTCAATCTCCCCCACCGGCCAATTTAAGGTTTGGCCGTCAATTTCGATGAGGATGGTACGGCCGTTGTACACATAACGATACTCCCCAGGCGAAATTGGCGTAGAGAAAGAATCGCCCGGTTTCATGACCTGCCCACCGATAAACGGATTAGTCGGTACTTCTAAAGGCACACCACAACCATTTACAAGCTCCAGTCGGGGAACCAGCAACACACTGCCCACACCAATCCCCACCACAACCAATACAACCAGCAAAATAATCCACTTCACCACCGACAAACCGAGGAAACCACCGCTCGTTGCCGCTGAAGCAGTTTCCGTCAGACCAGCGTCGGCAGCCGGCATTTGGGGATGAGCTTGATCCATAATCAGCCTACGCCAGCGGGACTGATCGCCGCGCGGCAATTGTTCATAGAGGGTAATGGATTCGACTTCATACGGCAACCAGGACTGGGGGTCGCGGGCTAGTGAAAGTAAGGCGGGCAATTTATTTTGAGACAGGCTGAGGAGCATCTGTAAACTGCCGCTGACCGCCCAGATAATGCCCACTTCTTCTTGCCGCCAGCCCATAGAATTTGCAATGCGCTGACGAATCTCCTGGGCATTTTCTTTGACGGCGTTACGGATAATGAGTTCGACTTTTACTCGGGGATCGGCCGGGGGTAGATTAGCGTAAATTTGAGCCAGTTCATCATCCGGCCGTTCTTCCAACATCAGCTTCAACAGTTCGCCTAACTCATCTTCCCGCTCGTAATATTGCAAAACTTCACGGGCAAAATCGCTGATAATATCATGTGGATACTCTTCAAAGGGAAAACCCAAATAGTAGGCCAGCGTTTTCAGTTCAGACAGAGTAAACCGATCTGTTAAAAACTGGTGCAAAAATCGTCGTTCTTGTCGGGTCAGGTTACTCATAATGTGTCTAAAGAAATCAGGTTTTTTCTAGCAGAACATTGTCTTTAGTTACAAAAAATCCGATTTCTGGCTTGTAGTCACAATAAAAAAAACCCTTTTCGTTCAGAGACGAAAAGGGCTTCCGCGGTACCACTCTGATTGATGATTTTCCGCTTGTTGGTGGACCTAAAGGGACTCGAACCCTTGACCTCTACAATGCCATTGTAGCGCTCTCCCAACTGAGCTATAGGCCCATTTTGGCAACGGCCGTCATTGTACTGTATTCTATTGGACGATGCAATGTATGCACTGTGCATTTAGAAGTTCAACTTCTTCGCACAACTGAACACCGCTTCCCTACTACTTCTGTTCACAGCTTTTCATATACAATTGGTAAAAATGGACCTGAGGAGACTCGAACTCCTGGCCTCTACAGTGCGATTGTAGCGCTCTCCCAACTGAGCTACAGGCCCGCGCACTTGATTTGTTTCAAGCGGAGCGATATTAGCCCAGGCAAGGCACGTTGTCAAGCCTTCAAACTCCACTATACTAGAGATATGAATAAAAAATACAATATTACCCTTGAATACTGTGTGCCTTGAGATTACAGTGCACGCGCCGTCCGTGTGGCGGATGAAATTATGACCGATTATCAGCACGTTATTGATGAGTTCACCTTCATTATGGGGTCAAAAGGAGCTTTTGAATTCAAAGTGGATGGGGAACTTCTCTACTCTAAAAAGCAGTCAGGCCGCCATGCCGAAGTGGGTGAAGTCCTGGACCTGTTTGTGGAACTTATTGGACCAGATGTGAAACCTTATCCCCGAAGTTGAAGTTTTCAGTGTGCAGTTTTCAGCGGTCGGCCGTCATCCGTCGGCGGTCAAAATAAATCTCTGTATAAAGGTAATAACGGCCGTCTCTACATCAGCCGCCTGCATATCAAACCAGGTTATGGTCGGATCATCCTGACGAAACCAGGTAGCTTGATGACGGGCAAAACGGTGGGTTTCAAACTTAATTCGTTCTACCGCTTCGTCCAATGCCATCTCCCCGACCAGATAAGTGTGCAACTGTTTATAACCCAGGCCGCTCATGGAAGGTAGTTCACGGCCGTAACCCGCTTCCTGCAACCCCATCACCTCGGGCAACAACCCCTGCACCATCATCTGGTCTACACGGTCGTCAATCCGTTCATACAACAGTTCCCGCGGCCGAAACAAACCAACCTGACAAATGTGGTACGGGGGTGGCGTTTTAATTTGCAGTTCAGAAATGGGACGGCCTGAAATGAGCGTCACCTCCAGAGCGCGGACTGTCCGGCGCACATTACGGGGATCCATTTTTACGGCCGCTGCCGGGTCCAGCCGGGTCAACCAACGATACAACTCCCCCCCACCTAATTGGGTCAACACCGCCCGTAGTTCCGGTTGGGGAGCCACTTCAGGAATACCCCACCCCTCCACAACCGCCTTCACATACTGGCCTGTGCCGCCAACCAGAATGGGCACACGGCCGTTCCCCAACACCATCTCAATCGTCCGGTACGCCAATCGCTGATATTCTCCCAATGTCATCGTCTCATTGGGGTCGCAAATGTCTATTAGATGATGGGGGACTTCTGCTTGTTCGGCCGGGGTTGGTTTGGCCGTGCCAATATCCATACCGCGATAAAACAGGCGGGAATCGGCCGATATAATTTCCCCATTCACGGCCGCGGCCAGTTTAAGCGAGAGGGTTGTTTTACCAACGGCCGTTTGCCCTGCCAGAACCAACAACGGCTTTTTCCCAGAATCGGCCGTCACCCGATCACCACCCTAACACTGCATTGGGAATATGCTCGCAGCGCAGCAATTTGCCTGATGAATCTAGCTCCACCGCCACCAGATCAATCCGCCAATCCACATCCAGATCATGTTCCGCTAAATAACGTTGAGCCAGGTCTATCAATTTGCGTGATTTGGCCGGGGTTAACCCTTCTTCTGGCGTCCCCATGCTGCGTCCCCGTCTAGTTTTGACCTCTACAAAAGCCAACTCTTCTCCCGCCTGAGCCACCAGATCAATTTCCCCCTGACGGCAATGCCAGTTACGGGACACAATGACATATCCTAAACTCTCCAGATGGGTAGCAGCGACAGATTCTCCCCAGGCGCCCAAACGTTTACGGCCGGTTTTTTTTGCGGCACGTCCGTTGTCACTGCCAGTTGTCATGCCGGTTATTTTGCCCTTTAGACCAAGAGTCTGAGTCAAACCAATTTGCCTTTAGTTTAATTTTATCGGTTGGTCCCAGGAAACGTTCCAAACTTTGCTGAAAACGTTCTTTATACAAAAAGCGACGGCCGTGCTGTTTTTTACGCCCCAAATCCGGCCGTTCAGTATGTAACTGTTCATAAAAAGCTACCGTCCGTTCCACTTTTTGCACAATATCAAAACGAGCGCTGGTTTCCAAAGCGGCCGCGCTCATTTTTTGTCGCTGTTCCGGGTTAAAGGCCAGGGCGACCATCGCCGCTGCCAATCCACCATCGGGGCGAGTAGTTAACAGACCGGAGACACCCGACTCTACACTGTCCACAATGCCCGGCGAGGAAACGGCCACCACCGGCAACCCTGTGGCCATCGCTTCAATCACTGTTAGGGGATGGACTTCTGTTATGGAAGCGGTCACAAACATATCGGCCGCCGCCATATAATTGGGTACATCTTCATATGCCACCGCCCCGGCAAAATGCACCTGGTCGGCTATGCCAACGGCATCTGCCTGTCGTTCCAATTCTGGGCGGCTCAAGCCATCCCCCACCAGCATTAAATGTAAATCTGGAGCCAGATCGGCAGCAATGGCAAACTGGTCTAGCAGCAACTCTACATTTTTTTCGGAAGCTAAACGGCCGACATACATCAGCAACACGGCCGTTTCAGGCAGTCCAAAATCACGTTTACAACGAGGCTGGCTCAGATTGTAAAACGGTTCTAAATCCACCCCATTTTCAATCGTGACAATGGGTGTGTGGACGCCAAACTCCAACATCACCTGGCGCACACTTTCAGAGGGGGTAATAACTAAATCGGCATAATCACAAAATTCAGGCCACACCTGGCGCAAAATGGCATCGGCCGCCGGTTGGGGCAAATTAAACACCGTGTTGCCGTATAGATCATACCGGGTGTGGTTGGTGTAGATGATGGGACAACGGCCGTAACGATGGGCCAATTCCACACTCATAAACAGATGGTGGCAGTGCAAAATGTCCATCTGTCGCAACAGCTTTTGCGCTTCCCGGCTGTACCCCACCGTTAAATAATATCCCCGATCGCTCACCATAAAACCAGGCGAGCGTACCACATTCGGCTCATCATCCGGGTCCGGGTCGCCAATGGTAAAAATGGTCACATCATGACCAGCCGCTTCTAAATGCTGTTTGTATAACAGCACCATGCGTGTGACGCCGTTGATAACTGGCTTGTAAACGGCCGTAACAATTCCAATTCGCATAAATTCCTTCCTAAATCATAATTTTAATTTAACTATGAAGAATAACCCCCCGAAGGTACAAATCGTTTTGCCTGGCACAGTATTAAGTAACATTGCTAATAGTGTGCTAACAGCCAACGGCGCAAATGTGACAACCCCAGCGTCATTGCCCACTGGTCAATATTATCAGGATGACCGCCAAAGGAACGCTGAGTGACAGATACACCATTCGGCGAAGCCAATGTCACTAAAATCTGCACCCCACCTTGAGTCTTATTGTTGTATACCACCAGACTTAACGCATTGCCCGACTGCTCTTTCAACCGTTCGGCCGCATTGCGACACCATTGGGTCAGATCGTTATCCGATACCATGCCAAGTTGCAATGACTCAGCCAGTTCATACCATGTTTTACAAGGGGAGAGTGTGACGCTCTGGTTACATTCTGGCAAGGGTTGGATTGTATCCGTCATAATGCCATTCGTCTGGCATTCAGCAATAGCAACTTTAAGATCATTTTTAATCAGCGTATCCAGAACAACATCTTCCAAACGGTCTGCTTCCTGACCGTAAATATGATCGCCCAACCGTTCGCGGACATTTTTCTCCATGCGCTCTAGCTCGCTGGTTACGGCCGTATCTGATTCCGCCTGCACCCACAAACGGATATTGGCCTGACCGGCAAAAGAATCAAATGTAACCTGGTGCTGCGGATCAATAGCCAGGTCAGAAAGTTCTTGCTTCAAATTGCTTTCCATCAATCCCACACTACGCAGCAAAACCCAGCCTGCCTTCGTTTTCGTGTTCAATTGTTGACGCAAGTAAGGCAGCACGTCTGTTTCCAGCAAATAGGCCATTTCGCGCCGGTTGCCAGGCAAGCAAATCAACGTTCCGGTTGACTCCTCGATCAGCAAACCACACATACGAACAGAGTCATCTCCCAAGAGTTTGACTCCCGTCACGCCGGGTGGATCAGGTAATAGTTGACGGCCAGTTACGGCCGAAACAGCCTGACGGGTAAAATCATCACGACCACTACCTAAGCCACCTGTAGCAATAACCACATCAGCCCGTTGCAAAGCCTGCCGAAATACATCTGCTATCACTTCCGGATCATCACCAACAGTTACCTTGCAAGTAAGGTTTACATGAACTTCCCGCAGGCTGCGCGAAACATAGGCGGAATTGGTATCTAAAATGTCACTCACCAGCAGTTCCGTGCCAATGCTGACAATTTCTACTTTCATGATCGCCTTTAAGGACAGAGCGATAACTCTCTATCTATCAGGGGTGTATAGACATCTGAATAACTCAGAACACACTTATCTTTTGCCGGCCAGTTGCCGGTAACTCCCCATTTACTGCACCCCAGATTGTTCTTCTCCTATAAATAGCAGATGGTTGTTAATGGCTGATGGATAGTGCAAGTCATCAGCCACATTTTTCAATGGTAGGGATCTGGCGCCAGAAACATTAAGACTCATCCTGCTTTTTTTGGGGCAGCATGAGCTGGTACTGGCGAATTGTTAAATCTGTGTTGCGTATTTTGAAGGCCAGATCGGCAGCCACATTTTTCATAATTTTATAACCCAGATCAGGATAAGTATCACAGAGAAACATCAGCCGGTCTCGAAAGATTTTCAGCACCTTTGTATTATCCTGCCCCACACGAGCTGTAGCCGAACGAATACCCTGGTCAACTAAAGCCACTTCCCCAAACACCTGTCCCTGACGCAGTTCTGTAATGACAACCGGCTCATATTTATCCTGTTCTGTCCCCACAAAGGAAGGGTTCATAATGATTTCTACCACCCCATGAGCGATAATGTAAAGTTCCGTAGAACTCTCATTTTCCTTCAGTAAAATATCACCCTGATTGTAGGTTGCCGCTTTACAAACAGTGGCCACAAGTTCAAGCTGGGTTGTGGTGAGATTATCAAAAATCTCTGTGATTGATAATATGGCAGTAATACTTTGCTGCATAGTAGCCCCTGGTGTAATACTCTTTTAGGTGCGGCGATTCTAGCATAAAGAAACGGCCGTCGCAATGAGAGCGCAACCTACCCTTTCCGGCCTACAAACCGAGCTATACACTTCTGGCGCGGTTTTTTACACTGGTCAACGGCCGTCTCTTCATAATAAATTTGCTCCAAATTGGCAAATGCGCCAGCCAGTTCACCCGGTTCTAAATAGTGGTGCGGATGGGATACGGCCGTGTCCCACTGTACAAACGTTTCAAACAGCAGCCAGCCACCCGGTTTTAGAGCTTGTTGGTAGACGCCAAATGTAACCCGCTCTAAAAAACGGAAATTCAAGATGACATCAAAAGTATCTGAGGGTAGCCAGAGATGAGTCAGGTCGGTAACGGCCGTTTCGAACAGTACCCCCTGTGCCCACGCTTGTTTCTGCGCCAAACGCAGCCCCGTCTCAGACACATCCAAAGCAATAACATGCAGTCCCCGTTCCGCTAAAAACAAGCCATGTTTGCCCACCCCCGCGGCCGCATCCAAAGCCAGCCCAGAATGGGGCAGGTAAGGGGCAAAATCGAGCAGCAGTTGACGGGGATGGCCGACCCGCCATTGGTCACCATCTCGTTCATATATCTCATTCCAACGTTGGGCATCTGGATGTGCCATAAGAACTATTGTAACCGTTACCGGCAATGTTAGGTAAACAACGTCCTTATCACTATAATGGAACGAAAAAAGGATATTCATATGGCAGAAGAAAAAAAGAATTCAGAAAATGAGCAAAAAAAAGATCAGCCAACCCCAGAAGACAACATCATCGTTACCCAGCATACAGCCTCCGTCAACAGCCGTCAGGTACGCTACACCGTCACCACCGGAACCATCGTCCTCAAAGAAGAAGCCGAAAAAGAAGGTAAAGCTGAAGGCGAAAAAGCTAAAGCTACCATCTTCTTCACTGCTTACACCCGCGATGATTGGCAAGATATGTCTAAACGGCCGATCACCTTCTCCTTCAATGGTGGGCCAGGATCATCTTCTGTCTGGCTGCATCTAGGGCTGTTGGGGCCGCGCCGGGTAGAATGCTTCCAGGATGACCAGCAGTTGATGCCCCCTTATCGCCTCATCAACAATGAGCAATCACTGCTGGATAAAACCGACCTCGTATTTATAGACCCCGTTAGCACCGGTTTCAGCCGCGCCGTAACGGGTGAAAAACCGAAAGATTTCCACAGCCTCAAAAAAGATATTGAATCGGTGGGTGACTTCATTCGTTTGTACCTCACCCGCTACCAACGTTGGAACTCGCCCAAATTCCTCATCGGTGAAAGTTACGGCACAACTCGTGCCGCCGGACTTTCTGGGTATCTGCAAGAACGGCATGGCATTTATTTGAACGGCATCATGCTCGTTTCCGTTATCCTCAACTTCCAGACAATTCGTTACCCCATCGGCAATGATCTACCCTACATTTTGTACCTGCCCACATTGGCAGCCACCGCCTGGTACCATAAAAAGTTAACCGGGGATTTACAGGCTGATTTGAAGCGGACGATTAACGAAGTCAAACTATTTGCCCTAACAGAATACACTGTCGCCTTGATGCAAGGAGCCGGTTTACCATCTGAAAAACGGGGTGATCTGGAAACGAAACTGTCCCGTTACACCGGTCTTTCTCTGGGCTATGTGCAACAATGCAATTTGCGGATTCATTATATGCGCTTCTGTAAGGAACTGCTTCGGGATGAAGGGAGAACAGTGGGGCGGCTGGACGGCCGTTTCACCGGTTATGATCGTGATAATGCTGGCGAATATTTTGAATATGATCCCAGTTACGCTGCCATTTTAGGCCCGTACACCGCCGCCTTTAACGACTATGTGCGCCGCGATTTGCAATTTGAAAGCGACCTGCCTTATGAAATCTTAACCGGCCAGGTTCATCCCTGGGACTATGAACCGCATCATAATGAATTTGTGAACATGGCCGAAACGTTGCGTAAAGCGATGACCAGTAATCCTTTTTTGAAGATTTTTGTGGCCAATGGCTACTATGATCTGGCCACCCCTTATCTGGCAGCGGAGTACACCTTCAACCATATAGATACCCCTCTGAACCTGATGAAAAATATCTCCATGAGTTATTATGAAGCCGGCCATATGATGTATGTTCATGAACCTTCTTTAATCAAGTTGAAAAAGGATCTGGCGACATTTATGGACACGGCCGCAGCCAAATAAAATCTCATGTGTAATGGTCAAGAATCACTTGTAGCCGCGAAAGTAACCATTCACTCCCCCAAAGTGCCCGGTACTTATAAACGAGTGTGCTTCTCCAGTAGACTTGGTAATGAAGTGCCGAGCACCTGAATGATTACCCGCGAAATCACTTTCGCGCCAGATTACGCGGTATGGAAACCACGACTACTAATCTTTGACCATTACAAAATAAAACCTGATGCGACAAAAATGGTGGTTAGACATTGTTGGGATACTCGGTGTCCTGACGGCAGTTCTCCTGTTCGGTTGGTGGGCGCTGCCTCGTGCAGTGGTGGCTATGCCCAGCCGGGTACGTCTCCATCTGCCCGAAGAACTGTTGCAGTGGGTCAGTACACCGCTGCCTACCGCTTTACCGGCCCCCAAAACGGCCGTCGCCATTCTCCCTTTGCCCACCATCAGCCTGCCTACAACCGCACTGCCACCAACCAACACGACCGTACTCACTCTCACATACGCGCCTATTTCTGCTGGGGGAACACCTGTGCTGAGCGAAGCCGAAGTAGCCGTGCCCACCCCCACACTGGCTCCCTCAGCAATCCCTACATCTGTCCCCACTCCCTTACCCGCCCAGGCATATATTGAGGGGCTGCAAATCATTCCCCAAAAGTTTAATAACTGTGGCCCAGCTAACCTGACCATCAACCTGAACCACTACGGGGCAGCGGCCGAACAGCTAGACATCGCCGCTCAAATCCGCCCCACTTACGATGACCGCAATGTGTCCCCCCACGAACTAGCCGCCTATGTAAACAACGAAACGCCCTTGCAAGCGGCCGTTTTCAGTGGCGGAAATTTGACCATGCTCAAACGATTGCTGGCTAATGGCTTCCCCGTCGTCATCGAAAAGGGGTTGTTGCCCAACGACTGGCAGGGCTGGATGGGCCATTACCTGACTCTGATCGGCTACGATGACACCGCCCAAGAATTCATCGCACTGGATACATTCCTTGGCCCCTGGGACAGCAGCGGCCTGCACGAATCATACGATTTTATCGAGGAGCATTGGCAGCATTTTAACTACACCTTCTACGTGGTTTACCCGCCAGAACAGGAAACGGCGCTTATGGCCGTACTCGGCCCCGAAATGACAGACCCCCAGCAAATGTGGCTCCACGCCGTTCGCCTGGCCCAAACCGAGGTAGACAAAAACCATAACAATGCCTTTGCCTGGTTTAATCTAGGAACCAGCCTCACCCATCTGGCGCAGCTAACCGACAATACCACCTATTACGGCCATGCCGCCGCTGCTTATGATCAAGCCCGTACTATTGGCTTGCCCTGGCGTATGTTATGGTATCAGTTCCAACCTTATGCCGCCTATCTGGCCACCGGACGGGTAGATGATGTGCTGACGCTGGCCGAGGCCACGCTCTCCAGTTCTGGTGGAGATTATTTGGAAGAATCCTTTTACTATCGGGGGTTGGCCTATGCAATATTGGGGGATAACGGCCGTGCCCAATCTAATCTCCAAAAAGCCATTGCCCTTAATCCCACCTATACCGCCGCTGCGGCCGCATTAGAACAGCTAGAACCGTAACTTTCCAAATAAGGAGAGGGTATCCTCAGATGCCCACCCGCATATTTTGGCTACGCTCAGTACAAGTTGGAGAATGCGGACACTCCAAAATCATAAATCATCTGATCAAATTGGCCGTCCTCTTGAATCTTGCTACAATTTACAAAAGTAACTACACAGATTATTCTCCCATCTTCACGAGGGCAAGCTCTGCGAAGGCAGGAATCCACACATCTGGATACCCACCTTCGCGGGTATGACAGTCGAGAAATGATTGTATAGTTACATCCGATTTTTACATCTGTACCGTGAGGAACCATGTCTTATTCTGATACAACCAAAAAAGCGATAGTGTCCAACAATGACCTGACTAACAAACATAATAAGTGGCGCGAATGGACGCAAATCATTGTCGTCCTGTTCAAACTACGCATCGTGTTCTTATTGTTAATGGCGGCCACGGCCGGAGCATTTCTCACTGCCGGAGGCTGGCCAAGTTTCACTGTTTTGTTGCTGGTATGGGTAACCGGGGGCATGGCTGCCGCCGGGTCTTCAGCCATCAACGAATATTGGGAACGAAACACAGATGGCAATATGGAACGAACCCAGGAACGGCCGTTAGTCACCGGCCAGATCAAAAACCCAACCTGGGTTCCCATTGTGGGCATCGCTCTCATCTTCATCCCCTCTCTTATCGTTCTCACCTTCAACCCGCAGATGGCTTTTTTCTTACTATTGGGTGCGTTCATTTACGTGGGCATTTACACCATCTGGCTCAAACCCCGCACCTTGTTAAACATTGTCATTGGCGGCGCTGCCGGCAGCGCCGCCGTATTAACCGGCAGCGCGGCCGTTGGCGCCTGGAATGCACCGGGCGCTTTAATCTTAGCCGCCATCCTTTTCCTCTGGACACCATTCCATTTCTGGAGCCTGGCCCTGGTGTACCGGGATGAATATGCCCGCTCAGATGTGCCTATGCTACCTGTCCACACCACCCCCCACAGGGCTGCCTGGTTTGTCATGGCTCATACACTCCCCACCTGTTTGGCCGGACTACTTTTAGCAACATTGCCCTCATTAGGACTTCTCTATCTCATTCCAGTCATCTGGGTAACGGCCGATCTATTCTGGTGCAATGTACGTCTTATCCAAGACCCTTCCCCCACTCATGCGCGAGCCTTGTTCATGTCATCCAATATCTATTTACTGGTACTCCTGGTAGCTATTTGTGCCAGTACAATCATCACCTCTCTCCTGTATATTATTTATTAGGCATGAATAATTTTGTGAAGAACGGCACAACTTTGCCTGAGGTCAGGCGTTGTGCTAATATCCTGTCAACCCTGCTGTGTGCGTGATGGGCTGTCAAGATTGAGCCAACACTTGATTAAAGGGAATTGCTATGCGCCGAGGGGATGTAGTAGCTCGCAGCGAAGCAGTGTAAATTGCCAACCGCTGTCCGGCCAGACAGAGACTCGCGGAAAAATTCCCACCTGCTATCGCAGGTTCAATTACGAGGTTCACACGGCACGGTGGGGTGCTTACTTTTTCAAGAGGAACTATTAAGTTTATGGTTCGTGAACGCATTGCTGACGACATCTATGTTTTTACGAGTCGTTTATACGCCCATGTCACAGCCGGAGCCATCCTGACCAAAGACGGGGCCATCCTCATTGATACCCTCTATTTCCCCGAAGAAACCAAAGAAATTAAAGCTTTTCTGGAAGAACGGCTGGGACTGCCGGTTAAATACCTGATCAATACCCATTATCATGCCGATCATACTCAGGGCACGTATTTATTTCCTCAAGCTCAAATTGTCAGCCATGCTTTGTGCCGCCAACTGTTAAACAGCGCCGGCCGTACCGGGCTGGCCCGGGCCCAAGAACAAATGCCCGAATTGGATGAAACATTTATTGTCCTGCCTGATCTGGTTTTTGAAGAAGGCTCTCTCAACTTGAATTTGGGTGGCAAGACACTCAAACTTTACCATATGCCCGGCCACAGCCCCGACTTAACGGTCGTCTATGTCACCAACAATCACATTCTTTTTGCTTCGGATAATTTGATGCCGGTTCCCACGATATTTGATGGCTCATTTGATGATCTGACAGCCTCTTTGCACTGGATATTAGAAATCAAACCAGACTCCATTATTCGGGGACATGGCGAGGTCATTTTACGGGGTGAAGTAGAACCGGTCATTGCCAGTGATTTGGATTATTTACAGTGTATTAAATCGGCCGTTGCCAACATCGTCTCCAATGGAAATGAGGCCAACGATTTGAACGAGATTGATATTGAAAGCTGTGGCAAATCACGCATCCCGCTAAACGGTATGGTGGCCGATTTGCATTTAGCTAATTTGCACCGCTTGTATGCGGATATGAATGGGAATGGAAGATTGGAGATTGAAGATTAGGAGATTGAGTGAATCTTATATTTGGGCTAGAGTCAATAAACTAATCTTACCCGGCAGCAATTCATACTCAATAGAGGTTAAGGCGTCAGCAATTAATTCCCCGTCAGCATGAATGGGGGTTCCAGGGTTGCTTTTAACGCTAATGCGACGACTGCGGCCGTACACCACATCAGAATGATCAATATGCGACCCCTTAAACAAGCGGGGTAAAATCGCCAACACCGTCCGCTTGGGCAGATCTGGAGCAAACACATAATCAAACAAGCCATCGTCAAATTTAGCCTGGGGCGCAATCTGGAAAAGCCCCCCAGTACGTGGTCCATTGCATACCGACAATAAAATTGCCGGGCCATCATAACTGCTGTCATCCCAGGAAATTTGCATATGCCACGCCTGCAATTTCAACAAGGCACGTACTAGAGCCACAAAGTAGCGCAACTCGCCTGAAAGACGTTTTATTTTCGTATTTTCCAACGTCACCAGCGGCTCCATCCCCAGGGCGCAATTGTTATCAAAATAATGGTCGTTCACCCGCCCGGCGTCAATCTGCCACGTCTGACCGGCGGCAATAACCTCAGCCGCTGCCACTAGATCACGCGGTATCCCGGTCGTATCACCCAAATCATTAGCTGTGCCAATGGGCATAATGCCAAAGGGAATGGTTGGTCCATCTCCGGCAGCACGAATGAGACCATTGACAACTTCATTAATGGTTCCATCCCCACCGGCCGCTACCACCGCATCATAGTGACCTACGGCCGTTTCCGCAGCGGCCGTTCCCTCTCCCGGCCCCTGAGTTATATGAAAATCGGCGGTTACATTTACGGCCGTAAATGCCGCCTGCACCATTTCCTGACGATCACCGGCATGCCAGCGGTTAGCATAAGGATTGAGAATAACTTTAACTTTCACAATTTTAGCCTCTCACGAATAAGTCCCGGCTTATTGGTAATAATAGCGTGAACACCGAGGTCAGCTAGTCTCTGCGCTTCATCCGGATCATCCACCGTCCACACATGCACCCGCAGCCGGTTTTTATTAACTGCCCAGTCCATATAACGGTCGTCTACCCATGAAAATAGAGGATGGTCAGCCTGTGCTTTGACAAACCGATGTTTGAAACGTCCACCCGCTTTACGCCAAAGATGGGCTACAGCCGTTTGTCCTTCCATCTCCTGTTTAGCCCAATACACTACCCAGGGATAAAAAGAGGAGAGGATGACCTTTTTTTCCAGATGGGCGGTGCAGATACAATCGGCCACGGTCGTGACCAAGGCCCTATTCCGGCCATCTTTCAACTCAATGTTATAAATAAAATCTGAACCAAGTGTGGCAAATACCTCAGATAGTAAGGGGAAGCCACTCTCGTTACCGATATCTAACGCCTGTAACGCGGCCAGCTTCATCTCCGCTACCTGGCCCACACCATTCGTCAAGCGTGCGACAGAGGCATCATGAAAGACGACCGGCCAACCGTCGGCCGACAAACGAACATCAAACTCAATCCCATCAGCCCCCTGTGCCTGTGCCAGCCGAAATGCTGCCAATGTATTTTCCGGCGCATCGGCACTGGCGCCACGATGACCCAACAGTAACGGCCGTCTCATTTACAACTGCACAAAGTATGAATCGGCCGCTCGATCAAGCATCTCTTTTGTCAACTGCGGCCGTGTGCCCAAATAACTGGCAATATCCATAATTTGATCTATGAGATCACGCGGATGGTTGGCCCGCAGCTTTTGGTTACGTTTAATGTAATACTCTTGCAGCAAATAGCGTACCCCCTGCTCATCATAAGTGATGCCCTGATGATCACACACTCGCCGGAAAATTTCCCTAAACCCTTCAAAAGAGGGCGACGTCACTTCAATCTTGTGCCGAATACGGCGTAAGAACGCTTCATCAACCAGATCGCGCGGCGGCAAATTTGTGGAAAAGACAATCAACACTTCAAAAGGCACTTCTAACTTACGTCCCGTATGCAGAGCCAGGAAATCTACCGCCTTCTCCATCGGCACAATCCAACGATTCAACAGATCACGCGGCCGCACCTGCTGACGGCCGAAGTCATCAATCAGAAACATCCCCCCGTTGGCCTTCATCTGGAAAGGAGCTTCATAATATTTATTGGTAGGATCATAAATCAAATCCAGCCCCTCTAATGTTAATTCCCCACCCACCATAATGACAGGACGTTTAATGCGGATCCAGCGCGTATCTGTCCGCCGGGACAATGAGCCTGTTACTATCTTTCTGTCAACCATCTCCGGTACAGCTTCATGGTTGATTTCATCATACACCTGGATAATCTGTCCATCCACCTCCACAGCATAAGGAATATAAATATCATTCGTCAGGATCATGCGGCCGATCGCTTCCGCAATCGTCGTTTTACCATTTCCAGGTGGGCCATACAGAAAAATAGATTTCCCAGAATTGGCTGCCGGGCCAACCTTCTGGAAAACATCCTTCTCCAAAACCAGATGAGAAAGGGCTGTCTCCATCATTTTAGGATTTACTTTCAGCCGCTTGCCACTCTGAGCTAATATAGCTGTCACGTAGGTATCCCACGGTACCGGCGCCGCGCCAACATACGTTGTGCGCTCTAACTGTTCACGGGCACGACTGGCCCCTTTATTGGTAATAAGATATTGGTAAGTAGCCGGTCCCAACCCACCAGACCCCTTCACTTCACACATTTGCTCTCGTTTAAGAAAATCCATAATGGAGCTGACGACAGTGGCGAAGGGCAGGTGCATTAGTTCAGCAATTTCATGTCCAGTAAGTTGACCCCGAAAGTACATAATCTTCAGAGCTAAATCTTCCAGAAAACCATGATCCAGACCTGTATCCTCAATACTGTTAACTGCTGGCGGCTCCCAATCAAGTGTGGTTAATGGGCCAGATTCGGCCAAAGTTGATGTTGCCATTTATAACTCTCCTATATCGTCACTGCAAACATCATATCATCATTATCATTATCATTATCTGGTGGAATGACACAATTGGAACATAATTAAATAATACTCTGCTTATTCTCCCTTAGCAACTGTCACTCTTTCATCTCGTGGACTTGAATCAGATTGGTTTGCCCAGTATGCCCAAAGGGAACACCACCGGTGATAACCAATCTATCGCCAGATTTGAGGCCAAATGTCCCCATTGCTCGCGCTGTCTGGGCTAACATTTCATCGGTGTCTATAAAATCGGGTACGACGATACAATCTACACCCCAAACCAAAGCCAAACGTCGTTGCGTAGCCGCTAAAGGGGATACGGCCATTACGGCCGTAGGCGGTCTATGACGGGCCACCTGTCGCGCCGTGTTTCCGGACATGGTTGTACTCACAATCGCTTTAGCCTCTAAGCGTTCAGCCACAGCACAACTAGCCGCACTAATTGCTTCCGTTACCGTTTTCATAGCGCCTGTTGTTGAGTGCCGTCGGTTACGCCATTCATCATACGGAAAAGCCGTCTCCGTAATTTCACTAATTTGGCACATCATCATGACAGACTCTACCGGAAAACGGCCTGTCGCCGTTTCATTAGAGAGCATGACCGCATCCGTACCATCTAATATCGCATTGGCTACATCGCTGGCTTCAGCCCTGGTTGGTCGGGGATGTTCTACCATAGATTGCAGCATCTGTGTGGCCGTAATGACCGGCTTACCGGCATCATTACAAATGCGAATAATACGCTTTTGCAGCAGCGGCACCTCTTGGGGGTGTACTTCAATTCCCAGATCGCCTCGTGCTACCATCATGCCATCGGCCGTATCCCGAATTTCGTCTAAATGATCTATCGCTTCACTCTTTTCAATTTTTGCGATGATGGGAATATTCGCATCCATCTCAATCATTAACTCCTGTAATTCCTGAATGTCCGCCGCACTGCGTACAAAAGAAAGAGCCACATAATCTAGCTGAAGCTGACAAATTAGCTCCATATCTATGCGGTCCTTATCGGTAAGGCTAGAAACTGGCAAATCTGTTCCCGGAGCATTCACCCCTTTGCGTGATTCTAATAGACCGTCCACCGTGGTAATACAGCGCAACGTGTCTGCCTTCTTTTCAGCCACCGTAAACTCCACCTCACCATCACCAATAACCAGACGCGCTCCTGGTTGAATCACTTCTATAAGATCGGGATGGGGCAAATGAATCATAGCTGGTTGTCCGCGATGGGGTGTTAAGACAATTTCTTCTCCCAGTGACAATTGTATACCGCCGGCCTTCACATGCCCTAAACGCAATTTTGGCCCTTGTAAATCGCCAAGTATAGCCAATACTTTGTCTTCACTTTGGGCTACCTCACGCAGCGTCTTAGCCACTTTAATATGTGATTCATGATCGCCATGAGAAAAATTCATGCGGGCAACGGTCATACCGGCCGCTAACATTCTGCGGATTGTTTCAGGGTTACTTGAACTGGGACCAATCGTGGCCACGATCTTTGTTCGTGCCATAATGCTTCCTTCACCTTAGATTTTTTGGCATGGTTCAAAAACCAAAACATTTACTCAATAGTATCCAAAGCACATAACCCTTTCAACCCTGAATAGTTATTTGAAAGCAAACATTCAGAGAACTACGCATGTACCACAAAAAAGGCGTTGCCTCTTATGAAGCAACGCCTGTCAGATAATCTTCATGCGATAAGATTTACATTTCGATTGGTTTTAATGAAATTTGAATTTCTTTGTCTTCCAGATTTTTAACAAGTAACTGAATATAATCGCCATTTTCAAAATTGTCCTCCAGCCATTGGTGGACACGGGGACTTAAAACCAGTCGGGCTATGTCGCTAGGTCGCAAACGCCACACCGACGATTCTTTATCATAGATTCCATCATAGTAAACTGTGACCGGGCGTATCACTGTACGTGAGTTGATAGAGAAGAAAGGCCAATGGTCTGGAGTCATATTGACAAACCCTCTACTCAAGTGAAGCGGTTTTATCTCGGAGAGGTAGATAAAGCCATCTTCAGGGGCAATGATTTCGGGCACGGCCACTTCCTTACTAGACGGTATTGATTTTACTTTGGCCCGTTTTTTGCTTTTTGCTTTTTTCTTCTTACTGACTTTATGACCTGTCAGAAATTGAATCAGGGGCATCAAATTTTGAATTTCCTGTCCAATAACATCCAACGCCACTCGCCTCATAACCGATATTTTCTCAGCTTCAAAACGACGGCTGACATAAAGTGGTGTCACCCATTGTTCTTCACTGTTCAAATAGGCGGCTTTACTTATAACAGCCACGGCCGTTTCTTCATCCAGCTTCACCACGCCATCCTTAAACAAATCCTGGTAATGGGAAGCTGTGTCCGTCTCCTCATCCACTTGCATCTGCTGTACCCGGAATGAGTAATCAGAACCCAGCTCTGTAATCAGACGATGAGCTATCATGGGTTTTGCTTCAGCCAATTTCAATGACTTGGTCAACATCTTCTTATCTGTCAAAACAAGCTGCATTTCTAAACTGGTGGGTCGGGCAATAAACACGACTTGAATATCTGATTCTACATCTTCATTCGCCGCCAGATAAACGGTCTGGCTTTGGCGACTCAAACCGGCATACCCAAATTCGGCCTGTACCGAACGGGGTAATGAGGCCTGCAATGAGAGGATAAACACCTCTAATTGTTCTAAGGCATAATTAACGGCCGCTTCTTGTCCGGCCCATCCAAAAGCTGTAAACACAGGCATAGAAAGACCTGCAAATTGTTGTGTTGTTGACATAAATCTAAACCTTACTTAAACCAGAAAATTCACTGCGAGAGCGCTATGATTATCAGGTTTCACTTGTTAATTGTGGGGTTAATAGTTGAGGACAGTTCAACGAATCCAAACACCATTTATACCAATGTTTAATAACTCTGCAAGTATGCCCAAACCTGATTGACCAACAGAATCAAGAATCGGCCACAGAGATGTTCTAAATTTTGTCAAGTGACTGAACATTAACAATTTAATAGCAAAAAGCAATATGAAACCATCGACGAGCCAAATGCGTGTTTTTGACACCGCCCTCAAAATCAATACACCCTATTTAGTTGTAAATTGAAAGGCGGCTCGGGTTGGGGTTGAAAACGCTTCGAGAAGCCTTTCTTTCAGTTAACCGTGTTTCTGTTTTCGCTGATACCGTTTTTCTGTGCGTTTTTCAGCGCGATTGTGGCGAAAACGTTTGTTGTTGCGTTTACGAACCTCATCAGGCACACGATATTGTAGACATAAAGTACGTGATTCCTCTTTTAAAATAGGATTGCCATCCAGGTCACGTAGTTGATACGGCCGTTTTTGAGAAAAAATGGCATAGATACGATTGGCTAAATGGGTGGCGCATACACAAACTGCCTGGGTATGGTGCTTGCCATAGGCGACCATCTGAGTGTGGTAAATGGCCGCTATTTGTCCATCCCATTGACGAGCAACCTCAGCGTTAAGGAAAAGAGTTGACTTGATCAGGTTGGAACCGGACTTGGTGATGGACATGCCTTTGGCTTCAGCTTCACCACTCTGCTTACTACGGGGCACGATGCCGCACCACTTGCGGAAGCGTTCAATCACGAGCCGCGGCAGGAACGTTACGCTGTAAACTGCTCCAGGCCCAATGGTCATATGCTTGCAAACGATTTTGAATGGCTGTATCCATTTCACGCTAACTGGCATCAGCACGGCAAGCGCGTTGCAAAGTTTGCTGGTCGCCGCTGGTTGGCGTCCATCTTTCCAGCCGATCGGGGGCTAATTGATACAGATGAGTTAACACGCGACTATCAATGTGGTCGCTGCCAGCATGTTTCCAAAGTACACGACGCAAATCCTTTGTTTTTTGACTGTTTACCCGGTAGACAACGACACCTTGTTGATGCAAGTAACTGCCTATGGGATACCAGGTCATGCCTGTCGCTTCCTTAACAGCCACCAAATGAGGCTCGGCCCCAGCGCCATCTCGCGCTCGTTGCAAGAGTCGGTCTATTTCCTCAGGCAACGAACGAAAACTGATTTGTTTGCCGATAAACTGATTGCAGGCTGGGTCCAGGATGACGGCTTTATGTTTTGCTGTCACTGCTAAATCGATACCGATGATTCGTATGTTCATGATTATCTCCTTATTTACATTTGTCAAATTATCTATTGGAGGCGGTATCGAAGCGACGATGGCCCAGTTCCGGTATGCAAACAAACCCAGCCTTGCGTTTTATTCGAGGCCTGTCTCTCTATCTGGACAGCCTCAATGTTCCTAATCGGGTCTTCTGGGCAGTCCGAACGACAATCTCGGTGCCGAGGCAGATCTGCTCCTCACTCACATTAGGTCGCCGCTTCGGACCTCCAGAAAATAGTTTGCTACATATTCTTATTTTTGCTATTTATTGTTGTTAATGTTCATTTTTAATATACAAGATTACAGAGGTAAAATTCCGAGTTTTTTTGTGACATAGTTCATTCTGGCAAAAGAAGTTAGCTTTACAAACTGATCCTGAACTTGCTCGTTAATTTGACAATTTAATCGCTTCCAATACTTCAAATGTAACCAGATCGCTCTGCATGACCGTCCCCTCTCCATCTATTCCTTCCGCCCACATTGTATGCACTCCCGGCGTCAGAGGCCACCACATTTTGTACGGGGAGCTTTTCATTGTCGCCAACGGTTCACCATCTAGCCAGAGTGTCATCATCTGGATATTGGCCGCAGTGACCGCTTCCACCGGCAGCCGTTGGGCTTCGGCGGGCAGGGCTGTCGTCAGCCGGTACTTTGTGTTGGGGTCTGGGGATATAAGGCGGATGGGGGAAGCGGCCGTTTCCCTTCCCGCCGCGCTAGCCAACAACAAATCATCCAACAATAACAAATTCTGCTCCCGCGCCCAGGGATGCAAAACAGGCGGTAAATCCAACGCCAACTGGTGAATCACATTTTCCACTGGCGTCGTTTCATCCCCCAGCAAACCTGTTTCCTGATCAATGCCTACCCGTTGGTAAAAGGTATCTTGTTCTGTTGGCTGCGTTCCCTGAATAAACCATTCCCTGCGCCGGAATGGACACGCTTCCGACGGTAATAGTCCAGACAAATCACACACCTCCACCTGCGCCAACCCCTCCGGCTGCGGAAACGGCTTATCCGGCTCTCCGGCTAACACCGTGCGCATGAACATATGCCAGATTGGCCCGGCTCCGCTGACCCCGGTAATGGCCTGCATCGGCTTATTGTCTGCATTTCCCACCCACACACCGACAACCAAATCAGGCGTATACCCCACTGTCCAATTATCATGGAAATCATTAGTTGTGCCCGTTTTCACGGCCGCCGTCCGCCCCAGATTCAAAATACTATTCTCGCCAAATGACATGATACGGGCGTCATCATCGCTCAACATATCGCTCACCAACCAGGCCACTCGTTCATCCAGCGCCCGCACTGGCTGCGGTTCTGAAGATTGGTAGAGAACGTTTCCGGCCACATCCGTCACGTCCAGCAAAATTGTTGGCTCAATGCGGGAACCACCGTTGGCAAAAGCAGCAAATGCGGTCGTCAAATCATACAATCGCACCGGACCACCCCCCAGGGCAAAAGATAAATCATACTCATCCGGTTCGCCTAATGTACCGATGCCCATCTCGGCCGCCAGCGCCATTGTCTCGGCCACACCTGCCGTATCCAGAGCTACAACGGCCGGAATATTGAGCGATGATCCTAACGCCTGTCGCAGCAGCACGGGGCCGTGTTCGTTACGGCTAAAATTGACCGGCACGTAGGGATCATTCTCATGGGTCATAAAAACGGTGCGGACATCATAAAAAACGGCGGCGGGAGTAAACGGCCGTCCCCTCTTTGGATCCATCCCGGCCGCATACACAATCGGTTTCAAGGCCGACCCCGGCTGGCGTGGAACCAGCGCCATGTTAATGGCTCCATCATGCGCCTCGTCAAAAAAGTCCAGATTACCCACCAAAGCCATCACCTCTCCCGTTTGGGGATGGATGGCAACCAGCGACGCATTGTGGGCAAAATGGCCTGGCCCGCCATTGAGAGGCTGGTTCAAACGTTCAATTTGCTCCTGCACGATCCCTTCGGCATGTTCCTGCCAATTCAAATCCAGCGTCGTTCGTACTGTCAGTCCGCCGCCGGTGTACAAGGTTTCTTGGGGAAACAGTTTGTCTAATTCTGCCTGCACCATCATCACAAAATGGGGCGCGGCTACCGGGTAGGGATTGGCTGCATAACGCATCTGTTCACGGCCGGCCAAGTCTGCCTCTGCCTGGGTGATGAAGTTTTGCTCGACCATGAGTCCTAACACGGCCGTCTGTCGCGCTTTAGCCGCTTCCGGTTCCAGCAATGGATTGTACAAAGCAGGCGCTTGCGGCAGTCCAGCGATGAGGGCGCTTTCAGCCAGTGTCAGTTCTGTAGCCGATTTGCCGAAGTAGGTTTGCGCGGCCGCATCCACCCCATAAGCCATCCCGCCGTAATACATCTGGTTCAGGTAGAGGGCTAAAATCTCATCTTTGCTATATTGGCGCGTCACCAGCCAGGCCAGCGCCGCTTCCCGTGCTTTACGCCGGAGAGAAACCTGGCTGCGTTCCTCATAGCCCATCAGCAAATTGCGGACTGCCTGTTGGGTAATGGTGCTGCCACCGGACACAATTTCACCGTCACGCACATTGCTAACCAACGCCCGCAAAATCCCCAACCCATCTACACCTGGATTTTGGTAGAAGGTTTTGTCTTCCGTGGCGATGGTAGCTTGCTGTAAGGCCAGGGGGATTTGGTCGAGGGGGAGGACGGTGTTACGGCCGTATTCGCTATCAATCATGTCGTAAAGCGGACGGCCGTAACGGTCAGTAATGCGAACACTAGGCGGTGTCACTTGGCCGGTTAAGGCCTCCACATCCGGCAAATCGGCCAACAGCCAATACAAACCCACCACACCGATACCTAACAAACACGCTGCCCCCACCAACAAAACTTTGGTTGTTATTCGGAATCGTTTCATCATGCAACCCATAATCAGGAAAATAATGAATTGTGAATAGTGAATGGATCCTCACTTCACAATTCACAATTCATTATTCTCTCGGCAACACAGTAAAGAGGGAACCAGCCCCACGGCCGTAAACCTCTGGAAAATAAAACTCCTGCGCCATTGGGGGAATGGTGTGGTACTCGCCGGGAACGGCCGCTCGTACCAGATACACATATTCATACGTCCCCGCCGGCAGCCGATTGGCCGAAATCACCACCTTCTCATCCCGCAGTTCAATATGGTCAAAATACCAATAGCCCCAGCCCCGTGTGCGGTATTCGTCCCAATCATACCGCTCCGGCACGCCTACTTGCTGGCTAATGTTCAACGATTGATCTACCGCTTCCAAGCCAGCGGGTAAGAAATCCTCAATCAACACATAATGTTTTGTCTGAGGTACAACAATCGTCAGCCGGGCCAGGAAGGTTTCCCCCTGAGCCATCTCCGTAATCGGTGCTTCCCGGTCATCAGCGTCAAAATAGCTGCGGGAAATGATGAAGCCGCGATCCAACGGCCGTACCTCTTCCACCGGCAAATACGCTTCCAAATGAGTAGTGTAATACAGATTTCCGGGGCCATCGCTGCGGCCAAAAGCCAGCCGGTTCAATTCATCGCTAAACAATTCAGTAATGTCAATTTGAAGCTGCTGTACCTCGCGCAAACTGTCCACATTCGCTTCACCGGCCAACTGCAATTCCCCATTGAGAGCCACTTCATAAGCATAATCGGCTTCCAGTTCCCCGGAAGCAACCATGAAGTCAGTCAGAGCCATGAGTGTCCAGGCAGTTTCTTGAGTACCATGCCAACGGCCGTCTATCCGATGTGCCATTAACCAGCGTACCGCATTAGCTACCAACGGATTGTCCGGGTCCAACTTCGTCATCGTGTCCAGCACAATCGCCGTCGTGCGCGTGTCACTGTTCCAATTCCAGTAGTCCCGCTCCGTCTCCTCCCAATTAGCCCCCGTCGCCGAGAGAATAGCATGGCTGATAAAGTCGCTGGCAAAGACAGCCAGACGCGGGTCTGCGGTATCGGTGTAGTACAATGCCTGCGCCAGAAAACCCTGAGCATAAAAGTCCAGCGACGCCCGCCGTTCATACAACTTATTCATATGCTGATTAGACGGTTCCCCCGCCCGTGCCAGCACATAGAGCAAAAATGCTTGCCGATTTTCTTTGTAACGGCCGTCTAACCCATCCACCTCATTCAGCTTTCCCTTCAGATAAGTCACGCCATCTTCAAGCACATCTGCGCTGACCGGATAGCCGCTTTCCGTGGCCTCCACCAGCGCCAGCGTCACATAAGCCGAAACCAGCGTACTGCTGCGCGGACCATCCCACCAGGGCCAGCCGCCATCTGGCCGTTGGCGGCTGTACAAACGCTGCAAAGCAACACTCACCTGCTCATCCAGATTGGCTCTCAGTTCAGGGTCGTCAATACCGGCTGCTTCCAGAGCTTGTACCGTCAACAGATTGGGCAAGAATTTGCTCACAATCTGCTCCGTACATTCATAATTGTAATGAGCCAAATAATCCAGACCCTCGGTCATGGCTCCGGCCAGCGAAGACGCTACCTGCACTGTCACCGTCCCCTGTGTCAACTCATGATCCGGGTAGATAGGCAGGCCGATAGATTCCACTACCGCACCCCCTTCCATGATCTGGCCGGATGTGCCTACTGTCTCCGGCACTTCATATTTGTAAACGGGCAGGCCACCTCCTTCCAATGTACCCATAGGCGGCCGTGTGGCATCACTGAACTGTCCGGCACGAATGCGGAACACTAAGTCTACCCGTTCCACATCTTCCACAACCACATTCCAGGTGACATACCCTTGTTGCCGGGCGGGAATGAAGATGGTTTGGCTTTTATCATCC
>JAAEOP010000246.1 GCA_024223125.1 Chloroflexota bacterium
AACGACTGTTCCTGTTTCAGCAATGAACGGGGAAGCGGATTTTGTGCTCAGGCTGACATCTGGTTCAGCGTATTCGAGCAGCGTGACCAGATTTTGCAACCGGTACAAGTCATACTTGCTGTAAAAACTAATGGGTTCGGGAAGCTGGTGTGCCAATGTGTTCCAATCTTCCTGCAGGACATGGGCTTTCACCTGGAACATTGTCCAGGACAACGTGGGACTGTGGTAGAGATGTTCCCCAGCACCGGTTGTATGATGTGCCAGGTCTGCCATCCACCACCAGGGATTATTCACCTCGTAAGAATTGACATAATAGCGGGTCTCTTCCATCAGGTCTGTTTGCAGGCGAGAGACTAGTTCCGAAGTAAGCGGAAAATAGCCGGAGAGGGCTGGATAATGCATGAACCCAATTCCCACATCCACCCTATAATTACTCCCATCCCACCAATTGACCTGTGATGGGTCTGTATCTCGACCGCGGAATTGGGCATTATAGGGGATCATTTCGTGGTTGTAAGGGCTATTCGGCCCCATGATATCGTCATAGACGATTGTGCCATTTGCATTGAGATGAATTTCAAAAGGTTGGAGCTGGCCGGTATCGTACAAATTAGGTACAAAGCTTGCTAACGCGATTTTCCCATCTAATAAATTTGAAAGAAGTGTTTGCGCCTGATTTTGGGTCGATGTATCGCCGAGGTGATTGGCCATGTCGCGCACCCCCTGTGCGGCAGCAATTTGTGTGCCAATATTTAAGCGCCCCGTCTGCCATTCCGGGAAGTTGCAAAAGCCCAAATCAGGATCGTAAGCATCAACGAATATCTGGAATTGCGCCGTA
>JAAEOP010000247.1 GCA_024223125.1 Chloroflexota bacterium
CTACTCATCATGAATGCTATCTGTCGTCAAAATGATGATACTCATAACCTTTCTATCAGCCCCTGTCTGGCGTTGATTGAATCCCGGCTAATGTTGTTTTCAGAACGATGGTCACCACTTTTTATTGTTCTCTATACCCGGTGTTAATGCAGATGAATCAGCATATCATTGTCTCTCTATCAGGCATCAGGTTCATATGAGTCAGTCTGTTCTTTGCCAGGCTCAACCTGATCCCTTTCCGGACAGTATTGGTATGTGTACGAAGCTCCTGGCGCTATGGGGCTGTTACCCCAACCATCCCCCAATTGTTTTTCAGGCAGCGAATTCGATTGAGCGGCCGCAGTTTCAACTTTAGGCTTCCGTGCAGGTGTGCAAGTTTGCAAGTGGGCAAGTGTGCAACTGAAGTTTATCTTTTAGGAGGTGCCGTCGTCCGTTATCCGTCAATGGTCGTCCGTCACTTCACCAACGTTGCCAAAATCCTTAACAACATTTCCGGTCGCTCAGGTAAAACGCGGAAGCCGAGGTTACGGTACACGTCTTGTTCTTCTTCGGCCATATTGCTGCCCGTCACCCAGATTAAGCCTTCACTGTTGACCCCAGATGCCTGGTAGCTTTCATGGGCCAGAGCCAACTCTTCTTCGGAGGCACATAACATCAGCAGGTATTTACCGGCCGACACGTTGGCGCCGATGTTTTGCCATAATTGTTGCAGACGCACGGCCGTCGCCCGCTCTCGATAATCATATTCCGTCAGAGGTAGTTCTGAAGGAGGGTCGTGGCGATGGGCGTCATTGAGTGAACCGTTCAGTTTGAAGATATGGGGGTGTTGGGCACGACCGTTACCCAAACCATTCGCTGCCGTTGCGGCCGCAAACGGGATTTGCCGCTGGCTAAACGCTTCTTCCAGATAGGTGTGCTGGTTGGTGGTGTAGATGGTGTACCAGGGTAAATTGGCCGCTTTGCTAAAGAAAGACGGCCGTTCTGCCCCATCAAAATACAGTAAATGTTCGTTTACCAACTGCGTCCGGTCGCCAGTGCGATTCAAATAAAAGGCAAACAACTTGCGTGGACTATCCCGGTAAGTAGGTGTGTAATCCACCTCCTTCATCAACTTTTGGGCCAGATCATTGTTGTTGGGCCAATTGGCGCCTGGCGGCGGCTCTGACCCGATGAACAACAGAACATTGCCCGCCAGAATATTCTCGGCCAAAAAGCGTTGTTGGGCTGTTGTTTTGGTAGCTGTCAGCGTAAAGAAGCCGCTGTCATCCTCATGCTGGTCGTTGAGGGAAAGCGCTGGTTTCAGGTGAGCGCTAAAAGGCATCGTCTCCACGTCCCGTCCGGCCAATTTATCAAGTTCAGCGCAAATTAACACGGCCGAATGTAAGGCTTGAAATTTGCGCGTCTCATTCACATGGCGCAAACGAACTACATTCAACGTTGCCATTAGCAGGCTGATCAAATATTCTTGGTGTACTTCTGTCTGGGAACTGTGCAATCCGCGGGCATAATCATGCGCCATGTAGCGTAAAGCGGTTAATACGGCCGTCGTCTTTTGCAGTCCGGCCGACATTTCTGCGCCTAAACGGGATGGCTGGTCTTTTTCTTCGGCCGTACACAGCGCCGCTTCCATCTGTAAAAATTGGGGCAGGTTCACAGTGGGCAACAGCCGGTACTTAATATCCGTTTCCAGAATGACAAAATCGCGTAAAATGTGGCTTTCATAAGTACGGTAAAAATCAATTAACCAGCACTTGCCGATGTCATCCACCATCATATTGCGCCCGGTTAAATCGCCATGCGTAATACAGCGATAAACGGGAAACACAGTTTCGGCCTGATTTTGGCGCAGCCAGGCCAGCGGGTTCACCACCGGCGCCGATTCGGGGCTGAGCTGCATCATGTCCGCATCGGGGTCAAATTGGGGCAGTACCATTTGAATACGGCCGATTAGCTTCATATGATCCAATTGAAAGGCGTCAAAATAAAGGGATGGCAAATCTTCAATATTTCGTTCACGGCCATCGTACCAAAAACGGCACGTATGCTGGAAGAGATTTTTTAGACTGGTGATGATCTGGTCGGCGATATGTTTATCATAATATTCGTCAAACTCGACCAACGGCCGTCGTTCCGTTTCCGCAAAAGTGTATTGCAATGCGCCAAGTTGGCGAGTATACGCCGTGCCCACCTGGGCCACTGTATTAGCCGGTAAATACCGTTTTACATTGAGGTCATACCGCTGCTGCTCCGTTTCCACTTTATCACGACGGCCGAGTTTAGCTACATAAGAGCGACCCAACCCGCCCGTCCAGGTGGGTTGAATGCGTACAATGGCCGCGCCGGTTAAGCCTGGTTTTAGCTTGCTGATGTACAGACTGCGGGCGCCAATAAACAACTTGCCAAACAAATCGCGCACCTGGGGCGTTAGCAAATTTGAGATTGGCTTTTCGGCCATAGACCAGTTGATGTCTCTGGCTACCTGGGACAGTACCTCTTCTGAGCCGCCCACATACGTTAAATCAAAATTAATTTGTACTTCACGACTAAAAAGCTCTTGCACACATTGCATTAGTTTGCGGCGGTAACGGGGTTCCTTTTTAATAAATCTGGCGGCGTCCAATTCCATCCAAGCCCGCATGATATTTTCACTGGTCGCATGGGCGGAAAGGATGATACAGGGCATAATGTCCTTCAATCCCAACTGCTCTACAATTTCCAATAGTTGGAAACCCTGGTGGTTCTTCTGGTCGCCATCTACCAGGCGAATATCAATAATAGCCAGGTGGAAATGCTCGCTTTCCAGGGCTGATTTGGCTTCATCATAAGAGGTTGCCAGGCGGACGGTATACCCGGTGTCGTGCAGCCAGCGTGTGACCGGACCATGAAACTCTTTTTGGTCTTCGACTAATAAGATTTTTGGTTGGTACGTTTGCTCACCCATTTCCTTGCTCCTTTTCCAGATGGTTATTGTTTGCGGTAATGGGCAGCCTCACAGTAAACACGGTGTCGGCTCCTGGTTCACAATCCAGCGTCAATTTGCCGTTGTGGGCTTCGGCAATCAGACGGCAGTGGTAAAGACCTACCCCCTGCATTTTATTGCTGTTCTTTTTGGTGCTAATACCAAATTTGAAGATGTCTTCTTTGATTTCGGGTGGAATCCCATTTCCATTATCCCGTACATGCAGCAGTAGATAATCTGACTGGGTTTCTGTTTCTATGCGGACGCTGCCATCACGGTTGGGGGGCGCGGCCGTGTACGCATTCACCAATAAATTTTTTAGCAACAGCTCTATCCACAGCGGATCCGCTTCAATCTGGGGCAGTGGGTCGCATAAGATGTAAGATGTAGTAACGTGGGGCATCTCGTGTGTTTTGCTAATGGCAATCGCTTTTTTAATTAACTGAGGCACATCAATCAACTGCGGCTGGTATTGGCCTGTAATGACAAAATCACGCAGGCGGGCGCTAATTTTGTCTGTAACGCTGGCATTTTGGCGCAAGTCTTCCAGGGGGAATGATGGGTCCTGACCGGCCAATATCTTTTCTTCCAATTCATCTACCAGGTCGGGGATATTGGCGACGGCCGTGTTAATATCATGAATCAAGCCCGTGGCCATCATGGCTGTACGCTCCTTCAACTCCCGCGCCCGCGCCTGTTCAAATTGACGTGCATTTTGGATGGCAATGCCGATGTAACCAGTAAGCATTTCCAATAGGCGCAAATCAGCCAACGAAAAGGCATTAAGTTGATCGCTTTCCAGTACCAACCCCACCCTTGAATCCTCTTCAAACTGTAAAGACATGCACAATTCTGAGCGGGTCGAACTAATGGCAGGAATATAGTCGGCGTCTTGAGTGACATCCCCCACCAGAGCTGGCGTACCGGTTGCCAATACCCGCGCCGCAATCCCGCGCCGCTCTTGCAGCATCGTGTGGTCATCGTCGGGTCGGAAAGGGATATTATCCATGTGATAATAGGCGGAGTCTTGCAACATAATAATCGTGCCTGCCGGGTTTCTTTCCACAAAACAGATGTTGTCTGCCTTCGGAAATAATTCATGTACTTCATGCAGCACCGCTTTGAAGACTGCTTCCTGTTCCAGGCTGGCGCTGATGATGGGGGTCATACGGCCGATGGTGTCTAATCGTTTGCGCCGTCTCTCGGCTTCATCGTGCAGCGTGGCTCGCAAAATAGCCAGAGCTGCCAATTGGGCAAACAGGTTCAGCAGGCTGCGTTCATCTTTGCTAAAGCGGTGGAAGAAGTGGTAGCCAAAGAACATGCAACCCACTTCTTGCTCGCCAATTCGCAGAGGAAAGGCGGCCGCAGATTTAACCGTCTGGTCTGTGTCAAAGAAAGCACCCCGCACGGCCGTGTGGTGGCGAATATCGGCAATAAAAAGGGGCTGTTTGGCATTGGAAATCTGGGCCACAATTGGTTCCGGCGGGGTCAGATGTTGGCCGATGATCGCTTCACTCTGGTCGCCAGACATGTACCCCAACATCAACTGCCCGGCATCCTGATCTGCGTAATATAACGAGATGACATCCACCGCTCGCAACGCCGCGCGTGCTTGCCGCACCAGAAAGGCCAGAGAGCTTTGTAAATCTATCTCGGCCGTTAGCTGGTGTGAAATGTCTTGAAGCTGGCGTAAAGCTTGGGTGCGGTCTGCTTTCTCTAAGGTCATAGCTAACCGTCGGGCAATATCTTCCAGATGGGGAATCTGGCTCTCACTCAAGCCGTCTGGGTGGGGTGTTTCCAGGTACAGCACAGCAAAACAATGCCCCTGCAAACGCACCGGCACAGCCAGCCCACAACGACTGTCATCATGAAAACGTTTGGGGAATTTGCCTGTTTCTGGACGGCCGCTATTGGTAATCAATTCAGTGCGCGAAGCGGAAAAGACATGTTCAATTAGTCCCGCCGGGATTTTGGTATGGTATTCCGACCTCATATTGCCAGAAGAGGCCAGGCGGTAAACACGCCAAACGCTGTGTGGCTCGTCCCGAATCAGATAGACATAGGGCGCTTTGGCATAGGTTTGGGCCGTTTGCAGGGTAATGTGGATGGCCAGATCAATCTCATCTTCAGAATCAATAAGCAGGCTGCTGGAAAATACCTGGCTTAAACCCTGGAGTTCCTGGTTGCGGAGGGTGAGGTCAGATTGGATGCGTTGGTAGCTGCGGGCGCTGGGAATGGCAATGGCGATGAAGTTGGCTAACAGTTCTAAAATGGTCAATTCTTCTTGAGAAAGAAAATGGGGTGTGAGCCAGTTTAAGTAGAGGATGCCTACCGGCTTTTCCAGAGAGCCGAGGCGGATGCCCACAAAGGCAGCCACTTTTTCACGAGCGATGAAGGTGCTGGCTAACAGGGAACGGCCGTGGCCATTCCCCCCACTTTTGGATACGGAGGGCACATGCCAGAGACCGCTCCGCAAAACCTGCGTGGCAATGCCAGAACGAGACCGGGTACGGCCGGTGGGGCGGACGGCTTGACGTGTGCCAATGGCGGAAACATTTTCCACATCATACACATATTGACTTTTGGGCAGCCCCAATTGCAGCGGGTAGATGACTGCGTTATCCGCCCCAAATAAATTGCAAGCCGAACGGGCGGCTTCATCTAGCACCCCTTTGACGGAATTAGTAATCTGGTCGTTTAAGGCGCCTTCGATTTTGAGTAGTTTTTTGAACCCTTTGGTTCGCTTTTTTTCGGCCAGCAGGGTGCGGGCATTTTTCAGAAGCAGCGCCGTCTGGTTTGTAAATGTTTGCAGCAGTTCAAACCGTTCCTTATCAATACGCTTGCCTGTAAATTTATCATCAACATAAAGGACGCCTAATGTTTGGCGTCCGGCTTTCAAAGGTATCAGGGCAAATTGGTCCGGTACGCCGATGGCTTGGGCAAAAATAACGGGCAGCGGGATGCGGCTGCGTTGGTTGAGGGTGGTGATTGGTTTAACCTGATGAAAAGCTTCCACCAGCCCGTTATTATGATTGGCAACCAGGGGAATCCGTATTTGTTTTACTCGGTGTTGTAAGGGGGATTCACCGTGCATAGTACTGAACATGGAGGTAATGAGGGTGTCCAGGTCTAGCCGGGCATAATACGCTTCGGCTTGAGCTGATTCTTTGCGGGTTAGATGCCCAAACGCCTGTCGGCCGATTAGGTAATGCTGTTGTTGATCGGCGATGAATAAGACAGCCCGACTAAACCCCAAACCCAGATGGGAAGTGACGCCGGTGAGACATAGTTGCAGCAGTTTATCTTCAGATGGGTGGGGGTGGTGCAATATTTTAGTCAGAATGGTGTTGAGGACGTTGAGTTTGTCTACCCGATTTTCGGCCGAAAGGAGCAGGGTAGCAAAACGGCCGCGATCGGCAATGGCGACGGCTGCCTGACGCAAAAAGCCAATCAATTGCAGCAGTTCTTCACGCCGCTGGTAAGGGGAGTTAGGGGAGACGAGATCACCAAATGTTACCAATCCCACAGGTTGGTTGGCTTCGTCACGCAGGGGGATGTATAGGCGGGTTTCTTCTTGGCTGTCGTTGGCGACGGCGTAATTGGCGCCGTGCAGGGCGGCTACTTCGGGTTGGGTGATGGCCGTTAAAGGAATAATCGCTTCGGGGCCGCTTTTTTGTTGGGGCTGGATCGGCCGTAAGCTGTTTTCAATAATCAGGTACAGGTGTGATTCGTTTTCAGGGTAAGCGGCTCTCAATCCCTGCCACAAAAATTCACCCGCGCCCTGGGCCGATTCTCTGGTGTACATGGCGTTGATGATGGCCGTGAATAGTTCTGATTTAACAGAGTTGTCGCCATGATTGACGGCCGTGCCCAAATATCGGAACGCCTCTTGCCAATAGCCGGCTATGGCATACAAGCCGCCAATGCGGGCCACATTCAGGTTTTGTTTGAGCAGCCGCCGCCATAGGTCGCTTTTCACGTCGTAATGTTCCTGGGAGCGGTTGAAGACGCCGCATAAGTCTAGCTGATTGGGGTTTTCTTTTACGTTGAGTTTGATCTGGCTGACGGCCGTTTGCCCATGATCAATAATACCCAAAGCGGTATACATTAACGTGGGATCGCTTTCAATAAACCGTTGTAGTTCGTGCAGATAGGTGTCGGGGGGCAGCTCTACCAGTAAATCAATCCCTTCGGCAATGCGGGCGGGCGTTAGCCGGGTTTGGTGGCGGGGGGCCATCAGATTAAAGCAGTTGTTCAGGACGTGCTCAATGAGAAACTGGTCGCCGCCGGTCTGGCTGAGTAACGCGTCCAGACTATGTTCTGTCAGTTCAATACTTTGCCGGTGGCAGGCGGCGCGTACAACGGCCGCCCGCTCGTCGGGATACAGTTCATCCACCCAGACCATTTGGGAGACGCTTCTAAACCATTCGACGGCGGCCGATGTTTGTTGGGAAAAACTGAGCGCGCCGCAAATGACGGCAAAAAAGTTGGCCTGATCTGGTTCGGTAACGGCCGTGTGGACGGCCGCCAGTGCGCCCAATAAGGTAGCGACCAGATTGGGGGGCGCGGTTTCCAGGTCGTCAATAAAAACCACAATATGCCGTTTGGCCCGCCGTACCAACGTCAACAGCGCATCTCGAAACCCATCGGCCGAACGAGGCGGGCTGAGGATGGAAGCGGATTTCAGGGCCGGTAAACCACGTTCAATACCCATGTACAGTCGGGTATAAAACTCTGCTTCACTGACCAATAAAACATCGGAGTATAAACCGATAAAAAAGCTATCTTCGTTTAATGTGGGAATCTTTTTCAGGCTGATGTAGCTGGTGTAGTAAGCGCCTTGTTCTTGCAGTTGCATGGCCGCTTCTTGCATTAAACCGCTCTTGCCCCGATAGCGAGGCCCTAAAACGGTGCAGCATTGCTTATTGCGCACAGTTTGCACAATTTGCTGCAAATTGGTACGCAAATAAATAACCGGTGTCGGAGCCAGGGTATCCACATCAAGAAGTTGGGAAAAATTCATAGAATTCACAAGGTGTACCGTACACTAAGGAATGGGGATTTTATTAAACCCCGAACTTGTCATACCTGCGAAGGCAGGTATCCATCTTTTTAGTCGAGTGGATTCCCGCCTTCGCGGGAATGACAAATTAAAGTTCATGGGATTATTTAATCCTCATTCCTAAGTC